>NC_006349.2:1993182-2325379 GCF_000011705.1 Burkholderia mallei ATCC 23344 | reverse complement strand
TATATATATATTATTTTTGTACTCGAAAAGCAAAGGTGAGCTTTTTCGGGGGCTGCCGGCTCGCTGCCGGACGACGCTGAAATCGGCTTGAGGTGAGGTTTTACAGGAGTAGATTGCCGGCGATCGCCCGTATGCCGGACCTGCGCACGGAGCGCTTCCTTGGTTGATCGGATCCGAACGGTGAGATTTTTCGGGGGCCGGTCTGCGGCGCCCATGCCGCGCCTCAAAATCGATTCTTCGAAGGATGAGCAAGGCGGGCTCGGGGGCGCTACCGTGGGGGAGGAGGCACGTTGCGGTTGGGATGGCGGTGCGGCGAGACAGGAGCCGGCGCTCACGCTTGATGGTCGGCGCCTTGCGGCAGGAAGGGGCAAGCTTGCGGGGCAATCGGCCCGCGTTGTCCATCTCGGTAAGGACGGCGGGCTTGCTGGCGGTAAGGTGAAGAGATGGGGGCGGGTGAGCTCGGACGGCGGCTGGGAGCTCACGTTGTTGGCCTTTTTTCGCGTGATTGCGGGGACTGTTCGCAAGCAACGCCGGTGCCGGCTCGGTCGAGCCTCCGCCGGATGGATATAAGCGTGGCTATCGCGGCGGGCCGGCCGTTGGCTCGGCGAGGCGCTCGCTCTGCAGGACAGCAGGCCGGCCCGCGGCCGTCGATCATGCGTGATGGGTTCCGTGCGCGCGGTGGCGGCGGCCCATTCTCAAAGGGCGCGGTACGGGGGACTGGTCTGTAAACGCCGGCCGTGTGTGAGGCGATTACCCATTCATGTGCTTCGCGTAGGGGTGGCGGACCGATGGTGGCCGGCACGGGGCCTTACATTTGTTCGACCGTGGCGCCGTTCAAGGCATCGCTTACGGTTAGCCGAAAGGCCGTATCGCGGCTCACGTTGGCTTTGACGGGCGTCTGGTTAGCCGGTTGCGTCCGATTCGCTCACGTTTGCCGGATGTCGTCCTCATGGGTGAGTCGATTCGGCCGACGGATGCTCACGCTTGCAGTCTTGGCACGATCGCCGGGTGGATTGGCCGCATCCTCCAGCGGCTCGCGGCACGGCTGGTGGAGCGCGTACGCGTTATTTCCCATTCATGGATAGGCTTGCCGTCAGGTGAGGCGAGTGTGGGCGCGCTCACTCACGTTACTGAACGGCAACCGGACAGGGGCCAATGCAGGGCGCGCGCGTTCGTATCCGGTCGACGGCCGAGCGCGGCGCGGCCGTGCTCGAGCCTGCATAACGCCAATACGGCCGCTCACGATCGCTGAGGCGCGATGGGTGAGGCGAACGCTTTCCGGCGGCTCACGCATGGCCGAAGCACGTCGGCTCAGGGCAGTCGGCGGCCGTTCGCTTGTATTCGATAGCTTTTTCCGGTGGGACAATGCAGGATAGGGGCCCGTCCGTGGACACGGGTCGAACGTCAACGCCGAAAGGTCAGGGGCAGACGCTCCGACGATTGGCCAGCCCCGGTGCGCCTTCCGCGCCCGAACCGCGATCTGCACATCCCGGGATGTCCAGCGCCACGTTGGCCGGCGTTCCGTATGTGCGTCGGAATCGGCTCGCCGCGCACCGCCTTTCCGGCCGGCTCCGAAACCGATTACCGAGATGCCCCGGCATGTGAATTTGTCGTAGCAATTTTGCGACAGGATTCGAGGTGAGACGATACGGGAGCCGATGTGCCACGGAGCGCGAATGCGGGAAAACCGGCGTTTGCCGCGCGCGCCGCCGCCTGCAAAGGTGAGTCGACGATGACCGGATTTTGGACCGGTGAGTATTTACGGGAGCCCGGTCGGGTGAGCGGCGACAAATCGCTGAGCTTCACCGCATATGGTGAGCATGCCGTTCTGGACGCACATCACCACAGAGGCTATCCTTCCGGAAACTTCTCCTCCGACCCGACGCATGGCCACAAAGCGCGCCAAGAAAACCGATGTGGACGTGGTGAGTGCTAGTTCCGCCGAATTGCGTAAGGCCGTCGAGGCGATCGCAATTCAGCCGAAAAACGGCAAGATCACCCTCCTGACTCGCAAGCTGTTCAACGTGCTGCTTGCGGTCGCCCAACAAGCGGACGATTCCGGCGACACCTATCGCGCGCTGTTGTCGGACATCGTCGCGAACTCGGCTTTCGATTCCAATGACACCGCCCTCGTCAAGGAGCACTTGCGGCGAATGGTGTCGGTGCAGGTCGAATGGAGTACCGGCACGTCGAGCCAGAAGCCCGGCCGAAAGTGGGGAATCTCCACGTTGATCGCCGATGCCGAAATTCTCGAAGATCCGGCCACACGGCGTGTGTGGGTCGAATTCTCGTTTGCGCCGAAGATCAAGAAGAAACTGCTCGACCCGGTGCAGTACGCGCGTCTGAGCCTGCAGTTCCAGAGCCAGCTGCGCAGCAGCGCGGGGCTCGCGCTTTACGAAATCTGCGTGCGCTACCTGACGAATCCGAGCCATCTGACGATGCGTGAGCCATGGGAATGGTGGCGCCCGATTCTCTCCGGCACCCCCGATACCGAAGCCGGCGACGAGGCGAAGCGCGAGTACAAGTACTTCAAGCGCGATTACTTGCGTCCGGCGATCGCCGAGGTGAACGCGGTGACGAACATCTTCGTCGAACTGGTTGAGCATCGCGAAGGACGGCGGGTGGCCGAGATTCAGTTCCGCGTGTCGGAGCGCAAGCAGCCGATGCTCGCGCTCGACGAGCATCCGAACGTGTTCGACAGCACGCTTGTCGACCGGATGGTGAAGATCGGCATCCCGCTGAAGGAAGCGCAGACGCTTTACGCGGACAACGAGGAAAACCGGATTCGCGCGGCACTCCAGTTGACCGAGCAGCGGGTACGCAGCACGACGCTGCCGCCCGTGCGCAGCGCGCCCGCGTTGTTCAAGGATGCGCTGAAGAAAGGATATGCGCCGCCCGTCGATACGGTCGAAGCGCCGCCGCTCGGCGGTAGCGCCAAGTTGGCTGCCGCCGCGGCGAACGTGGGGCAGGCGGACGACCCGAAGGCACGTCTGCGCAGCGAATACGATGCCTACCGGCGCAAGGAAGCCAAACAGCTGTACGAGGAACAGGGTGACGCGGAGCGTGAGGTTGCGCGCGCGTCGTTCGAATCCGATGTGCTGCCGGCGTTGGGCTCGCATTTGCGTGACGATTGGCGGCGACGCGGGCTCGACTCGAAGCTCGTCGAAACGGCCTTCTTCGATTGGCTCGCGCAACGGACTTGGGGCGAACCGACCGACGGCGATCTGCTCGCCTTCACGCTCAGCCAGTCTCGCGCGGCTTGAGGTGGGCCCGGTTCACCGGATATTTTCGTCTTTCGCACGCGCAAGAAGAAACGGGGCCCGCTGGGCCCCGTTTCAGATTGCTGACAAACCCTCGCCAAGTGGGGGATTTTTGTTTTTTAATGGCGTGATGCTGAAGACGCCCATGCCCACGCAGCACGAACTCGAGATGGTGACGCTCGAGGAACTCGTGCCGAAGGACCACCTGCTGCGCCAGATCGATGCGGCGGTGGATTTCGAGTTCATCCGCGCGAAGGTGGCGCATCTGTATTGCGCGGACAACGGGCGGCCGGCGCTCGATCCCGTGGTGATGTTCAAGCTGTTGTTCATCGGCTACCTGTTCGGGGTGCGCAGCGAGCGGCAACTGATGCGTGAGGTCCAGGTCAACGTCGCCTATCGCTGGTTCGCCCGGTTCCGGCTGACCGACAAGGTGCCGGATGCGTCAACGTTCTCGCAGAATCGCCGCCGACGCTTCACGGACACGACGGTGTATCAGGAGATCTTCGACGAGATCGTGCGGCAGGCGATCAAGCGCGGGCTGGTCGACGGTCGGGTGCTGTACACGGACAGCACGCACCTGAAGGCGAACGCGAACAAAGGCAAGTTCGATGTGGTGAAGCTGGAGCAGACGCCGGCCGCCTACACGGAGGCATTGAACGCGGCAGTGGATGCGGACCGGGCCGCGCATGGCAGGAAGCCGCTGGATCGCGACGACGATGAGCCGCCGTCTAGCAAGGACACCAAGCTCAGCCGGACCGATCCGGACAGCGGCTACATGGTGCGGGACGACAAGCCGAAGGGGTTCTTCTATCTGGACCACCGCACGGTGGATGCCAAGCACGCGATCATCACCGATACGCATGTGACGCCGGCCTCGGTGCATGACAGCCAGCCGTATCTGGATCGGCTGGATCGCCAGCGCGAGCGCTTTGAGTTCAAGGTCGAGGCGGTGGGGCTGGATGCGGGCTACTTCACGCCGGCGGTGTGCCAGGGGCTGGAGGAGCGAGGGATTGCCGGGGTGATGGGCTATCGCACGCCGAACCACAAGCCGGGCATGTTCTACAAACGGCAGTTCAAGTACGACGCGTATCGCAACGAATACGTGTGCCCGCAGGGGCAGGCCCTGCCGTACAGCACGACCAATCGGCTCGGCTATCGGGAATACAAATCCAATGCGCAGATCTGCGGGCGCTGCCCGGTACGATCGCAGTGCACGAACAGTGCGATCGCGGTGAAGGTGGTAACGCGCCACGTGTGGGAGCGCGCCAAGGAGCGGGTGGACGCGCGGCGCTTGACCGAATGGGGCCAACGCATTTACGCGCGGCGCAAGCAGACGGTGGAGCGCAGCTTCGCCGATGCCAAGCAGCTGCATGGGCACCGTTATGCCCGTATGCGTGGGCTACGCAAGGTGGCCGAGCAGTGCTTGCTGGCCGCGGCGGCACAGAACATCAAGAAGATTGCGATGCTGCTGGCGCGGAAGCGGAAAAAGGGGCCAGCGGGTCCCGATTGGCGCTTCGTGCGCATGCTGCTGCGTCTGGTGAGCGGTTTGCGCTGCAGCTTCGACTACCCGCTCGCGGCGAACCCGCAATCCTGATCCCAGAAAGACAAAACCCCACGCTCACAAAAACGTGGGGTTCGTCAGCAGTCTGAAACGGGGCCCGCTGGGCCCCGTTTCTTTTCGATTCGCTCGTTCAGTTCGACAACAGCATCCGCTCGAGCTGCTGCAGGATCTCGTCCCGCTTTTCTCGCGTCAGGCCGCGCAGCCGTAGCTCCAGCCGATCCTCGCCATACGACTTCAGATCGCCGACCGATACGCCGTTCAGCTTGATCTCGTGCCGCTGCGCATACCGCTGCCGGCTCGCGGGCTTCGGGCTTTCCTGTGTGGTCGCCCTTCCCTTCACGATATCGGCGACCTGACGGGTGCTGAGGTCGTCGGACAGGATCTTGTTGATGAGGCGCAGCGTCGAGTCGGTGCCGCGCGCCGCGTGATAACGGCCCACCTGATATGCCATGTTCGAGCCGAAGCGATCCGGGCGCGCAACCATTTCCTGCATCACGGCTTCGGGCAATTTGCCGATCGACAGCGCAACGGCAACCGTCGATTCGTCGAGCCCGAGATGCTCGGCCAATTCCTTTTGGCTCTGAAAATACTTTTCCTCGAGAAAGCGCTTCCAGACGATCGCGTTGTCGAAGACCGTTTGCGAATCGCGTTGGACGTTGAGGTCGTAGCCGAGCTTGTAGCTCTGAATGCCGATCGGCAGATCGACGACGATTGCCTTGACCGATTCCTTGTTCGCTTCCTTCAGTGCGCGGACACGGCGGCCGCCGTCGCTGACGAAGTACGAGCCCGGGTTGTCGTAATCGGGAATGACGTGGATTGCTTGCTGTTGGCCCTGTTTCGCCAGATTGACCGCCAGCTCCGCGATGGACGACTTCAGGTAGAAGTGCCGAGGGTTGAACGGGCTCGGCTTGATCGCCTTGAGCGGCAGTTCGATCACTTGGCCAGGCTGATAGCGATTGTCGATTCGCCACGAACGATATTGGCTCGATTCGTCGGCTGCGTCCGCAGTGGGCGGCGTTTCGACGATTGTGACGGGAAGGTTCTTCTTCGACGATTTGCTGGGGGGGGCGGCGGGCGCCGCGGCTTCGGATTTGACGAGGCCGTCGATCGCATTGAGCCGATCGAGCGCCGTGCGCTTTTCGCTGGTCGTGATGTCGGGGCGCGCTTGGAAGCCTTTGGCGAATTGGGAGGGTTTCATTCAGGGTCCTTTATGCGCATAAAGTCAGGGCAGCATCGCGACGATCTCGTCGGCGCATGCACGAATTTCTGCCGCTGCGAGCTTTGCGCCGCGGTCGTTCATTTGTAAGACGGTTTGGCCTAGCGCCATCGCTTGCTTATAGGCTTCGCGTGTGGGGATCTGCGTCTTGAGAAGCGGGAAGCCGAGTTCTTCGAGGGCGCGTTTCAATTCACGCGTGAGCATCCGCTTCTCTTCGGTCTTGTTCAGCAGGAACACGGCGCGAAGATCTTCGTTCATCACCTGCGCTTGCTGAATCAGCTTGACGAGGCCGACGCTCGACCAGTAATCGGCCGGCGACGACGATGTCGGGATCACCGCAATCGTCGCAGCAAGCAATACGACGCCGGACACTTTCTCTGTAATCGACGGCGGGCAATCGACGATGATGATGTCGTAGTCGTTGATGAACTTCTTGATCTCGCGGTGGATTTGGCTGCCGGCTTCGGCAAGGTTCACGACAGGAAACGGGATGCCGGACTCGCTATCGGCGGAGGAGCTGGACCAGTGAACGAGGGTGTTTTGGCCGTCGGCGTCAATGACCAGGACGCGCCGCCCTTTTTCGTGGAATGCGGCGCCGAGGTGCATCGCAATGGTGCTCTTGCCGACACCGCCCTTTTGTTGAGTGACTGCAATGATTTCAGCTGCCAATTTTCACTCCTATTTTGATCGAGAGAATTTTACCGGACGCTTTTTTTATTTCAATGAATTTGTTGTGAGTGAGCGACGTGTTGGCCATCTGGCCGATGGTTTATGCGCATAAAGCTGGGAGGATGACGTATCGAGTGTCGATGGGCAGTGTCTGCGAGGGAGCGCGATTCGCGTCGACATCTATGGAGTAGTTGACGTATGTGGGCGGGAGCGGTCGCTCTTGTGCCCTTACGCCAACGCCAACGAGGCGGACTTTATGCGCATAAACCAACGAGGGCGTAGCGCCTACCTACGCCGTGGTGAGTAACATGCAGACGGCAGACGGCAGACGGCTGATGGAGACGGAGACGGAGACGGAAGCATTCCGCTACCTTGCCACCCGACCGTTACAATACCCGCGTCTTTGACCTACCCTCATCTGCAAACCGATGATCACGATCTATCACAATCCCCGTTGCTCTAAATCGCGTGAAACACTGGCGTTGGTCGAAACGCTCAACCCGACCGGGGAAGCAATCAATGTCGTCGAATACTTGAAGCAGCCGCTCACCGCGGCGCAACTGAAGGTGCTGCATCGGCAGCTTGGGCGGCCCGTGCGGGACATGATCCGTGACAATGAGGCGCCTTATAAAGACCTCAATCTTGCCGATGCCGCCCTATCCGATACGCAATTGTATGACGCCATCGCGGAGCACCCGATCCTGTTGCAGCGTCCGATCGTCGTGCATGGCGACAAGGCCGCGATCGGCCGTCCGCCCGAAGCCGTGCGGTCACTATTCGAATAATTATTGAAAAAATAATAATTCGAAGAGTATGTCGCTGCCGGCAGCGTTTCTTGCGCTGGAAGCGCCGCCGAACGCGGTTCAGTGAGCATCGGCCGACGGTCGCGCCGCCCGGACGATGCCGGTGCTGCGGCCACCTATTCCTTCAGGAACCGAGCGAATATCGCGCGCCTCCCGGTCTTGCCCGGCGGTTCCGTTTCAGCCGGCCGGCTTTCGATCGAATGCCCGTCGCGCCACCATTGCTCATCGCTGATTCATCAGGGCTGCGGCGCGAACCGGAGACTATACGCATCGCCGCAGCCGCAGCCGCAGGCACAGCCACATGCGCTGTGTTTACTCGTTCCGTGGCCCGTTGTTTCCGCCCGCCACGCGAGCCGCTTCCCGCAGCATGCGAATTTGCATGCGGTAATTGCGGCAACCGGTGCAAGCCGGCAGATGCACGCGCACGCGGAGCCGCTCGTCGAGCGACAGCGGACGGTCGAGTTCGTCCGACAGGAGCCGCGTGATGTCCTTACATTTCCCCAGTAGCATCTTCGGTCGTCAAGCCTTTTTCGGTGAGACAGGTGCGCAGTCGGGTCCGTGCGCGGTACAGCAGCACGCTGCAATGGTTCGCCTTCAGTTCGAGCTCCGTGCAAATGTCGTCGATTGCGAAATCGAGAAACTCGCGCATCATGAATACGCGGCCAATCTGCTCCGGCAGGTGTTCGAGACACGTCTCGAACAGTATCCAGAACTGCCGCTGCTGCAGGATCGTTTCCGGCTTCGGCCACGGACGAGGCTTCGCGTGCGGCGCCCAGTGCCCATTGTCCGCGAACAGTTCGCGCTCGAGAAGCGCTTCGCCGTCGAGCTCCGCGTCGAGCGCCGACGCGTTGATCGTCCTGCGCCGCGCCCGGATCGTATCGATCAGCTTGTTGCGCAGGATGCCGAACACCCAGGTCTTGTGGCTCGACTGCCCGTCGAAGCGCTCGGCCTGCGCCCATGCCGCCGCGAGCGCCTCCTGGACGGCGTCTTCGGCCGCATCGGCGTCGCGCAGTTGCAGACGCGCGAAGCGAAGTAAATCGTGGCGCAATTGCGCGAGATAGGCGGGATCGTCGTGCGCGGCGCGCGCGTGCTGCATGGGATGGCTTCCGGTTCTTGCCTGCGCGCATACGGCGCGCGCGGGCGGCAGCGCAAGATTATCCATGCGACGCGCGCCGTGGCAAGCGCGGCGGCAAGCGGCACGCGTCATCGTCGCGCGCTATGCTGACAGCGTAGGTCGTGCCGGCGATCGTGGCACAGACGTGATTACATGCCACCGACATCAATGTAACCGGCCGACATATCCATCAAGTTATCCACAGTTTCTGTGGAAAACTGTGTGGAAATCTGGTTCGAAGCCCCGATGCACCGGGATTCAAGCTGGCTTGCACATAAAAGGGCCGGTTGATGCAGAATCGGAAACAAAACCAGCCGATTACCTACTGAACGGAAGGAGATCCAAATGACTTATCGCATTGCAGTCATTGTCGGCAGTCTACGGCGCGAGTCGTTCAATCGCGCGCTTGCAAACGCCGTGGCTTCGCTCTCGCCGGCCGACTTGTCGTTCGAACCGGTCGATATCGGCTCGCTGCCGCTGTACAGCCAGGATTACGACGCCGACTTTCCCGACGTGGCCAAACATTTCAAGCAGACGATCGAAGCCGCGCAGGGCTTGCTGTTCGTCACGCCGGAGTACAACCGTTCGATGCCCGGCGTGCTGAAGAACGCGCTCGATTGGGGATCGCGCCCGTGGGGGAGCAATTCATGGTCGGGCAAGCCGGCCGCCGTGCTCGGCACGTCGCCGGGCGCGATCGGCACCGCGCTTGCGCAGCAGCATCTGCGCAACGTGCTCGCGTATCTCGACGTGCCGACGCTCGGTCAGCCGGAGATGTTCATCAAGCACGATGCGTCGAAGATCGACGCGCAGGGCAACATCGTCAACGAGGACACGCGCAAGTTCCTGCAGGGGTTCGTCGATCGCTACGCGGACTGGGTGCACCGACACGCCGAATCGGCCTGAGCGATCGATCCGATCGGAGAGGCGGATGCCGGGGCGTGCTCGACTGCATGCGCTCGTCGCGGCATTCGCCGATGTTGCCGCCCAACGCCTGCGCCATGACATCCGCCATTCGCGATACTTGCGATCCGGCGACCGACAACCGACAACCGACAACCGACAACCCGAGCCTCTTCCCAACCAGACCGAGTCCCCCACAGCCCTCAACCACCGCCCCCACGGCCTTTCCTCACCCAACCGAAGCGACCGCCAACCACCCCTACCTCTTCAATCCTCATGCCCCGCGAGCCGCGCGTCGCGCTCGTGCTGGATCTTCTGCAGCAAGTCGTCGAGCAGCGCGATGTCGAACGGTTTCGACAGCAACCGCGCATGGACGCGGCGCGTCCGGTCGAACTCCTCCGCGTAGCCGGTGACGAGAATCACCGGCAGCTTCATGTCGCCGCGTTCGATCGCCTCCGCGAGATCGATCCCGTTGATCGTGCCCGGCATGTGGATGTCCGAGATCACGAGATCGAACGTGCCCGGCGCGCCTGGCTCGGCGCCTGCGGCGTTCAGCATGCGCAACGCGTCGTCCGCGTTCGGCGCGTGCGTGACCTGATGGCCGAGCAGCTCGAGCAGCGCCTCGGTGCCCGCCGCGACTTCACCATTGTCCTCGACGAGCAGGATTCGCAGCCCCGCAGGCGTCGAGGCGGCGAGATTGTCGACGGCGTTGGGCGCGTCGACGGGTGGCACCGCGTCGGTCGTGCGCGGCAGGTAGAGCCGCACCGACGTGCCCGCGCCCACTTCGCTGTCGATCGTCGCGAGCCCCCCGGAGCGCTCGCAGAACGCGAATACCTGCGGCAGTCCGAGGCCCGTGCCCATCCCCTTCGCCTTCGTCGTGAAAAGCGGCTCGAACGCGCGCGCGAGCACCTCGGGCGACATGCCGAGGCCGGTATCCTCGACCGAGATCTGCACGAAGTCGCCCGTCAGCGGAAAGCCGTCCTCGCGGCGGAACGTGATGTTGTGCGCGCTGATCTTGAAGCGCCCGCCCTGCGGCATCGCGTCGCGGGCGTTGACCGCGAGATTGATCACCGCGAGCTCGAGCTCCGCGACGTCGACGCGCACGGGCCACAGGTCGAGCTGCGTGTCGACGGCGAGCGTCGATTTCGAGCCGAGCGACGTCTTCAGCAACTCGCGGCACGACGCGAGCCAGTGCGCGATGTCGATCGTCTCGCTGCGCAGCGGCTGCTTGCGTGCGACACCCAGCAACTGGCGCGTGAGCGACTGGCCGTTCTTCAGCGCGCGCTCGATCGCGGCGAGCTCGGTGTCCAGATGCTGAACGCCGCGCCGCCGCGCGATCTGCACGTTGCTCGAGATGATCATCAGCAGGTTGTTGAAATCGTGCGCGACGCTGCCGACCAGGTTGCCGAGCGCCTCCATCTTGCGCGACTGCCGGTACGCCGATTCGATCGAGCGCCGCATCGACGCCTCCGCCTGCCAGCGCTCCCAGGCCTGCTCCTCCGCGCGCAGCCGCTTGAGCGACAGCCAGATCACGCCCCACAGCGCGGCGGACGGCGCGAACATCGAGATGAACAGCACGCTCAGGTGCTCGTACCACGCATGACGGATCGCCGACGTGCGGTACGCGCACGATACGAACACGGGATAGCTGCCGACCTGCCGGTACGCGACGATCTCGCTGTCGCCGTCGCGCTTCACGCGCACGATGCCCGCATGCTGATCGCCTTGCGCGCCGCCGAACGGGTTCGCGCTGTCGGCCTGCGATGCGGCGTCGTCCGGCGCGCCGCGCGACGCGGGCGGATACGACGCGAGCACGGCGCCGTCGGTGCGCGTGAGCGCCATCGACATCGGCGCGTCGGCGCCGCCGAGCAGATCGCGATAGAACGCGTTGAAATACGAAGACTTCAGCGCGATCGACACCATCCCCGCGAACGTGCCGTCGCTATGGCGCCGCGCGACGCCCGTATTGAACACGGGCCCCGGATTCGCCGCCTTCAGCGGCCCCGGCATCACGCGCGAGATGTGCTCGATCACCTTGCCGTCGCGGATGCCGACGAAATCGTCGCGCTCCGCGATCGACGCATACGGCGCCGGGTAATAGAGGCTGTTCGCGAGCAGCATCCCGCTCGCGCCGAAGATCGACACCGAGGCGACCTGCGGATAGCCGCCGCCGATCGTGTTGAGCGCATCATGGATGTCGGCCTCGGCATTGCGCACCGCGGCATCGTCGAGATCCTGCACGAGATCGACGATCCGCGCGTCGAGCGTCTCCGACAGATCGAATACTTTCAGCGCATGCTCCTCGGCGACGCGCACGGTGCGCATCGTCACGTCGCGCGCGGTGGCCTCGCGCGTGCGCATGTCGTTGTAAGCCATCACCGCGACGTATACGCACGGCAGCACGATCGCGGCGACGAGCATCACGATGAGCGTCACGCGCCGCACCGCGAAATCGTGCTCCGGCGCGCCGGGCGCGAACGAAGCATCGTCCTCCCAATCGTCGTTGTCGGGCGATGTCGAGCGTGAAGCGTCGGGCCGTTCGGGCGTCATGGTGGGCGAACGAATGCGCAAAGGGATTGATCGGCATCATAAACGAGTCGCGCACGCGTGATCCGCGCGGGGCACGGAGCTTGCGCGGGGCCGGTTTTCCGGCGGTTGCGCGCGCCGCCCGCAAACAGCGACGAATTCAAAAGCGCAAACGTAAGCAAGGGAATAATTTGCGTGCTTATCGCCAAAACAACTCGAGCTATTCCCGGATTCGAATTCGCGCGAATCAATTCTGTTCGAACCGCCCAAAATGGTGAGTTGCAACGCACCGGGTTTACTCCCAGAATCGCGCATCGCTTTCCCATGCGGAAGAACGCCCGCGATGCCCGGGCGCGGCCTCGACGAGGCCCATCCGCAGGCGGGCGCGTCCGGCTTTCGTCCGGCTCCTGCGAGCCGGGCGGCTCGCGCGCGGTCCGTCCCTCGTATCGTCAGTCGCACCTTGCCTAAAGAAGCGCGGCGAACCGTCGTTAACGCGAGACACACGACTCCGTTTACCGCCACGACAGCCATGCCCCTGCCGATTGTGATCGCCGACGATTCCTTGCTTGCCCGCAAGCTGCTGACGAAGGCGCTGCCGGCGGATTGGGACGTCGACGTGAACTATGCGTCGAACGGGCGCGAGGCGCTGGCGCTGTATCGCGACGGCAAGGCATCGGTGATGTTTCTCGATCTGACGATGCCGGACATGAGCGGCTACGAAGTGCTCGAGACGTTGCGCGGCGAGGATCTGAACACGTTCGTGATCGTCGTATCCGCCGATATCCAACCGATGGCGCAGGCACGCGTGCGCGAGCTGGGTGCGGCGGCTTTCGTCGCCAAGCCCGTCACCTCGGAAGCATTGCTGCCCATTCTCAAGGAGTATGGGTTGTATGTCTGAGACGGTGTTGACGGCGGAGCAACGCGACGCCCTGCAGGAGATCGCCAACCTCGCGATGGGACGCGCGGCCGCGCGGCTCGCGCTGCTCCTCGGCGCCTTCATCGAGCTGTCGGTGCCGCGCGTGCGCGTCGTGCGCGCGGCCGACGTCGGACGCGTGCTGCGCGACATGACGGGCATCCACGACAACGTGACCGCCGTGCGCCAGGGATTTCGCTCGGACATCAAGGGCGAGGCGCTGATGCTGTGCCGCAGCGCGGGCGTCGGCCAGCTCGTGTCGCTCGTCGACGGCGCTTACGCGGACGACGAGTTCGGCACCGTCACGCAGGCCGAGCTCGTGTTCGACATGGCGAACGTGCTGATGGGCGCGTGCGTATCGTCGATCCTCGACGAGCTCGGGCGCACGCCGGTGTTTTCGCCGCCGGGGCTGCTCGGCGAGGACATCGCGCTCGACGACGTGTTCCAGCCTGACGTGCTCGCGTGGAGCGAGACGCTCCTGCTCGAAGTGAACTTCGGCGTCGCGGACGACGGCGCGCGCACGCACTTCGTGATGCTGCTCGCCGAAGATTCGATTCGCCACATGAGCGACGCGCTCGATTTGTTGCTGTCCAGCTTATGAACCTGCTTTCCTCGCTGAGCGATCTCGTCATCGAACGGGTCAGCTTCGGTATTTTCGTGCTCGACCGCGAGATGAGGGTACTCATGTGGAACCGGTTCATGCAGGACCATAGCGGCGTCGCGGCGGCCGACGTGATCGGCCGCAACCTGTTCGACAGCTTTCCCGAGCTGCCGCGCGCGTGGCTGTCGCGCAAGATCGAGAGCGTGTTCCAGCTCGGCAGCTTCGCGTTCAGCTCGTGGGAGCAGCGCCCGTATCTGTTCCGCTTCGATCACGATCGGCCGATCACGGGCGGCGTCGACTTCATGCAGCAGGACTGCACGTTCGTGCCGATCGCGCGCGCGCGCGAAGTGGAGGCGGTCTGCGTGACCGTCTCCGATGTCACGCACGTGAGCGTGATGCAGCGCGAGCGCGAGGAGGCCGTCGCGAAGCTGCAGGAATACGCGAACCGCGACGGCCTGACGGGCATCGCGAACCGGCGCTTCTTCGAGGCGCGGCTGCGCGACGAATTCTCGCGCTGGCAGCGCTACGGCGGCAATCTGTCGGTGCTGCTGTTCGATCTCGACCATTTCAAGACGATCAACGATCGCTTCGGCCACGTCGTCGGGGACAACGTGCTGCGCGTGATGGCGCAGCGTGTCGCGGACGTCGTGCGCTCGCAGGACACGTTCGGCCGCTTCGGCGGCGAGGAATTCGCGCTGCTGCTGCCGTGCACGTCGCTCGACGAGGCGATGCTCGTTGCCGAGAAGATCCGGCAGACGATCGGCAGCACCCCGATCGAAGCGGAGGGCGTGCGGGTGCCGGTGACGGCGAGCGTCGGCGGCGCGGCCGCGCACGCCGGCGCGCTCACGCACGAGACGCTCGTCAACGAGGCCGACGCGGCGCTTTATCGCGCGAAACGGCAGGGACGGAACTGCTCGGTTGCGTTCGGTTGAGGCAGTGCGGCCGGCAAGCCGGCCGCGCCGCGGCGGACCAACGGCGTCAGCCTCGCGCGATCGCGGCGAGCGTATCGGCTACCGCGCCCGCGTGCGCGATGAACGGCGAGTGGCTGCTGTCGAGCGTATGCACATGCGTGCGGTTGCCGGGGGCGAGCGCGTCGGCTTCGTCGATGAAGCGCTGCTGCAAGGCCGGCAGCAGCACCTTGTCGCGCAGGCACTTGATGTAATGGCGCTCGAGCGCGCCCCAGCGCGCAGCCGTCGTCTCGATGCGCGCCGCGAACGGCGCAGCGGGCACGTCGCAACCGAGCAGATGGCCGACGGCCGCGTGGTCGGCGTCGCTCGCGTCGTCGCAGAGCGCGCGTTTCGCGGCCGCGCGGTACGCGGGATCGTCGCTGCGCGGGTCCATGCGCAGCGCGCCCGTCGCCTTCGGGCTCGCCATCATCAGCGGCCCGAGCATCTCCCCCCGGTTCTCCGGCGCGCGCACGTAATCGAGCCCCTTCGTGCCGGCGGTCGGCATGAACGCGGCCAGATAGACGAGCTTCGCGATCTTCTCGGGCGCGCGCTCGGCGGCCATCGTGATCGCGAGGCCGCCCATGCTGTGGCCGACCAGCACGACGCGCTCGTGACCGAGCGCGCGAGCCTGGTCGACGGTGCGCAGCACGTGGTCGACGTAATCGTCGAGCGTCGTGCCCGCGACGGGCGACGGCTCGCTCGCGAACGCGGCGGCGTCGAGCGGCCGCTTGGCGAACGACGCGGGGAAGCGGGCGTTGACGCCGTGCGCGGGCAGATCGCGGGCGACGGCCGCGTGGCCGTGCGCGGCGAGCGCGGGAATCACCCGTTCGTACGCCCATGCGCCATGCCAGGCGCCGTGCACCAGCACGAAGGGCAATGAGGACGAGGCCGCGGGTTCGCGGCGCTCGGCGACGGTGTCGCGCGGTTCGGTCGGCAAGTCTGTCTCCTGTCTATCGGTCATGGTTCGAATGGCGGGTCGCGATGCGAGCCTGCGCCATCTTAGTGAGGAATCGCGGTGCCGTGGCGTTCGATCGTGCCCCATGACCGTATCGCCCGAACGGCGCGGCCCGGCCTCGCCCGGCATCGATTGAGTTTCGGGGATTGTCAATCCCGTGAAAATTGACGGTTTGATGCGGTGAGGGAGTGAAATGCATCGGCGGCGCGAGCCGCCGCCGGGCTTGCGTCCCCTATTTCATCGGCCCTTCGGCCAAGCGGCGCCGGCCGGCCCGGGCGCTTGCCGCGCCGCGGCCGGCAGTTTGCCGGCGCCGCGCCGCGCTTCGCCGCCCGCCTGCCCGAATTCGTCAGCCGAACCGCGCGGCAGCGGCCCTTAAAGATTGCTATACTCTCGCCCAATTCCGGTTTCCCGCCGGTAATTTGTGCCTGTCTGCGCCGATCGTTCGCGCATCTCGCACGCATTTACCATCCCCAGCCGGGCATGGCTTCTTCAATCGCCCCGCGAGGGCGCCTTAGCGGAGCTCGTCTTGGCCGTTTCCAATCCCGTGGTGGACGATAACGAAACCGACGCCGCTGCCGTCACATCGGGCAGCTCTTTCTATCTCGCGATGCGCATCCTGCCCGCGGAGCAGCGCGATGCGATGTTCCAGGTCTATGCGTTTTGCCGTGCGGTCGACGACATCGCCGACGAAGGCGGCGCGCGCGCGGAGCGCGCGGCGCAGCTCGACCGCTGGCGTGCCGACATCGACGATTGCTACGCGGGCAAGCCGCGCGCGTCGCTCGTGCCGCTCGCGCGCGAGATCGGCAAGTTCGGCCTGCATCGCGACGACTTTCACGCGATGATCGACGGCATGGCGATGGACGCCGCCGAGGACATCTGCGCGCCCGACGAAGCCACGCTCGATCTGTACTGCGACCGCGTCGCGAGCTCGGCCGGCCGGCTATCGGTGAGGATTTTCGGGATGCCGGACGAGCCCGGCCGCGTGCTGTCGCATCATCTCGGCCGCGCGCTGCAACTGACGAATATCCTGCGCGACATCGACGATGACGCGGCGATCAACCGTTGCTACCTGCCGCGCGAGCTGCTCGCGCGCGAGGGCATCGCGATCGCCGATCCGCAGACGATCGCGCGCGATCCGTTGCTGCCGCGCGTGTGCGCGACGCTCGTCGAGCGCGCACTGCACCATTTCGCGCAGGCCGACGCGGTGATGGACGCGTCGCCGCGCGCGCAGGTTCGTGCGCCGCGCATCATGTCGGGCGCGTATCGCCTGATTCTCGAAGCCGCGGTCGCGCGCGGCTTCGCGCCGCCGCGCGCGCCGCTACGCAAGCCGCGCGCGCGAATGCTGCTGCTCGCGGCGCGTTACGCGCTGTTTTGATTCGATGCGGGCGGTGCGCACCGGTCGGGCTGCGCCGCTCGAGACGCGGCGCGGCCCGCGCGCCGCATCGCCATCCGCCGCACGCGGGCGGCGCCCGTCCGATCGCATGCGACGCATGACGATCACCGGATGCGGCGTTCGCATCGCGGCGACGGCCCACCGCGCGGCGATTGCGCCGCGCATGCAACCCCCCGGCACGCGTATGCGCGTGCCGATCCAGGTGCTCGCGGGCGCTTGGACGGCCGTAGGCCGGCCCGCGACGAACGGGCGCGCGCTCCGACCCGGCGAGACCGCCGGGCGCGCGCGCCGGCAATAAGAGAGGGACCGATGAACGACATGACCGAAATGCATACGCTCGACGCAACCGCCGCGCCGGCCGGCCTCGACGCCGCCGTCGCGCGCGCGACCGACGCGCTGCTCGCCGCGCAGCAAGCGGACGGCCACTGGGTCTACGAGCTCGAAGCCGATTCGACGATCCCGGCCGAATACGTGCTGCTCGTCCACTATCTCGGCGAGGCGCCGAATGTCGAGCTCGAGCAGAAGATCGCGCGCTATCTGCGCCGGATTCAGCAGCCGGACGGCGGCTGGCCGCTCTTCACCGACGGTGCGCCGAACATTAGCGCGAGCGTGAAGGCGTACTTCGCGCTGAAGGTGATCGGCGACGACGAGAACGCCGAGCACATGCAGCGCGCGCGCCGCGCGATCCACGCGATGGGCGGCGCGGAGATGTCGAACGTGTTCACGCGGATTCAGCTCGCGCTGTACGGCGTCGTGCCGTGGTACGCGGTGCCGATGATGCCGGTCGAGATCATGCTGCTGCCGCAGTGGTTCCCGTTCCATCTATCGAAGGTGTCGTACTGGGCGCGCACCGTGATCGTGCCGCTGCTCGTGCTGAACGCGAAGCGCCCGGTCGCGAAGAATCCGCGCGGCGTGCGCATCGACGAGCTGTTCAAGGGCGCACCCGTCAGCACCGGCCTGCTGCCGAAGCAGCCGCACCAGAGCGCCGGCTGGTTTGCGTTCTTCCGCGCGGTCGACGGGGTGCTGCGTCTCGTCGACGGCCTCTTCCCGCGCTATACGCGCGAGCGCGCGATCCGCCAGGCGGTCGCGTTCGTCGACGAGCGCCTGAACGGCGAGGACGGGCTCGGCGCGATCTATCCCGCGATGGCCAACGCGGTGATGATGTACGCGGCGCTCGGCTATCCCGAAGATCATCCGAACCGCGCGATCGCGCGCCGCTCGATCGAGAAGCTGCTCGTCGTCGGCGAGCAAGAGGCGTATTGCCAGCCGTGCCTGTCGCCGGTATGGGACACGTCGCTTGCCGCGCATGCGCTGCTCGAGACGGGCGACGCGCGCGCGCGCGAAGCGGCGGTGCGCGGCCTCGACTGGCTCGTGCCGCGGCAGATCCTCGACGTGCGCGGCGACTGGATCTCGCGCCGTCCGCACGTGCGCCCCGGCGGCTGGGCGTTCCAGTACGCGAATGCGCACTATCCGGACGTCGACGACACGGCGGTCGTCGCGATGGCGATGGACCGCGTCGCGAAGCTCGACCGGACCGACGCGTATCGCGAGTCGATCGCGCGCGCGCGCGAGTGGGTTGTCGGCATGCAGAGCAGCGACGGCGGCTGGGGCGCGTTCGAGCCGGAAAACACGCAGTACTACCTGAACAACATTCCGTTCTCCGATCACGGCGCGCTGCTCGATCCGCCGACGGCCGACGTGTCGGGCCGCTGCCTGTCGATGCTCGCGCAGTTCGGCGAGACGAGCGCGTCGAGCGAGCCCGCGCGCCGCGCGCTCGACTACATGCTCAAGGAGCAGGAGCCGGACGGCAGCTGGTACGGCCGCTGGGGGATGAACTACATCTACGGCACGTGGACCGCGCTGTGCTCGCTGAACGCGGCGGGCCTCGGCCACGACGATCCGCGCGTGAAGCGCGCCGCGCAATGGCTGCTGTCGATCCAGAACGCCGACGGCGGCTGGGGCGAGGACGGCGACAGCTACAAGCTCGACTACCGCGGCTACGAGCGCGCGCCGAGCACGTCGTCGCAGACCGCGTGGGCGCTGCTCGGCCTGATGGCGGCGGGCGAAGTCGACAATCCCGCCGTCGCGCGCGGCGTCGATTACCTGCTCGGCACGCAGCGCGAGCACGGCCTGTGGGACGAGACGCGCTTCACCGCGACGGGCTTCCCGCGCGTGTTCTATCTGCGCTACCACGGCTACCGCAAGTTCTTCCCGCTGTGGGCGCTCGCCCGCTATCGCAACCTGAAGCGCGCGAACGCGATGCGCGTGACGGTCGGGATGTAACGGCCGATGGCTGGTTCCGGCCGTCCGGCCGCACCCGTGATCGCCGTCGCCGGCATGGCGTTCGAGGCGCGGATCGCGCGCGGCGCGGGCGTCGAGGCGGTCTACGCGGCGCGCGTGGACCGGCTCGAGCGCGCGCTTGCCGAGGCGGCCCGCGCGCACGGCTGCGCGGGCATCGTCAGCTTCGGCACGGCGGGCGGGCTCGCGCCCGATCTCGCGCCGGGCGCGTTGATCGTCGCCGATTCCGTCGACGGGTCGTTCGGCGTGCTCGACACCGATGCCGGATGGAGCGCGCGCATCGTCGCCGCGCTCGCCGGCACGCCGGCCGCGTCGCGCGCGCGGCGCGGCAAGGTTGCGGCGGTTGGCGTGCCGGTCACCGGCGCGCACGAGAAGGACGCGTTGCATCGGGCGAAGGGCGCGCTCGCGGTCGACATGGAATCGCATATCGCCGGCGCGTTCGCGGCGGCGCGCGGCGTGCCGTTCGCGGTGTGCCGCGCGATCGTCGATCCGGCGTGGCGCACGCTGCCGAAGGCCGCGACGGCGGGCCTGCGCGACGACGGCAGCACCGCGATCCTGCCGATCCTGCGCGAGCTCGCGAAGCAGCCGTCGCAGCTCGGCGCACTGCTGCAAGTCGCGGGCGACGCGCGCGCCGCCCGCGCGACGCTCGTGCAGGCGCGGCAGGCGTTCGAGCGCGCGGGGGCGTGGCGAATCGGCTGAACGCGGGCGGGCGCTTCGCGATCGGTATCGGCGGCCCTATTTCGCCGGCGCCGGTGCCGGCACGGGAGCGCACGGCGATCGCTTTCGGTTGCGGCCGCGACCGCACCGCGTCGTGCCAATCGCTTCGTCATTCGAAGCGATCGCAGGACGGCCGGCTCGCCGCATTTGCGCTTCGACCCTCGATCAAGTTTCAGCCCTGCCGCCGCCGCGGTGATCGGCGGGCGCGACCGTTTTCCCCCTTCTTCCCTCTGTTTCGCCGCGCCGCCCGCTAGGGGTTTTTCGCGACGCGAATTCCTATTGCTTTCTTTTTTGGCGGCTTAGCATCCGTCGTGACAACACATGTTGCACAAATTAAAATCGCCGCATCGCGTGTTGCGATGTGGCCGGTGTTCGTCGCCAATCCCCGCCCGGGCGGGGTATCGCCATTCACTGCGGAGAAGAGAAATCATGGGACGCCGTTCGTTCATCAAGACAATCGTCGCGCTCGCGCTCGTCGGCGCGAGCGCCGCGGGCGCGCACGCGAAGGAGCTCGTCGTCGGCACCGATACTTCGTTCATGCCGTTCGAGTTCAAGCAGGGCGACAAGTACGTCGGCTTCGACCTCGATCTGTGGGCCGAGATCGCGAAGGGCGCCGGCTGGACCTACAAGATCCAGCCGATGGATTTCGCCGGCCTGATTCCGGCGCAGCAGACGCAGAACATCGATGTCGCGCTGTCCGGGATGACGATCAAGGAGGAGCGCAGGAAGGCGATCGATTTCTCCGATCCATATTACGACAGCGGCCTCGCCGCGATGGTCCAGGCGAACAACACGACGATCAAGTCGATCGACGATCTGAACGGCAAGGTGATCGCCGCGAAGACAGGCACCGCGACGATCGACTGGATCAAGGCGCATCTGAAGCCGAAGGAGATCCGCCAGTTCCCGAACATCGACCAGGCGTATCTCGCGCTGGAGGCGGGCCGCGTCGACGCCGCGATGCACGACACGCCGAACGTGCTGTTCTTCGTGAACAACGAGGGCAAGGGGCGCGTGAAGGTGGCGGGCGCGCCGGTGAGCGGCGACAAGTACGGCATCGGCTTCCCGAAGGGCAGCCCGCTCGTCGCGAAGGTCAACGCGGAGCTCGCGAGGATGAAGGCCGACGGCCGCTACGCGAAGATCTACAAGAAGTGGTTCGGCTCCGAGCCGCCGAAGTCTTGAGCGACGCATCGGGGTGGCGCGGCACGCGATGCCGCGCCGATCGGAACGCCATCGGGAGCTGAATGTGCAATTCGATTGGTCAGCGATATGGGCGGCGCTGCCGGACTTGATGGACGGCGTGCGGCTCACCGTTTTCATCGCATTCTTCGGGCTGGCGGGCGGTTTTCTCGTCGGCATGATCGCGGGCATGTTTCGCGCGTACGGCCCTGCCGTGCTGAACGTGCTCGCTCAGGTCTACATCGAGCTGATCCGCGGCACGCCGATCGTCGTGCAGGTGATGTTTCTCTATTTCGCGCTGCCGCTGCTCGCGCACGTCCGCATCGACGGCCTGAGCGCGGCGGTCGTCGCGATCACGCTGAACTCCGGCGCGTATCTCGCCGAGGTCGTGCGCGGCGCGCTGCTGTCGATTCCCAAGGGATTGACGGAAGCCGGGCTCGCGATGGGGCTGTCGATGCCGCGCGTGCTCGTGAAGATCGTCGGGCCGCTCGCGTTCCGGCGGCTCATTGCGCCGCTCGGCAACCAGTGCATCGTCAGCCTGAAGGACACGTCGCTGTTCATCGTGATCGGCGTCGGCGAGCTCACGCGCAAGGGCCAGGAGATCATCGCCGGCAATTTCCAGGCGGTCGAGATCTGGACCGCCGTCGCCGCGATCTATCTCGTGCTCACCGGCGTGATGACGCTCACGCTTCGCTTCGTCGAGAAAAGGATGCGCATCTTATGAGCATGGTCGAATTCCGCAACGTGTCGAAGAGCTTCGGTCACGTGCCGGTGCTGAAGGACATCGACCTGCGCATCGACGCGGGCGAGGTGGTGGTGGTGGTCGGGCCGTCGGGCTCGGGCAAGTCGACGATGCTTCGCTGCATCAACGCGCTCGAGAAGATCACGGGCGGCGATCTGCTCGTCGACGGGCAGAGCGTGAAGGGCAAGGCCGCGGTGATTCACGGCATCCGGCTCGAAGCCGGCATGGTGTTCCAGCAGTTCAACCTGTTTCCGCAGATGACCGCGCTCGAGAACGTGATGTTCGGGCCGATCCAGGTGCGCGGCGCATCGCGTGCGCAGGCGCGCGATCAGGCGATGGCGCTGCTCGCGAAAGTCGGCCTCGAGGCGCGCGCGAACCACTATCCGTCCGAGCTCTCGGGCGGCCAGCAGCAGCGCGTCGCGATCGCGCGCGCGCTCGCGATCCGGCCGAAGCTGATGCTGTTCGACGAGCCGACCTCGGCGCTCGATCCCGAGTTGCGCCACGAGGTGCTGAAAGTGATGCGCGATCTCGCGAACGAGGGGATGACGATGATCGTCGTCACGCACGAGATCGGCTTCGCGAAGCAGGTCGGCACGCGCCTGCTGTTCATGGATCAGGGCGGCATCGCCGAGGACGGCGATCCGAAGACGCTGATCGATCATCCGCCGACGCCGCGCCTGAAGGATTTTCTCAAACACGTTTCGTGATCAGGACAACCGATGAAGTTTCTCACGCCCGTCGTCGTGACGGGTTCGCCGCATGACATCGGCCGGCAGCTCGGCGAGCTCGCGCGGCCGGCGATGGATGCGTACATCGCGCAGAGCGGCGCGTGGCGCGCGGTTGCGCGCTGGCGCGGTCACCCGTTCGTTGCCGAGCTGCGCCGCGCGGCCGAGGCGGCGTTTCCGGCGCTCGTCGCGGAGCTCGACGGAATCGCGGCCGGCCTCGGCTGGCACGCGCAGGACGTGTTCGTCTGGAACTGCCGCGGCGAGCTGATCCACAACGCGCCGGACGGCTGCACGACGCTCGCCGCGTGCACGCCGCGCGAGCGGATGATCGCGCACAACGAGGACGGCGATCCGCATCTGCGCGGCAAGTGCATGCTCGTTGACGTGCGGCCGGACGGCAAGCCGGGCTTCGTCGGCTTCTACTATCCGGGCTCGCTGCCGGGCCATACGTTCGCGGCGAGCCGCGCGGGGCTCGTGCAGACGATCAACAACGTGCGCATTCGGCGGCCCGCGGCGGGCGTGCCGCGGATGATCGCCGCGCGCGCGGTGCTCGACGCGGCGTCGCTCGACGACGCGCTGCGCGTGCTGCGCGATACGCCGCACGCGAGCGGCTTCCATCACATGCTCGGCTGCGCGGGCGACGCGCGCATCGTCAGCGTCGAGGCGAGCGTCGCGCGCACGTCGGTGCTCGCCGTCGAAGGCGTGTACGGCCATGCGAACCATCTGATTCATCCGGGCGGCGACGCCGAGGCGCAGATCGTCACCGCGTCGTCGGCCGATCGGCAGGCGCGGCTCGCGCAACTGCTGCCGCCGCTTCGCGGCGCGGCCGACGCGTCCGCGCTGTGGTGCGTGCTCGCCGATCGTGCGGGCGGCGGCCTGCCGATCTATCGCGACGATCCGGATGATCCGGACGACGAGAACACGCTCGCGACCGCGCTGTTTTCGATCGGCGACGACGGCGTTGCGTTCGAGGTGCGCGAGCGGGGCCGGGTACGCTTTCAGCAATTCGTGCCGCGGGACGCGCAGCGTCCGCCGGTGCATCGACACGAACGAGGACACGCATGACCACCGTATTTCACCGCGCGCCGCGCGCGAGCCTGCCGATCGCGGTTGCGGGCGACGGCATCGAGATCGTCGATTCGACCGGCAAGCGCTACATCGATGCGTGCGGCGGCGCCGCGGTGTCGTGCCTCGGGCACAGCAATCAGCGCGTGATCGACGCGATCAAGCGGCAGGCGCAGCAACTGCCGTACGCGCACACGTCGTTCTTCACGACGCAGCCGGCCGAGGCGCTCGCGGACCGGCTCGTTGCCGCCGCGCCCGCGGGGCTCGAGCACGTGTACTTCGTGTCGGGCGGATCGGAGGCGATCGAGGCCGCGCTGAAGCTCGCGCGCCAGTATTTCGTCGAGAAGGGCGAGCCCGCGCGCCGGCATTTCATCGCGCGCCGGCAGAGCTATCACGGCAACACGCTCGGCGCGCTCGCGATCGGCGGCAATGCATGGCGGCGCGAACCGTTCGTGCCGCTTCTGATCGAAGCGCACCACGTGAGCCCGTGCTACGCGTACCGCGAGCAGCGCGCGGACGAAACCGAAGAAGCGTTCGCGCAGCGCCTGGCCGACGAGCTCGAAAGCCGGATTCTCGCGCTCGGGCCGGATACGGTTGCGGCATTTGTCGCGGAGACGGTCGTCGGCGCGACGGCGGGCGCGGTGCCGCCCGTGCGCGAGTATTTCCGCAAGATCCGCGCGGTGTGCGACAAGTACGGCGTGCTGCTGATTCTCGACGAGATCATGTCGGGGATGGGCCGCACCGGCTATCTGTTCGCGTGCGAGGAAGACGGCGTCGCGCCCGATCTCCTGACGATCGCGAAGGGGCTCGGCGCCGGCTATCAGCCGATCGGCGCGACGCTCGTGAGCGATGCGATCTACCGGACGATCGTCGACGGCTCGGGCTTCTTTCAGCACGGCCACACGTACGTCGGCCACGCGAGCGCGTGCGCGGCCGCGCTCGAGGTGCAGCGCGTGATCGACGAGGAGCGGCTGCTCGAGAACGTGAAGGCGCGCGGCGAGCAATTGCGCGCATCGCTCGCCGCGCGCTCGGCCGAGCAGCCGCACATCGGCGACGTGCGCGGCCGCGGGCTCTTCGTCGGCGTCGAGCTCGTGCGCGATCGCGACACGAAGGCGCCGTTCGATCCGCGGCTGAAGCTCAATGCGCTCGTCAAGCGCGAGGCGATGCAGCGCGGGCTGATGGTGTATCCGATGGGCGGCACCGTCGACGGCCATCTCGGCGATCATGTCCTGCTCGCGCCGCCGTTCATCTGCACCGCGCCGCAGATCGACACGATCGTCGAGCGGCTCGGCGACGCGATCGACGCGGCACTCGCGTCGATCGGCGCGGCGGCGTTGCGCTGACGCACCAACCTTGTTTCGTCGAACCGACATGAGGAAAACGAAGATGAGGCTTCCTGAATTCAATCGCGACACCGCGACCGACGAACAGAAGGCCGTGCTCGACGAGATCCTGAGCGGGCCGCGCGGCAACCTGAACGGGCCGTTTCTCGGCTGGATCGAGAGCCCGGCGCTCGCGCAGCATGCGCAGCGGCTCGGCGCGTTCTGCCGGTATCGGACGGGGCTGCCGCCGCGGCTGTCGGAGCTCGCGATCCTCGTGACGGCGGCGCGCTGGCGCTCGCAGGCGGAATGGCACATCCATCACCCGATCGCGCTCGAGGCGGGTGTGCCCGCGGCCGCCGCCGAAGCGATCCGGACCGGCGCCGCGCCGTCGTTCGACGACGCCGACGACGCGCTGATCTTCCGTTTCGCCACCGAGCTGTACGAGACGAAGCGCGTGTCGGACGCGACGTACGACGCGGCCGTTGCGCGTTTCGGGCATCGGGTGGTGGTGAATCTCGTCGCGCTGCTCGGCTATTACGCGCTCGTCGCGATGACGCTGAACGTGTTCGACATGCGCGCCGACGGGCAGACGGCATTGCCGTTCGCGGAGTGAGCGGCGGGAGGGCGAAGCCGCGCCGATGTGCGCAATGCGGGTGTCGGGCGCGGATCGTGCGGATTATGCGGCGGCCGAGCGGCGCTGTCCGGCCGTTCGGGCGGCGCGGCGATTTCTCCGGATGCGCGGCGGGCGGGCGGAGCACGGCCGGCGTCGCGCGACGCGCGCGCTGCCCGGAAAGCGCGACGGCGGCCGTTTCGGATGCGAAACGGCCGCCGTGTCGATGAGTGGGCAGCAGTCAGTTCGGCGACGACGGAGACTGTGCGGCCGGCGCGGAAGCCGGCGCGACTGACGACGCCGGCGACGCCGGCGACGCGGACGACGCGGATGAAGCGGATGAAGCGGCGGATGCCGCTGCCGGCGCCGCCGCTTCGTCGCCCGGGTCCTGATACTGCGGCAGGCCGGCGGGCTCGCGCGCGCCGCCCGGCGGCATGCCGCCCGCGCCCTCGCCCGGATCCTCGTATTGCGGCAAGCCGCCCGGCGCGCCGCCGCCCGGGCCGCCCGCCGGCTCGCCGCCGGGCTCGTCGTAGTGCGGCAGCGATTCGTCGTCGCTTCTGCTGTGATACGTGAGCGAGCGGCGCTGCTGCACGTATGCGTCGCGCACGAACGAGTACTTGTCGAGCGCCGCCTGCTGCAGCAGATCGGTCGCCCCGAGCAGATCCGAGCGCGCGCTGATGAACTGCGCGATGTACATCGGATTGCGCGCGGCAGGCTCGATGTAATTCAGCAGATTGAAGCGGACGTCGACCGCGCGGCCGACACCGTCGCGAATCGAGCTCGGCCCGAAGACCGGCAGCACCAGATACGGGCCGGCCGGCACGCCCCAGCGCGCGAGCGTGAGGCCGAAGTCCTGGTGGTGCTTCGGCAGCCCGGCGAGAGACGCGACATCGATCAGCCCGGCGACGCCGAACACCGAGTTCATCGCGACGCGCATCACGTCCTGTGTCGCATCGGTGATCCGGAGCTGCAGCAGGTTGTTCGCGATGTTGCCGAGATCGCCGAGATTCGAGAAGAAATTGCTGATCGCCGTGCGCAGCGGCGTGGGCGTTACTTTTTGATAGCCCTTCGCGATCGGCACGGCGATCGCGGAGTCGACCGCGTCGTTGAACTGGAAAACGGCGCGGTTCATCGGCTCGAGCGGATCGCCCGGGTGCCGGTTGGGGCCGGTCGCGCAGCCGCTCGCAAGCAGGCAGACGGCGAGCGCCGACGCGGTGGTTCGCATCTTATTCATCGATTCCTTGCGATTGATTCGTCACGCGCTTCGTGCGCGGCTTGCCCATCAGCACGGGCTGGAACACGACGGCGCCGATCAGCGTGCACGACAGCGCGAGCGCGAGCAGCCGCCCCATGCTTGCCGTGCCCGGATGATGCGACAGCCACAGGCTGCCGAACGCGGTGGCCGTCGTCGCGGCGCTGAACAGCACCGCGTGCGTGAGGCTCGACTGCAGCAGGCCCGTCTGGCCCGCGCGCCACGCCATCACGAAATACACCTTGAACGCGACGCCCACGCCGAGCATCAGCGGCAGCGCGATGATGTTCGCGAAATTGAGCGGCATCCCGAGCAGCACGCACAGCTCGAGCGTCACGACGCCCGACACGAGGAGCGGCACGAGCGTGCGCAGCACGTCGCCGAAGCGGCGCAGCGTGATCCACAGCAGCACCGTGATCGACACGACGGACAGCGCGGCCGCCTGCAGGAACGCGCGGATGATCGTGTCCGCCGAATGCAGGATCGAGATCGGCCCGCCGATCGCGCCCGGATCGGCCGCTTTCACGGCCTTCGCGAAGCGGCGCAGCATCGCGTCGTCGCCCGGATCGGCGCCCTTGACCACCTTCGGCGAGATCTGCACGAGCGCGCGGCCGTCCGGCGCGATCCAGTCGCGCACGATCTGCGGCGGCAGGTTCTCGCGCGTGATCTCCGACGGCTGCAGCAGCATCGCGAGCTGGTTCAGCGCGATCTTCAGCGGCACGGAGAACGCGTGCTCCGCGCGCTCGCGCGTCGCCGCATCGGCGGCGGCGAGCTTCGCGAGCGATTCCGACAGATGCTTGGCCGCCGCCGCGCCCGGCCCCGGATAGTCCTCGGATGCGTATTCGAGCAGGTTCGACGCGCGCTTGAGCGCCGCCACGCGCTGCGCGTCGGGCACGGGCGCGGCGGCCGGCTGCGTGAGCGCCGGCAGCAGCCCGCGCGCGGCGGCCGCGATCGTCGCGAGCTTTTGCGGCTGCGCGTCGGGAATGAAGGTCGACAGCGTCGTCGTGCGGCCGACTTCGGGCAGCGCGCCGAGGCGCTGCGCGGCGGCGTTCGCGGCCGCGAGCGACGGCGCGAGCAGCGACACGTCGTTGACCGACGCCTCCGGCGAATCCTTCAGCGCGAGCAGCGTCGCCATCGATTCGCTGCGCGGATCCTTCAGATGCAG
Source organism: Burkholderia mallei ATCC 23344 (assembly GCF_000011705.1). Lineage (NCBI taxonomy): Bacteria > Pseudomonadati > Pseudomonadota > Betaproteobacteria > Burkholderiales > Burkholderiaceae > Burkholderia > Burkholderia mallei. The sequence goes on along the minus strand of NC_006349.2, from coordinate 2,297,446 downwards.
CGGATTGAAATCGAAACGCAGATGCGCGAGGAGCGGCAGCGCGCCGATCACGACGGCGAGCGTGCCGATCAGGATCGGCTTGCGATGATGGTCGAGATAGTCGTCGACCGGCGCGAGGCGGGGAAAGCCGGGCGGCTTGCGCTCGCCGGGCGGTGCGAGCAGCTTGAGCAGCGCGGGCAGCAGCGTGAGCGTCGTGAAGAGCGCGACGAACATCCCGACGCCCGCGATCAGGCCGAGCTCCGATACGCCGCGGTACGCGGTCGGCAGAAACGAGAAGAAGCTCGCGGCGACGGCCGCCGTCGCGAGCGTGAGCGGCATGCCCATCGCGTGCGCGGCGCCGACGAGCGCGTGGTCGAGATTCGGATCGCGGTGCCGCTCCTCGCGATACTTGACGCCGTACTGGATCGCGAAATCGACACCGAGGCCGACGAACAGCACCATGAACGCGACCGAGATCATGTTCAGCGAGCCGACCATCATCAGCCCGAGCGCGGCCGTGACGACCAGGCCGACGAACAGCGTGACGAACACGGACGCGATCATCCGCTTCGAGCGCAGCGCGATCCACAGGATCACGAGCACGATCGCGAGCGTCGCGATGCCGTTGACGAGCGCGCCGTCCTGGACCGACGCGAATTCCTCGTCGGCGAGCGGCTGCTCGCCCGTGAGCCGCACGGCGGCGCCGAAGCGCTCGTCGAGCTTGAGCGCCTGCGCGGTCGCGCGGATCGTGCGCGAAGCCTGCTCGCCCGCCTTCAGCGCGCCGTAGTTGACGACGGGCTGCACGGTGACGAACGCGCGCGCGGGCTCGCGGGCCGCGTCGGCATCGACGAGCGCGCGCCACGAGAACGCGGCCGGCTTGCCGGCGAGCACGTCGTCGACGGTGGCCGCGCTGCGCGAGAGCAGCTTCGCCATGCCCGAGAGCTTGACCTGCCCCGATTGCAACGGCACGCCGAGCGTCGTCGACAGCGTCGTCGCGAGGCCCGCGATGCTCGGGTCTTTCGCAAGCACGTTGATGAGCGGCCGCGCGCTCGCGAGCTGCGCGGTCGTCGTCGCGACGTCCTGCTCGGGCAGGAACAGCAGCCCGTCGTGCTCGAAGAGCGGGCCGCCCGCGGGCTCCGACACCTGGCCGATGCGGCCCGCCTCGGTCTCGCGGCGCAAGCCCTCGGCGAGCGCGTCGGCGGCGGCGCCGGCGAATTCGGGCGCGGGCGCCTCGACGACGGCGAGGATCGTCTGGTTGCGCTGCGGGAACGCGTCGTCGATCGCGCGGCCGAGCGCCGCCCATTTCGGGTCGTTCTCGACGAGCTTGCTGATGTCGGTGTTGATCTTGAAATGGTGCGCGACGTAGACGCTGCTGAGCGCGGCGATGACGAGCGACAGCACGACGACCCAGATCGGGCGCCGCACCGACCAGGCGACGAGTCGGACGAGGACGGAAGTCAGCATGAGGCGGCGGGTTGGGGGCTGCGAAAAGGCAAAGTGTCCAAGTATACCGGCGCGCGGGTTTCGGAGTCGGCTGGGTTCCGATACGCGTGAATCCAGCCGGATTGTTGCGAAATGGGGTGGGAATGAGAGGGCGACGCAGAGCGCGACGGGGCGAAAACGCGCGCGCGGAAGCCCGGGCGATATGTCTTTGTCGCGACGGCGACGGGGAAGGCGTGCCGCCGCGGGCGATGCATGGAAATCGGCGCACCGAGGCCGCGCGATGCGCCGATTCGTTCGCGACGGCACGCCAATCCGGAGTGCCGCGCGCGAATATCGATTTTTAGTCGGGTAATTCAAGATATTTAACAAATAGTGTCGCGACTTTGACTTTTGCTTCGAGCCGGCGCCGCGCGATGTCATGCATATTCGATGCGTAAATGCGCAAGAAGATGTGTAGTTTGGCGAACATAGGTGTGTAAGCGCGTATGTTACTTTACGCCAATGCATTAATGGATTTATGGATTGCATATCGCCGCCGCGATGCGTAATCGAATAAATATTCACCAGGAGGCTGGGGGGGACACTCGACCGATCGACATCGGGCCGTTCGGCATTGGTGGTGGGCAAAGGCAATCTCATGGCGCAAGTGGCATTTCTGTTTCCCGGGCAAGGCGCATTCTATGCGGGCGCGACGCGGGCATTGAGCGGCGCGTATCCCGTGGTGCAGCGGGCCATGCAGGCGATCGACGCCGTCTCGGTGCGGCGGCTGCGCCGCCCGTTGCTCGCGACCGTGTGGGACGGGCACATCGGCGCCGAGGATCTGCTTCAGCACGCGCCGGACCTGCTGCAACTCGCGATCTACGCGACGTCCGTCTCGTATTTCGAGGCGCTGCGCGCGCGCGGCGTGCGGCCCGACGTGCTCGTCGGCCACAGTTTCGGCGAAATCGCCGCGCTCACGTGCGCCGGCGCGTTCTCGATCGAAACGGGCGCCGAAATCGTCTGCGACCGGATCGACGCGTTGCACGCGGCCGCGCCCGCCGACGGCCGGATGGCGGCCGTCGGCGCGTCGCCCGATGCGGTGCGCGCGCATCTGGCCGCATGCTTTCGCGGCGCGCCCGACGCGCGCGCGGGGCGCGTGCGGATCGCGGTCGAGAATCATGTGTCGCAGACCGTGGTGTCCGGCGCGTGCGAATACGTCGACGAATTCCGCGCCTATTGCGCCCGAAACAATATCTCCGCGCAAGTATTGAATTCGCCTTACGCATTCCATCATGAAGACCTGGAAAATGCGCGAATCGAATTTGGGCGGCGTCTGAAGGCTTATAAAAATAAAGCGCTCGAATATCCGGTTTATTCGCCGATATTGAATCGCTATTACACGGCGGCCGACGACCTCGGCGCGTGTCTCGCGCGCCATCTCGTGCTACCGGTCAGGTTCGGAGATGGGGTCGCAAGACTGAAAGCCGCCGGCATCGGCGCGTTCGTCGAGTGCGGGGCGCTGAACGCGCTCAGCAGGATCTCGGTGCGCGCGCTGGGGCCCGGCGCCGTCAAGACCTTTCCGGGCGCGTCGAGCGCGGGAGGCGAACTCGCCGGCCTGGAGAACGTTCTCGCATATTTCAATGGGGGTAGTGTCATGAACGACGACATTCGCGCAAGCAATCTGCAACTCGATTTCGATGAGTTCTGGCGCAACAGCGGTCCGGGGATCGTCGACAAGATCAAGGGCGAGCTCAAGCGCTTCTTCGACGCGCGCGGGCTGCAGGCGACGCCCGCGCCGCAAATCGTCGCCGATCACGGCGTGGCGGCGGGCTTCGCGGGCGGCTTGACGGCCGGCGCCGCCGATTACGCGCCAAAGCTCGCGGCGGGCGTTTCGTCGGCGGCCGCGCCGGTGGCCGCTCCCATTGTCGCCGCCGCCGCGCCCGCTGCTCCCCTTGCCGTCGCGCCCGCTGCGCCCGTCGCGCAAGCAGCGGCCGTGCCCGCCGCGTCCGCCCGCGTGCCGCGCGATCGGCTGTTCGTCGAGCTCGTCGCGATCTATGCGGAGGCGATGGAATACCCGGTCGAGGTGTTCACCGAGACGGTGGAGCTCGAAGCGGAGCTCGGCATCGATTCGGTCAAGCAGACGGAAATCATCCAGCGGATCAGCGCCCGCTACGGACTGCCGCCGCTGCCGGCGAACTTCCGCGCCGGCGATTTCAAGGCGATGGGCCAGATCGTCGACTTCGTCTACGAGCATCAAGGCGAGGCGGCGCTCGTCACGAGCTGAAGCGCCGCACACGCATCGCGCGCCACGAGAATAACGAGAGGAGAGGGCCGGATCAGACGGAGAGTCTCGTCCGAATGTTTGGTAATCCTGACCACTGCGATTTATGTCGAATTCCTATTTGTTGGGGAAGCGTGTGCTGGTGACGGGCGGGGCAAAGAATGTCGGCAAGGCGATTTGCCGCCGCTTTGCCGAAGAAGGCGCGCACGTCATCATCAATTTCTTTCATTCGCTCGACGCGTCGAAGCAGACCGCGGCCGAGTTGCGCGCGCTCGGCGCGACGGTCGACGTCGTGCGCGCGTCGGTTGCGCAGCCGGCTCAGGTCGAGCGAATGTTCGACGAAATCGAAGCGAAGTACGGCAAGATCGACATTCTCGTGAACAACGCGGCCTCGGGCGCGTTGCTGCCGGTGGACGACATCGAGGCCGCGCACTTCGACCGCGCGCTCGACACGAACCTGAAGGGCGCGTTCTGGTGCGCGCGCCGCGCGGCGCGGCTGATGGCGCGCGCGGGCGGCGGCGCGATCGTCAACGTGTCGTCGGTGGGCGCGACGCTCGTGCCGGCGAACTATCTCGTCGTCGGCACCGCGAAAGCCGCGCTCGAATCGCTCACGCGCTATTTGGCCGTCGAATACGCGAGCCTCGGCATTCGCGTGAACGGCGCGTCGTCGACGCTGATCGACGGTGACGTGGCCGCGCAGTTTCCCGATCCCGAGAACACCAAGCGTTCGAGCATCGCGGCGACGCCGCTCGGCCGCCTCGCGACCCCCGAGGATCTCGCGGACGTCGTGCTGTTTCTCGCATCCGACGCGGCGCGCTGGATCACGGGGCAGGTGATCGTCGCGGACGGCGGGCTCTCGCTGTGCAGCGAGGCGCTTTCGCCGCGGCGCGAATGGCGCGGCGCGCGGCAGACGGCAGGCGGCGACGGCGCGTTGCTGCCGGATACGCCGGATACGCTGGCGGGGCTCGCGGCGTTTCCGAGCCGGGCGAGCGCGGGCGCGGCTTCGGCCGCGCCATTGGCCGCCTCGCGCGATGCGGGCCCGGATGCGTTCGCGGCGGGGGCCGGTAGCGGCGCCGGCGCGGGCGTGGCGGTGATGGGCACGGTGACGCAGGCGGCGAGCGGGCACTTGCGCGCCGCGTCGGGCGCTGCCGGCGCGGCGCGCGCGCCGGCAGCGGTAGTCCACGCGGCGCGCGCGGTTGCTTCTCAGGCGGCGGAGGATGCGGCACCGGCTCGTGTTCCGGCGGTGACGACGACGGCGGAAATCGCGTCCGCATCGCGCTCGTCCGGTACGGCGCCGGCGTCGGCTGCGCGTGTGCCCGCCGATGCCGGCGCAGCCGCGTCGCACGGCGCGCCTGCGCCGATGCCTTCCGACGCGGTTGCAACGCGTCTCGCCGCAATCGGCGCGCCGGCGTCGACGTCCGACGCCGACACCGACGCCGACACCGACGCCGACACCGACGCCGACACCGACGCCGACACCGACGCCGACACCGACGCCGACACCGACGCCGACACCGACGCCGACACCGACGCCGACACCGACACCGACACCGACACCGACACCGACGAAATCGCCGTCGTCGGCATGGGCGTCGCGCTGCCCGGCGCGAGCGACCCGCAGGCGTTCTGGCGCGCACTGCTGAACGGCCCCGAGCTGTTCGGCAACGTGCCGCCCGATCGTTGGGATTACCGATCGTTCTATTCGCCCGATCCGTCGGCGGAAGACAAGAGCTACCAATCGCGTTCGGTGTTCATCGAGCATTTCGAGCCCGAGACGCGGCTGCGCGCCGAAATCGAGGCGGGCACCGCGCCGCACGAGCTGACGACGCTGTGGTTGCGCCATTCGCTGCGCCAGGCGCTCGACGGCGTGCGCGTGCGCGCGGGCGATCGCACGTCGTTCCTCGTCGGCTACACGGCGGACGGCAGTCAGCATCTGGAAGAAGGCATGGTGCTCGCGGCGATGCGCGCGCGGCTGCGCGAGACGCTCGACGAAGCGGGCGTGCCGCCCGACGAGCGCGAACGCCGTATCGCGCAGATCGACGCGGTGCTGCGCGCGCGCTATGCGCGCGGCACGGGCGAGCTGGCCGAATATTTCCCGCATCGCGTCGGCTTGAACGCGATGCGCGGCGTGCTGCCCGACGACGCCGAATACATGATGGTCGACACCGCGTGCTCGTCGTCGCTCTATTCGGTCGACCTCGGCATCAAGAGCCTGCTCGCCGGCCAGCACGATGTCGTCGCGTGCGGCGGCGCGTTCGCGCTCGCGCCGCGCGGCTCGATCCTGTTCTCGAAGCTGCACGGGCTCTCGAAGAGCGGCGAAGTGCGCCCGCTCGACAAGGCGTGCGACGGCGTGCTATTCGCCGACGGCGCGGGCGTCGTGATCCTGAAGCGCCTGAAGCGCGCGCTCGCCGACGGCGACCGCGTGCTCGGCGTGCTGAAGGCGTTCGGTTCGTCGTCGGACGGCAAGGGCAAGGCGATCTACGCGCCGAACTCGGCGGGCCAGAGCATCGCGATCGAGCGCGCGTACCGGCAGACCGACGTGCGCAAGGAAGCGGTCGACTGGGTGGTCGCGCACGCGACCGGCACCCCGGCGGGCGACCTCGCCGAGTTCCAGAGCCTGCGCGAGAAACTCAAGGGCGATCGCCCGGTGTACGTGACGTCGAACAAGTCGCTCGTCGGCCATACCGGTTGGGCGGCGGGCGTCGTCTCGCTGATCCAGGTGCTGCTCGCGCTCGAGCACGGGCGCATTCCGCCGCAGCATCGCTTCTCCGAGCCGCCGCGCGAATTCGGCATCGAATCGAGCGGCTTCACGATTCCGACTCAGGCGGTGGACTGGCCGCGCAAGGCCGATGCGGCGCGCGTCGCCGCGGTGTCGGGCTTCGGCTTCGGCGGCACGAACGGCCATCTGATCGTCGGCGAATATCGGCCTGACCTGAGCGCGTCGAAGCCCGCCGCGCGCGTGAGCCGCGAGCCGCTCGCGATCGTCGGCTGGTCCGCGAAATTTCCGGCGCTCGACGGCCGCGATGCCATCGCCGCATGGCTGAACGGCGCGGGCCCGGCGCCCGGTGCGAGCTTCGGCCGCGCGTATCCGCTGCCGAGCTTCGATCGCGTGCGCATGCCGCCCGCGGTGCTGCGCGCGCTCGATCGCTGCCAGCTGATGGTACTCGACGCCGCGCACGACATGCGCGAGCAACTGCGCGATTACTGGAGCGCGCATGCGAATGCGATCGGCGTCGTGATGGGCCACATGGGACCGACGCGCAACGCCGCGCTGTATGCGAGCCGCTGCTACATCGACGACATCGCGACCGCCGTGCGCGCGCGCTTCGACGACGCGGCGCGCGCGCCGCTCGACGACGCGCTCGCGCGCGCCGCCGACAGGACGAGAAGCCTGGTGCCGCCGACGACCGAGAATGCGTTCCCCGGCATGATGCCGAACGTGATTCCGGCGCGCGTGGCGAACTATCACGATCTGCACGGGATGAACATGACCGTCGACGCCGGGCATGCGTCGACGCTTGCCGCGTTCGAAGTCGCGTCGCGCTTCCTGAGAAGCGGCGAGCTCGACATGGTGATCGTCGGCGGCGTCAACGGCAATTCGGCCGACGAAGTGCAGCCCGCGTTCGACCAGCCGCTCGCCGAAGGGATCGTGCTGTTCGCGGTGACGACGAAGGCGCAGGCCGAGGCAGCCGGGCTGCCGGCGCTCGCTTGGATCGAGAGCGATCGGGCGTTCGCGGACGCCGCCTCGGCGCCGCCGGCCGCGTTGCGCGATGCGCAAGGCCACGAGCTCACGTACGCGGGCGCCGACGGCGCGCTGGCGGTGCTGCGCGCGCTCGTCGGCGGCGCGGACGCGGTGTCGGTCGCGCTTGGCAATGCGCGCGACCAGGTGCGCTTCGGCTTGCGCATCGATCGCCATGCGCCGCCGGCGAGCGGCGATGGCGGTGTACGCTCGCGTCGCGTGTTCGGCGATTCGTCTTCGTCTTCGGCGACGACTGCGGCGACTGCGGCGACGACTGCGACGACTGCAACGACGACTGCAACGACGACTGCAACGACGACTGCAACGACGACTGCAACGACGACTGCAACGACGACTGCAACGACGACTGCAACGACGACTGCAACGACGACTGCAACGGCTCCCGTTTCTTCTCACCTTTACGCATCGTCGTCGGTCCTCGCCGCGCCGTCGGCCACGTCGCCGACGCCTGTCGCGCCGTGCTCGACGGCCGTGCAGGCGGCCCGGCCGGCCCCCGCCGCGACGATCGCGGCAGAGGCGACAGAGGCGCCCCATGCCGCTGCCGCCCGCGCCGCCTCCGTTGCCGACAAGCGCGTGCCGATCCCCGCCACGCTGAAAGCGACCGACGTTGCCGCCGACGGCGAGCCGCTCGGCGTCGCCCGCTATCGGATCGACCTCCAGGAAACGCCGTGGCACGCGGGCGCGGGCGCGATCGCGTATCTGCCCGCGGGCAGCGTCGTCGTCACCGACGCCCCCGAGTTGCTCGACGGCATCGGCATGCTGCCCGCCGACCTGCTCGTGCTGTCGACGCGCGCCGCCGCGTTCTCGCGCGCGCGGCTCGTCGTCGTCGATACGCTCGGCGAAACCGCGTTGCAAGGGCTGATTCCGGCGGGCACGCGTCACGTGCGGCTGCTCACGTCGCTGCATGCGGGCGCGCTCGCGCCGCAGCGCCTGTCGGCGCCGTCGCCCGAGCGGCTGAAGCTGCACGATCTCGCGTTCCTCGCGCTCAAGCAGTGCTACGACAGCGTCGCGCAGCAGGGCTCGTTCATCGCGCTGCTGCTCGACGCGGTGAAGGACGACGTGCTGCACCCCGATGCGGGCATGTTCACGGGCCTCGTGAAGGCGCTCGCGATCGAGCTGCCGCACGCGCGCTCGCTCGCGGTGCTGACGGACGACGCGGACATCCGGCACGGCGTCGCGCGGGCCGAGCGCGAGAGCGGCGCACAGCATCTGCTGCCCGTCGTCGCGCTGTGCGGCACGCGCCGCCTGACGCCGCGCGTGACGCGCGACGCGGGCGAGCTGCCTGCCGACGGCCTCGCGCGGCTCGGGCCCGATTCGGTCGTCGTCGCGTTCGGCGGCGCGCGCGGGATCACCGCCGAGCTGATGAAGGCGCTCGCCGAACACTTCCGGCCGACGATCTACCTGATCGGCAGCAGCGCGCTCGACGTGCACGGCCCGGAGGTGTTCGCCGGCAGCGACGAAGCGTTCGCGCGCCGTCGCCCCGACTACATCCGCGAGCAGAAGGCGCTCGATCCGAACCTGCCGCTGCCCGCGATCATCAAGGCGTTCGAGCGCCAGGTCGAGGCGCGCGCCGCACGCCGCAACATCGACGTGATGAAGTCGTACTGCGGGCCGAACAAGGTGTTCTATCTGCGCGCCGACGTGCTCGACGCGGCCAGCGTGCGCGCGGCGGTCGAGCGGATCGCCACGGCCGGCCAGCCGATCGATCTCGTCGTCAACGCGGCGGGCCTGAACCGCTCCGCGTCGGTCAACGTGAAATCGTTCGACGATTTCGTCGCGGTGCGCGACATCAAGGTGCGCGGCTACTGGAACGTGCGCGCCGCGTTCGGCGCCGAGCAGCCGCGCGCATGGTGCAACTTCGGCTCGTTCATCGGCCTCACGGGGCAGGCGGGCGAGACCGATTACGCGTCGGGCAACGATTTCCTCAACACGCAGGCCGCATACCATCGCGCGGCGCTCGCGCGCGACGAGTTCACGATCGGCTGGACGCTGTGGCGCTCGGTGGGGCTCGGCGCGAATCCCGTCACGCGCGCGTTCCTCGAGAAGAGCGGGCTCTTCACGAGCATGCGGACCAACGAGGGCATTCATCACTTCCTGCGCGAGATCAACCTGGCCGAGCGCGCGGCGAGCTCCGTGCATCTGGGCGCGGCCGAGCGGCGCGCGATCGAGGCGCATCTGCCGACGTTCTTCGATGCGCCCGACGCCGCGCAGGCGCCGGCCATGCAAGCGCCGCAAGCCGCGCAAGCACAAGCACGGGCGTGGCAAGCGGCGCAGGCGTCGGCCACGCCGCAGCCCCCGCACTCGCCGCACTCCCCGCAGATCGCCCCGAACGCGCGCATCGGACAGGCCCCAACGCCCGCGCGCGCGCGCATCGCATCGCCGCCGAGCCACGATTTCTATCTTGGCCGCGAAGTGCGACGCACGAGCGACAGCGTGATGTTCGAGCGCGTCTTCGATCTGCGCACCGATGCGTATTTGCAGCACCACGTCGTGAACCGCTTCGCGACGCTGCCCGGCACGTTCGTGCCCGAGCTCGCGGCCGAGGCGGCGATGAAGCTGCTGCCGGGGCTGCGCGTGGTCGGCTTTCGCGACGCCGCGTTCCGCCATTTCCTGCGCGTGTACGATGCGCAGCGGCCGAGCACGAAGCGCATCCACGCGCAGGTCGTCGGCCGCGAGGGCGAGGCGGCCGTCGTGCAGGTGCGCATCACGGGCGACGTGCTCGCGCCGAACGGGCAGGTGCTCGTCCAGGACAAGCTGCACTTCGAGATCAAGGCGCTCGTCGCGCCGCGCCACCCGAGCGCGCCCGTCTGGCCGATGCGCCCCGACGAGCCGCGCACGCCGGTTGCCGATCCGTACCACTTCGAATCGGCGCCCGTGCGGCTGACGGGCATGTTCGTGTCGACCGCGGATACGGGCGTCACCGCGACGGGCAAGGCCGCGCGCTACCAGTTGAACGTCGCCGCCGACGATCCGGTGTTCTCGCGTTTCGTGATCCCGAGCATCATGCTCGACGGCCTCGCGCGCGTCGCGGTGCTGAACTATGTCGCGAACGACTACATTCCGCTCGCCGCGCCGGTGTCGATCGGGCGGATCGATCTGTACGAGGGGGGCAACGACTGCGAGCTCGCGCGCCGCTACGACCGGATCGACCTGTACGCGACGCCGCGCGCGTTCGCGCTCGAAGGCGCGCACGGCGGCAACCGCTTCGCGGCGGTGCGCCCCGACGGCCGGATGCTGATGGAGATGGGCGACGTGTCGGGCGTCGTGATCGGCTACGTGCACCGTACGACGGGCGCATACGCGACGAAGGCCGAGGTCGACGCGCTCGCCGCGCGCCTCGCAACCGAGCGGGAGACGGCATGAGCAAGCACCGCCAGGCGCCGGGGCCGCGCGGCGGCCTCGTGATGGGCAACCTCGCCGCATACAAGCGCAATCCGATCACGATGCTGCTGCGGCTGCATCAGCAATACGGCGACGTCGCGCGCAACCGGCTCGGCCCGTTCGTCACGCACGCGCTCGCGCATCCGGATCACATTCAGTACGTGTTGCAGGAGAACCACCGCAACTACGTGCGCGGGCGTTTCTACGACAACTTCAAGATGTTCTTCGGCGACGGCCTGCTGACGACCGACGGCGAATTCTGGCGGCGCCACCGGCGCGTCGTGCAGCCGCTCTTTCACAAGAAGCAGGTCGATGCGCACACGGCCGCCGTCGGCGACGCGGCGCTCGCGCTCGCGTATCGCTGGAGCGCGCTGCCGCCCGGCAAGGCGCTCGACGTCGTCGAAGAGATGATGCACCTGAGCCTCAGGATGCTCGGGCTGATGGTGTTCAACACCGACGTGTCGTCGCACGCGGAGGCAGCGGGGCCGGCGGTGCGCTTCGGGATCGAGGCGATGATGCCGCAGGGCAACCTGAACGACTTCATTCCGCGCTGGGCGCCGACGCGCTTCAATCGCCGGATCGCGCACGCGCGCCGCGCGATCGACACGATCGTCGCGAAGATCATCGCCGATCACCGCGAAGCGCGCTGCGAGCCGAGCGACGTGATCTCGCTGCTGCTGAACGCGCGCGATCCGGACACCGGCGCGCCGATGACGCAGCAGGAAGTGCACGACGAAGTGATGACCGTGTTCCTCGCGGGGCACGAGACGACGGGCGCGGGCCTCGCGTGGGCGCTGTACGCGCTCGCGCAGCATCCGGCCGTGCTGCGCCAGTTGCGCGACGAGCTCGACGCGCGCCTCGGCGGCCGTGCGCCCACCGTGCAGGACTTCGAACAATTGCCGTATCTGTCGCAGGTCGTCGACGAGGTGTTGCGCGTCTATCCGCCGATCTGGGGCTTCACGCGCGATCTCGTCGAGGACGACGAGATCGGCGGCTACCGGATTCCGGCGCGTTCGTCGGTCTTCATGTCGCCGTACGTCACGCATCGCCATCCGGCGTTCTGGCGCAATCCGGACGCGTTCGACCCGGAGAACTTCGCGAGCGACGCGCCGGCGCGCCACCGCTTCGTCTATTTCCCGTTCGGCGGCGGGATGCGCAAGTGCATCGGCTTTCAGACCGCGCTCCTGCAGATGCGCGTGCTCGTCGCGGTGGTCGCGCAGCACTTCGATCTGAACGCGCTGCCCGGCCACCCGATCGAGCTCGGCGCGACGATCTCGCTGCGGCCGGTGCACGGCATCCGTCTGATCGTGAAGCCGCGCGAGCGGCAGCAGAGCCATCTCGCGCGCGTGCGCGAACATGAGTCCGCGCGCGCGCTGCGCCCGCTCGGCGATACGGCGACGACGGCGGGCGCCGCGTGTCCGATGACGGCGGCGCGCGAGCCGGGCGCGAGCGCCGCCGCGCTTGCCGCGGTGGAGGCGGGCGCGCTCGACGCCGCGCATCGAGGCGGCGCGGCCGCCGCCGCCGCGGGCGAGCCTTGCCCGCCGCGCGATCCGGCCGAGGCCGCGCCGCTGCCGCTCGCGGCGGCGCCCGCCCCGGCGTCGCCGGCCGTCGACGCCGACGCGAGCGCCCGCGGCGTGCCCGCATGGCGCTTCACATGGCGGCCCGTGCCCGTCGATCCGGTGCCCGACGAGCCGTCGCCCGCGCTGAGCGGCAGGCGAATCGCGCTCGTCAACGGGCGCGGCGGCACGGCCGAGCGGGTCGCGGCGGCGCTCGCGCGAACCTGCGCGAAAGTGTCGGTGTTCGCGCCCGCGGCGAGCGCCGATCACGCGGAAGCGGCGCGGGTGTTCGTCAACGAGGCGGGGCCGCTCGACGGCATCGTCGATCTCGGGCTCGAGGCGCCGTTCGCGCTCGACGACGCGGGCGCGTGGGAGGCGCCGATGCGCCGCACCGTCGAGCTGCTCAAGGCATGCTACGGCGACTGGGCGGCGGAGGACGACACATCGCGGCTCTTCTATGTCGCGCTCACGTGGATGGACGGGCAGATGGGCTACGGCGAGACCGCCGGCGCGCAGCCGCTCGGCGGCCTGTGGGCCGGGCTCGCGAAGACGCTGCCGCAGGAGCTGCCGAACTGCAACGTGCGCGTGCTCGACATCGCGCCCGACGAGACGGGCCGCGTCGATCGGCTCGTCGTCAACGAGCTCTATCGCTGGGGGCTGTTCGAAGTCGGCTATCGCGGCGGCGTGCGCTACACGTTGCACGCGAAGCGCAACGAACTGCCGCCGCACGCCGTCGACGCGCGCACCACGCTCGGCGCGGGCGACACCGTGCTGTTCTCGGGCGGCGCGCGCGGCATCGGCCTGTTGTGCGCGCGCTCGCTCGCCGAGCGTCATGGCTGCACGGTGATCGTCACCGGGCGCGAGACGCCGCCCGACGGCGGCGAGCCGTGGATGGCGCTCGACGAGCCAGGCTTCAAGCACTATGGCCTCGAGCAGTTGCGCGCGGCGACGCCCGAGCATCCGCCGAAGGCGATCCGCGCGGCGCTGCAGCGCCTGAAGCGGCGGCGCGAGCTGAGGACGGCGCTCGACGAGATGGCCGCGCTCGGCCTGCCGGTTCATTACCGCGTGTGCGACGTGACCGACCGCGCGGCCGTGCGCGCGCTGTGCGACGAGCTGGGCGATTCGCTGCGGATGGTGATCCACAACGCGGGCGTCGACCGGCCGGTGCGCCTGATCCAGAAGCGTGCCGAGGATTTCGCGGACACGGTGCGCACGAAGGTGCTGGGCTTCGCGAATCTGTGCGACGCGGTTCGCGCGCGGCCTCGGCTCGTGCAGTTCTGCAACGTCGGCTCGCTGACGGGGCGCTGGGGCGGGATGACGGGCGAGACCGACTACGCGGCCGCGAACGAGGCGCTCGCGCGCCTGGGCCTATGGGCCGCCAGGCACGCGTTCTCGCCCGCCTGCGGCGTGAAGACGCTCGTTTGGCCGACGTGGGAAGGCGTCGGGATGATCACGAACTTCGCGGTCACGCAGCGCTATGTGAGCCCGATGAACGTCGATGAGGGCGTGCGGCACTGGCTGCGCGAACTGGCCGCGCCGGGCAGCGGCGAGGTGATGTTCATGGGCGCGGTCGGCCGCGCGCCGACGCCCATGCAGATCAAGGGCTTCGTGCCGATCCGCGAGCTGCCGAACATCGGCGAGCTCGTCACGCGCCGGCACCACGTCGGCGAGCCGGTGCGGTTTCGGCCGTTCAAGCGCTTCGAGAGCCGCTATGCGATCGATCCCGCGGTCGCGCCGTACGCGCACGCGTTCCGCTTCAACGGGCGCGCGGTGCTGCCCGCGTCGCTCGTGCTCGAGCATGCGTGCGCGGTCGGCGACTGGGTGATGCCGCCGACGGGCGAGCCGCGCGAGCTGAGCGAGATGACGAACGTCGTGCTGCGGCTCGACGCGCTGCCGGACGTGCCGGCGGGCGGCGCGCCCGTCGAGCTCGCGAGCGAGGCGGCCGGCTACATGATCGGCGACGTCTGGTGCGTCGACGTGCGGTGCAGCGACGCGCGCACGCAGGCCGAGCTGCTCAGCATGACGCTCGTCTACCGGCCGCAGCCGGAGCAGATCGGCGCCGCGTTCGCGCGCGCGCCGGACACGACGCCCGAACCCGCGCCGCTCACGAGTGCGCCGCACGCCGCGTGGAACGGCGAGCTGCTGCCGGCCGGCGACTGGAGCGTGCCCGACGACGCCTCGGCCGGCATCGTGCGGATCGGCCGCGTGCCGTCCGCCGCGGTGCTCAGCTTGTGGGCGCTGCCGTTTCCGCTCGAGCTGCGCCTGCCCGTCAATCACGTCGAGCATGTGCTGCGCGTGCTGCTCGCCGAATGGGGCGCCGCGCGGGCCGACGCGCCGGCCGTGTGGCGGATCGGCGGCGCGAAGCTCGCGCGCCTGCCCGCGGCGTCGGCCGACGGCGTCGTCGAATACGCGGCCGGCCGCTTCGCCGTGCTCGATGCACGCGGCTACGTGCTGCTGCGCATCGACGACGCGCGCGTGGACGGCGAGCCCGCACAAGCCGCGCTGCCCGAAACGGGCGCGCTCGCCGATCCGTTGACGGCGTGACGCGCGAGCGTACAAGTGGAGGAACGATAACGATGACGACGACGAACACGACGACGGAACCCGCCGCACCGGGCGCGGCGCGAGCCGCGCCGGCGACGCCGCCGATCCGCGACTGCCTCGACCGCTACTGCATCATCGGCGGCGGCGCGGCCGGCATCGCGACCGCGAAGAACCTGCGCGAGCACGGCATCGCGTTCGACCTGATCGAGCGCGAGGACGACATCGGCGGCACCTGGTATTACGGCAAGCCGTGCAGCGCGATCTACCAATCGGTGCACATGATCAGCTCGCGCGAGTTCTCCGAATACACGGATTACCCGATGCCCGCCGATTACCCGACCTACGCGCGCGGCGATCAGGCGCTCGCGTACCTGCGCGATTACGCGCGCCGCTTCGGCGTCTACGAGCACGCGCAGTTCAACCGGACCGTGCTCGAAGTCGCGCCGCTCGCGCACGGCGGCGCGTGGCGCGTCGAGCTCGACGGCCACGACGTGCGGCATTACAAGGGCGTGTTCGTCTGCAACGGCCATCTGTCGAAGCCGCAGGTGCCCGACTACCCGGGCCGCTTCGACGGGCTGCAACTGCATTCGGCGTTGTACAAGACGCCCGACGTGCTCAAGGGCAAGCGCGTGCTCGTGGTGGGCGCGGGCAATTCGGGCTGCGACATCGCGGTCGAGGCGGTCCATCACGCGAGTGCGGTGTTTCACAGCACGCGGCGCGGTTACTTCTACTGGCCGAAATTCCTGTTCGGGATTCCCGCCGACCGTTGGGCCGAATGGCCGCTGAAGCTGCGCATGCCGCTGTGGGCGCGGCGCTTCTTCGGCGAGCGCCTGCTGCGCCTGACGACGGCCGGCCAGCCGGAAGACTACGGGCTGCCGAAGCCGGATCACAAGCTGTTCGAGGCGCACTTCATCATCAATTCGACGCTGTTCTACCACCTCGGGCACGGCGATCTCGTCGCGAAGCCCGACGTCGTCGAGCTCAAGGGGGACCGCGTCGCGTTCTCGGACGGCAGCGAGGAGCGGATCGACGCGATCGTCTACGCAACCGGCTTCCAGCTGAGCTTTCCGTTTCTCGACCAGTCGTATCTGCAGTGGGACAAGATGCAGCCGCGCCTGTATCTGAACATGTTCGATCGCGCGCACCCGAACCTGTTCTTCATCGGCCTGTTCCAGACCTCGACCGGCAACTGGCCGCTGATGGACTATCAGGCGCAGCTCGTCGCGCGCTATCTGCGCGCGCGCGATGCCGCGCCGCGCAAGGCCGCGCGCCTCGACCGGATGATCGGCCGCGACCGCTCGAACTGGAACGGCGGGATTCGTTTCAGCGATACGCAGCGGCACGTGATCGAAGTCGAGCATTTCGCGTACCGGCTGCAACTGAAGCGGCTGATTCGCGCGCTGCCCGACTCGCGCGTCGCGGCGCGGCAGGCGCGGCCCGTGGCCGTCGCCTCCGCGGCGCCGGCGCCGGCCGCGGCCGCGCGTGCGCGCACGGGAGACGCGTGATGGCGATCGTCCGCGTGGAGAACGTCAGCAAGACCTACCTGCTCGACAGCGTGAAGGTGACCGGGCTCGCCGGCGTGTCGGTCGACATCGAAGCGAACCGCTTCACCGTGCTGAGCGGCCCGTCCGGCAGCGGCAAGACGACGCTGCTCAACATGATCGGCTGCATCGACCGGCCGGACGCGGGGAGCGTCATTGTGGCCGGCCAGGACACCGCGGCGCTCTGCGACGACGCGCTGTCGGATTTTCGCGCGCGCGAGGTCGGGCACGTGTTCCAGTCGTTCAATCTGCTGCCCGTGCTGTCCGCGTACGAGAACGTCGAGTATCCGCTGCTGATGGCGCGCACGCCGGCGCGCGAGCGCGCGCGGCGCGTCGCGTATCTGCTCGATGCGGTGGGGCTTGCCGGCAAGGGCGCGCATCGGCCGAGCCAGCTGTCGGGCGGCCAGCGCCAGCGCGTCGCGATCGCGCGCGCGCTCGCGGCGGGGCCGTCGCTCGTGCTCGCCGACGAGCCGACCGCGAACCTCGACAGCGTCACGGGCCGCGCGATCATCGCGCTGATGCGCGAGATGCAGCGCGAGAGCGGCGTGTCGTTCATCGTGTCGTCGCACGATCCGCAAGTGCTGGAGGCGGCCGACGACGTCGTGCAAATTCGCGACGGGCGCATCGTCGAGCGCCGCCGCATCGCGCAGGAGGCGCAAGGCTGATGCATACGTTCATGTTGGCGCTGCGCAACCTGCAGCGGAACCGGCGGCGCTCGATCACGACGCTGCTCGCGATGGTCGTCGGCGTGTGCGCGGTGCTGCTGTTCGGCGGCTTCAGCAAGGACATCACGTTCGGATTGCAGACCGATTTCGTGCGGCGCAGCGGCCATTTGCAGATTCAGCGTCACGGCTATTACCAGTACGGCAGCGGCAATCCGGTCGCCTACGGGATCGGCGGCTATGCGCGGCTGATCGCGCAACTGCGCGACGATCCGGTGCTCGCGCCGATGATCGCGGTGATCACCCCGACGCTGCAGTTCGGCGGGATCGCCGGCAACTTCGAGGCGGGCGTGTCGCGCACGGTGCTCGCGCAGGGCGCGATCGCCGACGAGCAGGACCGGATGCAGCAATGGAACGACTACGGTTTTCCGTTGACGCCGAAGCCGTATCCGCTCGTCGGCACCGCGCCGGATGCGGCGATCGTGGGCAACGGCGTCGCGCGTGTGCTGCATCTGTGCGCGCCGCTGCGCGTGCCCGATTGTGGCGACGGCGACGTCGCGAGGCAGGCCGCGCCGCAAGCGGCGTCGGGCGCGTCGGGCGCGGATGCGCCGGCCGACGTGCTCGCGCTCGCGGCGGCCGAGGCGCACGCACAGGAAAGCGGGCGCGGCGAGCGCGCGGGCGCGGCGCACATCGAGGTGCTCGCGGCGAACGCGTACGGCGCGCCGAACGTCGGCGGCTTCACGGTTGCGAAGGCCGAGCAGCAGGGCGTGAAGGAGCTCGACGACGTTTATCTCGCGATGCACTTGCCGCGCGCGCAGCGGCTCGTCTACGGCGGCGACGCGCCGCGCGTGACGGCGATCGAGATCCAGCTCCGGCATACCGCGCAGCTTCCCGCCGCGCGTGCGCGGCTCGACCGGCTGTTCGGCGGCCGCTTCGAGGGCCAGCCGCTCGACGTGCTCGATTTCGCCGCGCTGAACCCGTTCTACGACCAGACGAACCGGATGTTCTCGATGATCTTCGGCTTCGTGTTCGTGCTGATCGGCGCGATCGTGCTGTTCGTCGTCAGCAACACGATGAGCACGGCGATCCTCGAGCGAACCGTGGAGATCGGCACGCTGCGCTCGATGGGCGTGCGCCGCGGCGGCATCCAGGCGCTGTTCGTCTGCGAGGGCGCGCTGCTCGGCGTCGTCGGCGCGTCGATCGGCGTGCTCGTCGCGCTCGCGTTCGCGTTCGTGGTCAATCACAGCGGGCTCGCGTGGACGCCGCCCGCGCGGATCGACTCGGTCGCGCTGACGGTGCGCGTGTGGGGCGAATGGCGGCTCATCGCGCTGACGTTCGTCGGGCTCGCGTTCGTCGCGGGATTCTCGGCGTGGCTGCCCGCGCGCCACGCGGCGCGGCTGTCGATCGTCGACGCGCTGCGCTATGCGTGAATCGCGGAAGTCTTCAGTTTGAACAACGAAAGATCGAATCGATCGGGAGGTGAAGCGTGCGTCGCTTGTTTCGTCAATGGTGGGCCGGCTTGAGTTTCTGCGCGGCGGCGCTCGCGCACGCGCAAACGGCGCCCGATCCGCAGGTGCTGCTCGCGCAAAGCGACGCGATCCGCACGCCGGCGAAGTCGTTCGTGCTGACCGCGACGCTGACCGAATACCGCGCGGGCAAGCAGGTCGACGGCAACACGCTGTCGATCTATTCGAAGCCCGATGCGCCGGGCGGCGCGTTCCGCACGCTGGTGCGCTTCGTCGCGCCCGCGCGCGATACGGGCAAGCTGATGCTGAAGAACGGCAACGATCTGTGGTTCTACGATCCGGCGAACCAGGCGAGCATCCGCATCTCGCCGGACCAGCGCCTGCTCGGCCAGGCCGCGAACGGCGACGTCGTGACCGTCAATCTCGCGCACGATTATCGGGCGGCGCTCAAGGGCGCCGAGGACGTGATGGACGGCGACCGGCAGACGCGGCATTGCTACAAGCTTTCATTGACGGGCAACGCGCCGGGCCTCACGTACCACCGGATCGAGATGTGGCTCGATGCGTCGAACAGCCGGCCGGTGAAGGCGAAGTTCTATTCGGAAAGCGACCGGCTGCTCAAGAGCGCGTTCTATCGGCGCTATACGGCCGAGCTCGGCGTCGAGCGTCCGACCGAAACGGTGATCATCGACGGTCTCGATCCGAACTGGGTCACGGTGATGCGCTTTTCCGGCTACGCGTGGCGCGACATTCCGGACGCATGGCTGCAGCGCGACTATCTGCCCCGCTTCCAGGCGCAATGACGCGCCGCGCGTGGGCCATCCTGATGTGCGCGGCCGCGGCGGCGATGCCGCTGCGCGCCGCCGCGACGGGCGACGCGGATGCGGTGAACGACGCGACGAACGCGGCGCTCGATCTGGCGGACGCGACGCCCGTGGCCGCGCCGGAGACGGCTCGCCCGTGGAAGTTCAGCGTGCAGGACGCCGTCCGCTGGAGCGACGGCCGCGGCGCTGCGTCGTCGTGGCGCAATCAGCTGTCGCTGGAGTTCCAGTTCGCACATGCGCTGACGCCGACGCTGGGCGTGAATTTCGCGATGCGGTTCGACCGGTTCGATCCGCTGTCGTCAGGCGCGGCGTCGCACCGCGACGTGACGCTCGTGAAGGAGGCGTATGCGAGCTGGAAGCCGTCGGCGCTGCTGGCGCTCGATGCGGGCCGGATCAATGAGCGCATCGGCGCGGCGATCGGCTACAACCCGACCGATTTCTTCAAGGCGGGCGCGGTGAGCCTCGACGTGCCGCCCGATCCGGACAGCCGGCACACGAACCGGCTCGGGAGTGTTGCCGTGCGCGCGCAGCGCGTGTGGGATTCGGGCTCGATCGCGCTGATGCTGTCGCCGCGGCTCGCGAGCCGTAGCGTGCCGGGCGATCCGTTCGCGACGTCGGACCTGCAGCGCACCAACGGCGTCGATCGCTGGATGCTCGTCGGCAGCCAGCGGATCGCGCCGGCGATCCAGCCGCAATGGGTGCTGTACGGCGAAAGCGGGCAATCGCCGCAATTCGGGCAGAATCTGAGCGTGCTGCTCGGCAACGCCGTCGTTGCCTACGCGGAATGGACGGGCGGCTGGCGGCCGTCGCTGATCGGCTCGGCGACGGGCGGCGGCAACCGCGATCGCGCGTTTCGCACGCGCTCGGCCGTCGGCTTCACGTGGACGCTGCCGGTCGACCTCTCGCTGACGGCCGAGCTGCAAGGCAACAGCGGCGGCGCGTCCGCTTCGCGCTGGCGCGCGCTGCAGGCGAGCGACGCGTACGCGTGGGGGCGCGCGGTGCGCACGTCGATCGCCGCCCAGGAGCTGCCGTCGCGGCACGGGCTGTTCCTGATGGCGGCGTGGCGCAACGTGTTCGTGCGGCGCGTCGACCTGACGGGCTTCGCGCAGCTCGATCTCGGCGCGGGGCAGCAGTACTGGCTGGAGCTGCGGCGGCGCTTCGACAAGTTCGACCTCGCCGTGCAGTTCCTGCGGCAGACGGGGCCGGCGTGGAGCCGCTTCGGCGCGATGCCCGAGGCGAGCAGCGTTCAGGTGCTGGGCATTTTCTATCAATAGGACGTCAGCCGAGCGTCCCATGACACGGGCCACCCTACGATGAGCAAACGCATCCTGCAAATCGCCACCGCGATACTCGTGGCCGTGCCGGTCACGACCGGCGCGCTCGGCATGATGGGCATTCACGATCCGCTGTACGCGTCGCTCGGCGTCGCGCTGCCCGCCGACGCGACGCTCGACGGCAATCTGCGCTTCTACGCGGGCGTGTGGTTCGGGCTCGGCCTCGGCGCGTTCTGGACGATCCCGAACATCGAGCGCAACGGCGTGCTGTTCCGCGCGCTGTGGACGATGATCTTCGTCGGCGGCATCGGGCGTCTGATCTCGCTCGTGTCGCTCGGCGCACCGTTTGCGCCGTTCATCGGCTTTACCGTACTCGAGATCGTCGGCGCGCCGCTGTTCGTCTGGTGGCAAAGCCGCGTCGCGGCGACGGCGGGCTGATGCCCGCGCCGCGCGGCCCGCACGGCGCTCGCGCGTTTGAAACACTTAGGTTGACTGAGCAAATGATGGTGGAAGGATTGCCGCGTGCGACGCCGCGCGCCGCCGGCGCGACGCTGACGTTCAGCGTCGCGCCGGCCGTCGGCGGCGCTCATGGCGCGGCTCATGCGCGGCGAGGTGCACGTGTGGCGCGCCCGCGCCGAGGAGGCCGGGTCGTACCTGAAGCGCGATTGCCTGTCGCTCAGTGAGCACGAGCGCGCGGCGCGGCTTCGGTACGGCGCGCATCGCGAGCTGTTCGTGTTCGCGCGCGCGATGCTGCGGATCGTGCTCGGCGAGTACCTGAGCGCCGATCCGGCGCGGCTCGTGTTCGACGTCGAGCCGGGCGGCAAGCCGGTGCTGTTCGGCCGCGACCTCGAATTCAGCGTGAGCCACGCGAGCGGCGCGGTGCTGCTCGCGCTCGCACGCAAGCGGGTGGGGTGCGATCTCGAATCGCTTGGCCGCAAGCTCGATATCGACGCGCTCGCGGCGGCCAGTCTCGGCGAACGCGAGCGCGACGTGTTCGCGCGCACGCCGAGGCGCGCGCAAGCGCGGCTGTTGCTGCAGTGCTGGACGCGCAAGGAGGCGCTGCTGAAGGCGCACGGCGCGGGCCTGCGGCGCGATCCGCGGGAACTGGAGATGCCGTGGCCCGCGCGGCGGGCCGCGCGCGACGAGTGCGCGTGCGGCGACGTGCGCTGGGCGGTCGCCGATATCGCGCTCGGCACGGGATGGCGCGCGGCGGTCGCGATGGAGGAGCGCGGCGCGGATGTGCATGGATTCTGTTTGGGGTGGTGAGCCGCCGTTCGGCGCCGGGATCGTCGCGCGCGCGGCGAAGGGTGCACCGGAGCGGCATCGTTCGGGTAACGCAATACACAGGGGGAAATCGGCATGAAATCGAGGTTCGCAAGCGCGGCCGCGGCGGTGCGGGGCGCAAGGAAAACACTGGCGAAGGTATGGGCGGCCGTGCTCGCCGCCGCGATGTGCGCGTTCGCCGCGCCGGCCGCGCATGCGGATGCCGCGACGGGTGCGCTCGACGACTACGCGGCGACGCGCTACCCGATCATCCTCGTTCACGGGCTCACGGGCACCGACGACTATTTCGGCGTCGTCCCGTACTGGTACGGCATGCGGCCCCATCTGCAGCAGCACGGCGCGACCGTGTTCGTCGCCGATCTGTCGGGATTCCAGAGCGACATCGGCCCGAACGGGCGCGGCGAGCAGTTGCTCGCCTACGTGCAGCAGGTGCTTGCCGTCACCGGCGCGCAGAAGGTGAACCTGATCGGCCACAGTCAGGGCGGCTTGACGTCGCGCTACGTCGCGGCGGTCGCGCCGGAGCTCGTCGCATCGGTGACGACGATCGCGACGCCGCACCGCGGCTCGCCGTTCGCCGATTTCGTGCTCGGCGCGCTGAGTCTCGACCCCACCGGCCTGTCGACGCCGATCTTCGGTGCGCTGCTGAACGTCTTCGGCATTCTGACGAGCCACACGCACAACACGAATCAGGATGCGATCGCCGCGCTGAACGCGCTCAGCACGCCGTACGCGACGCAGTTCGACGCGCAGTTTCCGAGCGCGGGCCTGGGCGCGCCGGGCGCATGCGCGTCGGGCGCGCCGAGCGAGACCGTGGGCGGCAACGTGCATCTGCTGTACTCATGGAGCGGCAGCGCGTACCAGCCGATCACGCTGCTCGGCCTGACGACGGGCGCGCTCGACAAGAGCACGATCCCGCTCGTCGATCCGGCGAACGTGCTCGATCCGTCGACGCTGGTGTTCCTGACGGCCGGCAACATCATGGCGCTCAAGCAGGCGGGGCTGAACGACGGCTTCACGTCGACCTGCAGTTCGTTGTACGGAACGGTGATCTCGACCGACTACAAATGGAACCACTTCGACGAAATCAATCAGTTGCTCGGCATTCGGGGCGCGTATGCGGCCGATCCGGTCGCGGTGCTGCGCACGCACGCGAACCGGCTGAAATTGCAGGGCGTTTGAAAGAAGGTTGAGCGGCGGCGCGCCGCGCGTCGTATGATTGTCCGGCGGTCGCGCCGCCGCTTGCGCGGGTGGCGGCGCACGCGCATTCATGCAGCAGGCGCTTCATATGTAACGCGACGAGCAGACGAATGCGCGCAAGATGGCCAGTCTACGCACGATCTATACGAGCGACAGCGCGACAGGCCACGCTTCGGGCATCTGGCGGCGGACCCGCAACGGGCCGCCGCCGGTTCGTTTCCGGCGTTGGCGCGCGCCGGGGAAATACGAGACCGCCGCGACGAAGCGGCGCGGCGGCGGGGCTGAGGCAAGGTGGACGATGAACGGGACTTCCAGCATGCGCGAACAGGCGCTCGGCATGAACGACGGGGGTGGCCAGGCGGCCGAACTGAGGCCGGCGCTCGACGTCTGGCCGATCCTGCTGATGGTGTCGGTGCTCGTGTGCGTCGTGATCGTGAGCCTCGCGGTGGTGTCGTTCCTCAGGGTCTACATCGGCGGCGAGAGCACGTGGTCGAAGTCGCAGAAGGACGCGGTCATCTACCTGATCCGCTATGCGGAGACGGGCGACGAGCGCGCGTACAAGCTCTATGAGGCCGCGATCGACAAGCCGTATCGGCTGAGTCTCGCGCGCGCCGCGCTGCAGCGCAAGCCGCCCGATCGCGCGAGCGCGCGCGAGGCGATCATCGCGAGCGGCATCGATCCGACCGACGCGACCGCGGCCGCGCTGCTGCTGCCCGCGCTCAGCTGGGTCGCGAAGATCAACTATGCGCTGCAATGCTGGATGCAGGCGGACGTCGAGCTCGCCGAGTTCCGCAGCGTCGCGAGCCAGCTTCATGCGCTCGTCAGCAGCGGCCATCGCGACGACGCCCGCGTGAAGGCGCTCGAATACCGCGCGTGGGAAATCAACGAACGCGTGTCCGGCCTGCCCGATCGCTTCTCGAAGGCGTTCAGCGACGAATTCCGTTCGAGCGTCGCGCTGCTGCTCGTCTGCTACTTCGTCGCGTCGATGTTCCTGATGTATCTCGCGCTCGTCTGGGCGCGCAAGGCCGCGCTGCAGCGGCTGTCGATCCAGTACGCGCTCGATCGCAGCGAGGCGTTCGCCGAGGCGGCGCTGAGCTCGGTCGCGGAGGCGGTGATCACGGTCGGGCTCGCGAAGAACGTCGACTTCATCAACAACGCGGCCGAGCAACTGCTCGGCTACCCGGCCGCCGCGTGCGTCGGCGCGCCGGTGTCGAGCGTGCTGATGCTGCTCGACAAGGAGACGGGGCACGCGGTCGACATCGTCGACGAATTCTGGGCGCGCGAGGAGCGCACGCCGATCAAGCGCGAGGTGCATCTGCTGCGCCGCGATCATTCGAAGATCGTTGTGCAGACAACGATTTCGGAGATGGGCGACCGCGTGCACGGGCACATCGGCTACGTGCTGATCCTGCGCAACATGACGCGCGAGCAGCAGTTCCTCGAAAGCCTCGCGTGGCAGGCGACGCACGACGTGCTGACGGGGCTCGTGAACCGCGTCGAGTTCGAGCGCCGGCTCGAGATCGCGCTTGCCGACACGGCCTCCGGCAAGGAGCGCGCCGATTCGATGCTGCTGATGCTCGATCTCGACCGCTTCAAGGAGATCAACGACACCTGCGGCCACGCGGCGGGCGACGCGATGCTGCGCGAAGTCACGCAGCGCTTCCAGAGCTGCCTCGACGACGACGACGTGCTCGCGCGGCTCGGCGGCGACGAGTTCGGCGTGCTGCTGCCGCACGGCGCGGGATCGTGGCCTTCGAAGAACAAGGCGGAGCGGCTGCGCCGCAGCCTCGAGGATTTCGTGTTCCTGTGGGAGGGCGAGCGCTTCACGGTGAGCGTGAGCATCGGCGTGCTCGAGCTCTGCAAGGCGCCGCGCAATCTGGAGATGGCCGTCAAGCTCGCCGACATCGCGTGCTACATCGCGAAGGAGCGCGGGCGCAACCGCATCCAGCTCGCGGACCCGAGCGATCTGCAACAGGCGCGCCATGTCGGCGACGTGCAATGGAGCCGCCGGATCAAGACCGCGCTCGAAAACGACGGCTTTCGCCTGTACGTGCAGCCGATCGTCCATACGCGCCCGGATTCGCGGACGCCCGAGCGCGCGGAGGTGCTGCTGCGCATGATGGACAGCGCGGGCCGCGACATCTCGCCCGCCGCGTTCCTGCCGGCCGCCGAGCGCTACGGGCTGATGGGGCTCATCGACCGCTGGGTGATCCGCACGGTGTTCCGCAAGCTGAGCGCGCTGCCCGCGCGCGAGTACCACGAGTACAACGTGAATCTGTCGGGGGCGTCGATCTCCGACGAGCGCTTTCTCGAATTCGTGATCGCCGAGCTGCTGAGCTCCGGTCTCGAGCCTTCGGTGATCTGTTTCGAGATCACCGAGACGATCGCCGTGAAGAACCTCGAGCTCGCGTCGCGCTTCATGGGCGAGCTGCGCACGATCGGCTGCCGCTTCGCGCTCGACGATTTCGGCGCGGGCATGTCGTCGTTTCGCTATCTGCGCAGCCTGCCGATCGATTATCTGAAGATCGACGGCGAGTTCGTGTCGAACATGATGTCGGACCGGGTGAGTTACGGCGTCGTCAGCGCGATCAACGAAGTCGCGCACTCGATGCGTTGCAGCACCGTCGCCGAGCATGTCGAGTCCGAGGTCGAGCTCGCGATGCTGCGCGAGCTCGGCATCGATTTCTGCCAGGGATATTTCTTTGCTCAGCCTTCGCCGTGGCGCGAGGGCGGCTATTGACGTGGTTCGATGACTTTATCTAAGGAGAGGAAATTGCATATCCCTTTTGAACGCGACGGCGACTTGATGGATATCGGGAGCTATCCACACTGGCTGCAGGACGTGGTCGGCACGGTGCGCGCCGCGCGCGACCGCGTGCGCTTTCACGAAGTGTTCTCGCTGATGCGCGACAGCCGCCTCGCGCCGCGGCAGCTCGCCGCGTTCTTCGTGAACGGCTGGCCTGTCGTCGAGCAGTTCCCGAAGTACATGTCGATGAACCTGCTGAAGGCGAACGGCACGAACTCGTCCGGCGAAGAGAAGGCGCGCCGCTATCTGATCCGCAACATCCGCGTCGAGCTGAACCACGTCGAGCACTGGGTGAACTGGGCGGAGGCGAGCGGCGTGCCGCGCCGGCAACTGACCGACGGCGACAGCCCGCCCGCCGCGCTCGCGCTCAGCCACTGGTGCTGGAAGAGCAGCAGCGCGGATACGCTCGCGGCGAGCATCGCGGCCACCAACTATGCGATCGAAGGCGTGACGGGCGAATGGAGCGCGGACCTGTGCCGCTCGGACGTCTACGAAATGGGCTTCCCCGAGGCGGTGCGCGGCCGCGCGATGCGCTGGCTGAGATTGCATTCGAGCTACGACGACAAGCATCCGTGGGAAGCGCTCGACATCGTCGCGACGATTCTCGGTCAATCGCCGAGCACCGAACAGGTGCGAGACGTCGCGGCCGGCATCGAGCGCAGCTTCCGCTACTTCGAAATGAGCCTGTCCTGCTGCCTCGACGCGTGAGCCTCGTGCGTCGTCGTCAGGCGAAGGGCGCAGGGGGCGCCGCCCGCGACGGCGAGGCGAGCGCGCGGCGCTTCGGCTCGCTCGCGAGCGCATGCGTCGATCGGCCGCGCGCGCGTTCGTGCGCGCCGGCAACGGCGAGGCGTCCGGCTTTGCCCGCCGCATCGTAAATATTTCGACTATTCGGTAACAGACCGTCACGGCGCCGCGCGGGCGCGCCAAGCTCGGTATACTGTCCTGTCTGCGCCGGCGCCTTGCCGCGTCCGGCTTGTTCTCTCCCTGGTTCGATACACGCATGAAACGTCATCTGTTTGCTTTTGTGGCCGCGGCCGTCGTGTCGGTTTCGGCATTCGCCCAGACCGCGCCCGTCGAGGTGGTCAAGAATGCCGTCGAGGGCACCGTCGGCGCGATGAAGGCGGATCCCGCCGCGCGCGGCGGCGATATGGCGAAGATCACGCAGATCGTCGAAGCGCGCTTCCTGCCCGCGACGAATTTCGAGCGCACGACGCGCATCGCGGTCGGCGACGCGTGGAAGCAGGCGAGCCCGCAGCAACAGCAGGAGCTGTACAAGCAATTCCGGATTCTGATGACGCGCACGTACGCGGCATCGCTCGCGCAGCTCGGCAGCCAGGACGCGAAGTTCACGTTCAAGGCGGCGGGCGCGGGCGGCGCGGACGCGCTCGTGCGCTCGACGGTGACGACGCCGGGCGATAGCCAGTCGGTCGGCTACCGGCTCGGCAAGATCGGCAACGACTGGAAGATCTATGACATCGACATGTCGGGTGCATGGCTGATCCAGGTCTATCAGGGGCAGTTCAAGGCGCAGCTCGCGCAGGGCGGCATCGACGGCCTGATCGCATTCCTGACGAAGCACAACGCGCGCGCGAACTGAACGCGCCGGCGGGTTCCGCCTTCGTCATGCGAAAGGGCGCTTTGGCGCCCTCAGACTGCTGACGAACCCCACGTTTTTGTGAGCGTGGGGTTTTGTCTTTCTGGGATCAGGATTGCGGGTTCGCCGCGAGCGGGTAGTCGAAGCTGCAGCGCAAACCGCTCACCAGACGCAGCAGCATGCGCACGAAGCGCCAATCGGGACCCGCTGGCCCCTTTTTCCGCTTCCGCGCCAGCAGCATCGCAATCTTCTTGATGTTCTGTGCCGCCGCGGCCAGCAAGCACTGCTCGGCCACCTTGCGTAGCCCACGCATACGGGCATAACGGTGCCCATGCAGCTGCTTGGCATCGGCGAAGCTGCGCTCCACCGTCTGCTTGCGCCGCGCGTAAATGCGTTGGCCCCATTCGGTCAAGCGCCGCGCGTCCACCCGCTCCTTGGCGCGCTCCCACACGTGGCGCGTTACCACCTTCACCGCGATCGCACTGTTCGTGCACTGCGATCGTACCGGGCAGCGCCCGCAGATCTGCGCATTGGATTTGTATTCCCGATAGCCGAGCCGATTGGTCGTGCTGTACGGCAGGGCCTGCCCCTGCGGGCACACGTATTCGTTGCGATACGCGTCGTACTTGAACTGCCGTTTGTAGAACATGCCCGGCTTGTGGTTCGGCGTGCGATAGCCCATCACCCCGGCAATCCCTCGCTCCTCCAGCCCCTGGCACACCGCCGGCGTGAAGTAGCCCGCATCCAGCCCCACCGCCTCGACCTTGAACTCAAAGCGCTCGCGCTGGCGATCCAGCCGATCCAGATACGGCTGGCTGTCATGCACCGAGGCCGGCGTCACATGCGTATCGGTGATGATCGCGTGCTTGGCATCCACCGTGCGGTGGTCCAGATAGAAGAACCCCTTCGGCTTGTCGTCCCGCACCATGTAGCCGCTGTCCGGATCGGTCCGGCTGAGCTTGGTGTCCTTGCTAGACGGCGGCTCATCGTCGTCGCGATCCAGCGGCTTCCTGCCATGCGCGGCCCGGTCCGCATCCACTGCCGCGTTCAATGCCTCCGTGTAGGCGGCCGGCGTCTGCTCCAGCTTCACCACATCGAACTTGCCTTTGTTCGCGTTCGCCTTCAGGTGCGTGCTGTCCGTGTACAGCACCCGACCGTCGACCAGCCCGCGCTTGATCGCCTGCCGCACGATCTCGTCGAAGATCTCCTGATACACCGTCGTGTCCGTGAAGCGTCGGCGGCGATTCTGCGAGAACGTTGACGCATCCGGCACCTTGTCGGTCAGCCGGAACCGGGCGAACCAGCGATAGGCGACGTTGACCTGGACCTCACGCATCAGTTGCCGCTCGCTGCGCACCCCGAACAGGTAGCCGATGAACAACAGCTTGAACATCACCACGGGATCGAGCGCCGGCCGCCCGTTGTCCGCGCAATACAGATGCGCCACCTTCGCGCGGATGAACTCGAAATCCACCGCCGCATCGATCTGGCGCAGCAGGTGGTCCTTCGGCACGAGTTCCTCGAGCGTCACCATCTCGAGTTCGTGCTGCGTGGGCATGGGCGTCTTCAGCATCACGCTGACCTGCCCCCTACAAACAGGGCCAGCCGGAGTCTAGTAAAGTTCGTTTTCGGAGAAGAAGACGAACATGAAGAAGCGCTTTACGGAACAGCAAATCATCGGGTTTCTGAAGGAAGCCGAGGCCGGTATGCCGGTCAAGGAACTGTGCAGGAAGCATGGGTTCAGTGACGCGTCGTTCTACACCTGGCGCGCGAAGTTCGGCGGCATGGAAGTCTCGGAAGCCCGCCGGCTCAAGGGCCTCGAGGTGGAGAATGCCCGACTGAAGAAACTGCTGGCCGAAGCAATGCTCGATATGGAAGCGTTGAAGGTTGTCGTCAAGGGAAAGCCCTGAGCCCGCAAGCCAAACGCGAAGCAGTGTTGGCGATTCGGGAGAAGGTCAACATCTCCGAGCGCCGCGCCTGCCGGCTTGTCGGGCTTTCTCGCAGCGTGCTGCATTACGACGCGAAGCCGGACCACGAGAATGAGGTGCTCGCGGCGCGTCTGGTGAAGTTGGCGCACGAACGTCGTCGATTCGGCTACCGCCGACTGCACGCCCTGGTGGAACGCGAAGGCACGCACGCCAATCACAAGCGCATCTATCGCCTGTACCGTGAGGCAGGGCTGGCTGTGCGGCGCCGTCGCAAGCGCCACGGCGTCATGATTGAGCGCGAGCAACTGGCATTGCCGGGCGCACCCAACGAGGTATGGTCAATCGATTTCGTGATGGATGCGCTTTCCAACGGCCGGCGCGTGAAGTGCCTGACCGTCGTCGACGATTTCACGAAAGAGGCTGTCGACATCGTCGTCGACCATGGCATCTCAGGTTTGTATGTCGCTCGGGCATTGGACCGTGCAGCTCGCTTCCGTGGCTATCCCAAGGCGGTGCGAACAGACCAGGGACCCGAATTTACGAGCCGCGCGCTTGACCAGTGGGCGTATGCGAACGGCGTCACGCTGAAGTTGATTCAGGCGGGCAAGCCCACGCAGAATGCGTACATCGAATCGTTCAACGGCAAGTTCCGCGACGAATGCCTTAACGAGCACTGGTTCACGACGCTCGCGCACGCTCGGGCAGTCATCGCGGCATGGCGTCAGGACTACAACGAGCAAAGGCCGCACAGCGCACTGAACTACCTTGCGCCGTCAGAGTTTGCGGCGAAACATCGGGCAACCGCGGACGCTCCTGCCGCTTTCCAGGAGTTGGTTTAAAGGGACTTTGCTAGAAGCCCATTGGCCCTATCGAAGGGGGCAGGTCAACGCCATTAAAAAACAAAAATCCCCCACTTGGCGAGGGTTTGTCAGCAATCTGAGGGCGCTTTGGCGCCCTTTTTTCGGTTCATCGCAGAAAACCGTGGAGACTTGGAGAACGATTGCGTAACCTGACGCCTGATTTTATGGATGTCAGGAGGCGGAATTGCTCGATCGCAAGGCACTTCAGGCACTAGGTTGCTGGACAGGCTATCGGCTGGAGCGGGTGGAGTGGCCGCAAGGCGATAGCCGCACGCTGTCGCTCTACCTGAAGCCGGTCAGTCAGATCATGTACTGCGAGCAATGCGGTGCGCGTTGCCAGCAGATTCATGAAACGACCGTACGGCGGGTACGTGATCTGCCGTTGTTCGAGTACCGGGTGGTGCTGCACGTGCCTCGACGCCGAGTCTGGTGCGAACGCTGCGGCGCAGCGCGGCTGGAGAAGCTGGACTGGCTGGGCCGCTACCAGCGGGTGACGCAGCGGTTTGCCAAGGCCTGCGAGAAGTTGCTGCAGGCCGCCAGCGTACAGGCCGTGGCGGCCTTCTACGAACTGGGCTGGCACACGGTCAAATCGATCGACAAGATGCGCTTGCGCGCGCGCGTGGCCGAACCGGACTGGTCGACGATCCGTTATCTGGCGATGGACGAGTTCGCGCTCCATAAAGGCCATCGCTACGCCACGGTGGTGGTTGATCCGATCGGCCGACAGGTCCTCTGGGTTGGGCCCGGACGGTCACGCGAGACGGCGCGCGCCTTCTTCGAACAACTCCCCGAAGGCGTGGCCGAGCGCATCGAAGCGGTCGCAATCGACATGACCACGGCCTATGAGCTGGAGATCAAGGAACAGTGCCCACAGGCGGAAATCGTCTTTGACCTGTACCACGTCGTGGCCAAGTACGGTCGCGAGGTGATCGATCGGGTACGGGTGGATCAGGCCAACCAACTGCGACATGACAAGCCGGCCCGTAAGGTTCTGAAGTCCAGTCGCTGGTTGCTGCTGCGCAACCGTCATAACCTGAAGCCAGAGCAGGCCGTGCATCTGAAGGAACTGCTGGCGGCCAATCAGTCGCTGTTATGCGTCTATGTGCTGCGCGACGAGCTCAAACGGCTCTGGTTCTACCGCAAGCCGGCCTGCGCGGAAAAGGCTTGGGGGCAATGGTTCGAACAGGCTCAGCAAAGCGGGATCGCCGCCTTGCAAAAGTTCGCCCAGCGCTTGCAGGGTTACTGGCACGGAATCGTGGCCCGCTGCCGCCATCCGCTCAATACCAGCGTCGTCGAAGGTATCAACAACACGATCAAGGTCATCAAGCGCCGCGCTTACGGGTACCGCGACGAGCAATACTTCTTCCTCAAGATCCGCGCCGCGTTCCCCGGGATTCCGCGATGAACCCTTTTTTCGTGCGCGGCGCCGCGCGCATCGCAGGCGTTCGGCATGCCGCCCGCCGCATCGCGCGCGGCATGCCGCTTATCGGTCAGCGTCGACCGCTCCCGCTGGCCGCTCTTATCCTCGGCAACGGCGCTCGCCACCGCGCCCCTACCGCCTGCGATGCTCGACCGCGAACTTGATCAGTTCCGCCTGCCCCTCGATGTCGAGCTTGCGCTTCAGGTTCAGCCGATGCGTCTCGACCGTGCGCACCGACAGGCCGTTGCGCTGCGCGATCTGCTTGCTCGACAATCCTTGCGCGAGCGCGTCGAGGATGTCCCGCTCGCGCGGCGTGAGCCGATCGAGCGGCGACGCTTCGGCGCTCGCATGAATCATCCGGGCGGCGATTCCCTCGCTGAAGAACGTCTGCCCGGCGAGCACCGCGCCGATCGCGCGCACGATCTCGGTTGCGGGCGAATCCTTCAGCAGATAGCCGCTCGCGCCCGCGCGCACCGCCTGCGTCACGTATTCGACGTTGTCGTGCATCGACAGCATCAGCACGCGAATCGCCGGAAAGCGCTCGTGAAAGACGCCCGCGAGCGCGATTCCGTTCATGCCCTGCATGCCGATGTCCATCAGCGCGAGATCGGGCGCGAGCGCCTCGGCGAGCGTGAGCGCTTCGTCCGCATTGCCCGCTTCGCCGACCACGGCGAGGCCGGGCGCCGCTTCGAGGCGCATCTTCAGGCCGTCGCGCACGAGCGGATGATCGTCGACGAGCAAGAGGCGCGCGGTGCGGGGCGTGGAAGAGGCAGGAGTCATCGCGGGGTTCCTGGTGAGTCCGTGCCGCGCAGCGGCACGCGCGCGGCGACGACGGTATGGCCGATCTGCGAGCTGATCTCGAGCGTGCCGCCGAGCGCGTCGAGCCGCTCGCGCATCTTGCGCAGGCCGATGCCGCCGCGCGCGTCCGCCTGAGCGCGCCCGGCGTCGAAGCCGCGGCCGTTGTCGGCGATCGTCAGCGCGACTTCGCGCGGCGACAGCTCGAGCGTGACGGCCGCGCGCGTCGCGTGCGCATGCCGCAGGATGTTCGTCAGCGCTTCCTGCGCGATACGAAAGAGCGCCGTTTTCACGGGTGCGGGCAGCGGCGGCGCGCCGCTGTGATCGACCTGCGTGAAGCCGAGCTCGACGCTCGTTTCCGCGCCGAGCTCGCGCACGAGCTGATCGAGCGCGGCGGCAAGGCCGAGATCGTCGAGCATCGTCGGGCGCAGCGCGTGCGAGATGCGGCGCACTTCGCGCAGCGTATCGCCGAGCCGCGCAATGCCTTTGGACAGCGCGGCTTGCGCCGCGTTCTCGCGCGCGGGCAGGTGCGCAAGGCGCTCGAGTGCCGATTCGCACATCAGCTTCGCCGATACCATCATCTGGCTGATCCCGTCGTGCAGCTCACGCGCAAGACGCGCGCGTTCCTGCTCCTGCGATTCGACGACTTGCTGCGCGAGGCGCTTGAGTTTCGCGTCCGCGCTGCGCGATTCGCTGACGTTCAGCACGAGCGCGCACAGCGCGATGACCGCGGCGCCCGCGAGCGCGATCGCGCTCAGCCACGTCATCGTGCGCTCGATGTTCGCCGACGCGCGCGCGTCGATCCGCGCGAGCGCGTTATCGACATCGTCGAGATAGATGCCGGTGCCGATCATCCAGCCCCAGCGCGGCAGTGAAACGACGTAACCGAGCTTCGGCGCGAGCTTGCCCGTCGACGGGCGCTGCCACACGTAGCGCACGTAGCCGCCGCCGCGCGAAGCGGCCGCAATCAACTGCTGAATGGTCGGCGAGCCCCTCGGGTCGCGCAGCGTCCAGTAATTGTGTCCCACCCGTTCGGGCTCGCGCGGATGCATCAGCGCATTGCCGTGCAGGTCGTACACGAAGAAGTAGCCGTCGGGGCCGAACTCCATCCTCTGCAGCATCGCGAGCGCCTGCAGGCGCAGCAGCGCGTCGTCGCGGGCGTTCGCGCGGCCCGCTTCGTAGAGCGGGGCGACGGCGCTCGTCGCGAGGTCGACATAATGCTTGAGCTCGATTTCCTTGCTCGACAGATAGGCGGCTTCGATCGTCGCATGCTGCGTGCGCGCGAGCACCGTGGCCTGCTGCCGCACGCCGAGGCCGATCGCCGCGATCGTCACGAGGAAAGGCACGATCGCGAGCAGGAAGATCTTGAATTTCAGTCTCATCGCGACAGGTATCCGTCCATGGGGGCGTGCGCCGCGCGCGTTCGGCAGGCCGCGCGGGGTGACGCTTCGTCGATTGTCCGTCGGGTCGGCCGCGCGCCGCCTTCAATGATGTCGCGCGCGAGTCTCGTCTTTGTTTCATCGCCGGGATTGGCTCATGCCGGCGAGTAGCTGGTGGTTGTCGTTCGATGCTGCTCGTTGCGCCGAGCGCATTCTAGCGGAAGAATCGACGAGTCGACTTGGCGGCACGCGACTCGTGCATGGCGAATGTTCGGCGGGCCTGTCTGAAACGGTGCCGTCGCCCGACGTTCCTTGCTCGTGTGGCTGATGCGACGAGATGCGTGTTCGGCGAGCACACCGGCTTACGTTTCAGGGACGAGACGCGGGATACGGACGAGGTGAAGCGGGACGTTGCGCGATGCCGCGCTGTTCCCGCCATGGCGGCGGCGATCGCGAATTCCGCCCCGCGACGTGACGGGCGATCCCGCGATTCGGCGATGCCGCCGAGATTCCGATTCGAACACGCGAGATCATGCTCGCGACGGCTTCGATCTTCGCGAAGCTAATTAGAGAGGCAAGGCAAAGGTGGAAGCGAAACAGCCCAAGAAGTTGCGAACGCTCCAGGGATTTTAAAAATGCGGAGATGCGCCGCGGACGTAATCTCGAAATTGCAGTGCCCCCCATGCTCGGGATGCTGGGCATCCAGGCGCACATGCGCGAGATCGGCAGCGCGCTGTAGCGCAAGCGCCTCGACAAACTTCCAGTACGGCAGACGACGCTCGTCTATCCGCCCGTCACGATGCCCCGGCGTGGCGCCCGTGCGCCGCTTCGGCAGCGCGGCGGCGTCGGAGACCGGTTCGCAGAACGATCCGGGCGTGCGTTCGAAGGCAATCGACGCGCTGACCCGCGCGGCGCTCGCGGCGGACATGCTCGACGATCCGCGGGCGGCGGCGAGCGCGCTCGACGTGTCGATCCAGAAACAGGCGCTGAATCTGCTGACGAATCTCCAAAAAAAGTACAAACTCAGCTACCTGTTCATCACGCAGGACCTGGCGGTGATGCGGGTGATGGCGCACCGGGTGCGCGTGATGAAGGAGGGGCGCGTGGTCGAGGCGGGCGACACGCCGGACGTGCCGGATGCGCCGTCGCATCCGTGCACGCGATCGTTGCTCGCGTCGTCGATGCCGGCGGCGCGGCGCAGCCCGCGGGAGAACGAGGATGATTGACGAACGCTGGGCGCGAGCCGCCCGAGAGCTGCGCTGCGACGCCGGGTTCTGGTCGCTGCGCGTCGTCGACGAACGCGTCGACGAGCACGCGGTGCGCAACGACGTCGCGCAGCCGCTTTCGAGCGCGCGCGATCGCGGCGCGATGCTGGTTGCGTGGTGCGGCGCGGGCGCGGGCTACGCGGCGACGGCCGATCTGTCGCCGGCCGGCCTGCAGGCGGCGCTCGATGTGGCGGCCGCGCGCGCGAAGGCGAGCGCGGCGCTCTCGCTGATCGACCACCGCGCGGTGGCGCGGCCGGACGCGAGCGGCGGTTACGTGTCGCCGCATGCGGACGATGCGTTGCCCGGGCGCGCCGAATGGCTCGAGCGCCTCGCGCGCGAATGCGCGGCGGCGGCCGTCGACGCACGGATCGTCGAGCGCACCGCGGCCGTGATGCTCGTGCAGACCGACCAGCTTTACATGACGAGCGACGGCGTGCGCATCGAGCAGCGTTTTCGCCACGTGATGCCGCAATTGAGCGTGGTCGCGCACGCGCGCGGCGACACGCAGGTGCGCACGCTCGGCAACGCGGGCACGCTCGCGCAGGGCGGCGTCGATGTGCTCGCGCGCTACGGCTTCGAGGGCGCGGGCGCGCGCGTCGCCGACGAGGCGCTGCAACTGCTCGCCGCGCCGAACTGCCCGAGCGGCCGCCGGGACCTGCTGCTGATGCCGGACCAGATGATGCTGCAGATCCACGAATCGATCGGACACCCGCTCGAGCTCGACCGCATTCTCGGCGACGAGCGCAATTTCGCCGGCTGGAGCTTCGTGAAGCCGGAGATGTTCGGCGCGTACCCGTACGGCTCGCCGCTGCTGAACGTGACGTTCGATCCCACGCTGCCCGGCGAGGCGGCCTCGTACGCGTTCGACGACGACGGCGCCGCCGCGCGCAAGCAATACCTGATTCGCAACGGCGTGCTCGAGCGGCCGCTCGGCGGCGCGCTGTCGCAGGCGCGCGCGGGCTTGCCCGGCGTCGCGAACGCGCGCGCGTCGAGCTGGAACCGGCCGCCGATCGACCGGATGGCGAACCTGAACGTCGAGCCCGGCGCGCATACGTTCGGCGAGCTCGTCGCGGGCATCGAGCGCGGCATCCTGATGCGCACGAACACGTCGTGGTCGATCGACGATCATCGCAACAAATTCCAGTTCGGCTGCGAGTTCGGGCAACTGATCGAAAACGGCGAGCTCACGCAGGTCGTCAAGCGGCCGAACTATCGCGGCATCTCCGCGAGCTTCTGGCGCAGCCTGCGCGCGGTCGGCGACGCGAGCACCTTCGGCGTGTACGGCACGCCATATTGCGGCAAGGGCGAGCCGGCGCAGATCGTCCGTGTCGGCCATGCGTCGCCCGCGTGCGTGTTCGCCGACGTCGACGTGTTCGGAGGCGCATGATGACCGATTTCGCGAAACCGGGGCGCGCGGCCCCGATCGACTGGCACGCGCATTTCGCGCGGCTCGCCGACGAGGCCGAGCAACTGAGGCGGCCGGGCGAGACGGTGCTGCTGTGGTTCGCCGGCGAGACGTCCGATTTCATCCGCTTCAACGCGGGCAAGGTACGCCAGACGGGGCGCGTCGTGCAGGGCAAGCTCGCCGTGCGGCTCGCGAGCGGCGGGCGGCAGGCGTCGTTTGCGCAGACGGTGAGCGGCGATTGGGCGACGGACGCGCCCGAGCTCGCCGCGGCGCTCGCGACGCTGCGCGAGAGCCTGCGTGACGCGTCCGACGATCCGCATCTGCTGTTCGACACGTCGTCGTGGCGGCAGTCGAGCCGCCGCGACGGCAGCCTGCCGGACCCGGACGCGCTCGCGCACGTCGTGGCGGATGCCGCGCGCGGGCTCGACTTCGTCGGCTTCTACGCGGGCGGCTCGCTTGCGCGTGGCTTCGCGTCGTCGACGGGCAGCCGCGGCTGGTACGAGGTCGAGAATTTCGATTTCCGCTGGTCGCTGTACGACGCGAGCGGCCGCGCGATCAAGACCGTCTATGCGGGCGAGAGCTGGAGCGACGCGGCGTTCGCGCGCAAGGTCGACGAGGCCGCCGCGCGCCTGCCGGCGCTCGGCCGCGCGCCGAAGGCGCTCGCGCCGGGCCGCTATCGCGCGTATCTCGCGCCGGCCGCGGTCGCGGAGATCGTCGGGCTGCTCGGCTGGGACGGCTTTTCCGCGCGCGCGAACGCGAGCGCGCGCAGCAGCCTGCACCGGCTGCATGCGGGCGAGGCGGCGTTCGATCCGCGCGTGACGATCGCCGAGGATTTCTCGCTGGGCGTGGCGCCCGCGTTCAACGCGGACGGCTATCGGCGCGACAGCGTGCCGCTCGTCGCCGAAGGGCGCAGCGTCGGGCGGCTCGTCAGCGCGCGCACCGCGCGCGAGCACGGCCTGAGCCCGAACGGCGCGGCCGCGGACGAAACGCCGGAGACTCTCTCGATCGCGGGCGGCGCGCTCGCCGACGCCGATGTGCTCGCGGCGCTCGATACGGGGCTCTATATCGGCAACCTCTGGTATCTGAATTTCTCGGACAAGATGAATGGGCGGATCACCGGAATGACGCGCTTCGCGACATTCTGGGTGGAGCGCGGCAGGATCGTCGCGCCGGTCGACGCGATGCGCTTCGACGACAGCGTGTACCGCTTGCTCGGCGCCGAGCTCGAGCAGCTCGGCGCGGCCCCCGAACTGCTGCTCAACGATCAGTCCTGGAGCGAGCGCCCGACGGGCGGCGCGAAGCTGCCCGGCCTGCTCGCGCGCTCGTTCGAGCTGACGCTGTAACGCGATGGAACGCGCCGCGACTTCGCCGCCGCCGCCCGACGTGGCGATCCGCGCGCTGCGCGCGGCGGATGCCGACGCGCTGCACGCGCTCGCGCGGCAGCCGTCGATCGACGGGCGCTTCGCAAGCGCGCCGCACGCGTCGCTCGACAGGCGGCGCGAGTGGCTCGAGGCGCTGATCCGCGAGCAGTACGCGCTCGGCGCGTGGAGCGGCGAGACGCTCGTCGGCTGGAGCGAGCTCGCGCCCGGCAGGCTGCGCCGCTCGCATACGGCGGCGGTCGCGATCGCCGTGCACGACGCGTGGCATCGCCGCGGCGTCGGCGGCGCGCTGATGCGCGAGACGCTGCGCATCGCCGACGATTGGCTCGGGCTGCGCCGGATCGAGGCGCAGCTTTACGCCGACGATTTCGTCGCGCTCGCGTTCCATCGCCGGTTCGGCTTCGAGATCGAGGCGACGCAGCGCGGCGCCGCGCTGCGCGGCGGCGTGCTCGTCGACGGCTGTCTGATCGCGCGCATGAAGGCGCCGCTGCCGCTTGCGGCCGCGCCCGGCGGGACGCCGACATGACGACGCCGAGCGCCGACGACCGAGCCGATGCGAACCCGCCGCGCGCGAGCGCGACCCGCGTGATCGTGCGTGCGACCGAGCTGGCCGACGCGGCGGCCATCGCGCAGATACGCAACCAGCCGCTCGTGCAGCACGGCACGCTCGCGATGCCGCATGCGTCGGCCGACGCGGTCGCCGCGTGGCTCGTGCGGCTCGCGGCGCGGCGCAACGGCGGTCTTGATCTGTGCGCGGAAGTGGACGGCCGCGTGGTCGGCCACGGCGGGCTCGAGCTGTTTTCCGGCCGCCGCGCGCATTGCGCGCTGCTCGGCATCGGCGTGCACGATGCATACGCGGGGCGCGGCGTCGGCCGCGCGCTGATGGCCGCGCTCGTCGACGGCGCGGACCGCGCGCTCGGCCTGCGCCGCATCGAGCTCACGGTGTTCGCCGACAATGCGCGCGCGATCGCGCTGTATCGCCGCTTCGGCTTTGTCGAGGAGGGGCGCTCGCGCGGCTACGCGATCCGCGGCGGCGAACTGGCCGACGTGCTGCACATGGCGCGGCTCGCCGATGCGCCGCCGTTCGCGTCGCGCTGACGAGGCCGCGCGCATGCCGTCGTTCTTCATCGATCGTCCCGTCTTCGCATGGATCGTCGCGCCGGCGATCGCCGCCGCCCGCGCGCGAGCCGGGCGGGCATGGCGTTGCCGCACAGACGGAGCGCGCCGGCGCGGGCCGGGGCGCAACGGCGTCGCGCCCGCGCGGCCACGCCGGCGTCGGCATGCGGATGTCAGAGCGCGAGTTTCAGGCCGAGCCGCCGATTGACGAGATACGTACGCTGCGAAAGCTCGCGCTGGATCGCCTCGCAGCGCTGCTGCTCGGTCAACTGGCCGCTCTCGGGCAGCTTCGCCTTGCGCTCGACCACGCCGAGCCATTCGCCGCTGCCGGGATCGGGGCCGTGGCCGGCGTTGTCGGTGATATCGAACTGCTTGTCGATGGCGTCGAACCAGGCGTCGGTGCACGGCTGCGCGCTCGGCGCGTGCAAGACGGTCGTCGTGGCGGCGAGCCAGCCCACGACGGCGAGAAAGGCGATGACGGCGAGAATTTTCTTCATGGAGTCCTTCTGAAAAACAATGGCTTCGACGGTCGGCGCGCCGCTCGAACGCGTTCGTCGCCGCCGCGCCGCTCGAGCGCCGAAGGCGAACCCGCGACGACCCGCGACGACCCGCGACGACACGCGACGACACGCGACGACACGCGACGACACGCGACGACACGCGACGACACGCGACGACACGCGACGACACGCGACGACACGCGACGACACGCGACGACACGCGACGACACGCGACGACACGCGACGACACGCGACGACACGCGACGACACGCGACGACACGCGACGACACGCGACGACACGCGTTAAAGGGATTGCGATTCGCCGCCGAAGTTCAATGCGGGCGCGAGGCGAAGCAGGCGGAATCGTCTCGCGCGCCGCACGATCGTTGCGTGCGCATCGATCGTTCGCCTACACTCCACCCACGCGCGCGCTCGCCGGACACGGCGGCGCGCCGCACGCGCGGCCGGCGTCCGGCCGCGCGGCCGCATCACGACAACAGGACGTACCGGAATGAAACGACGGCAATTCCTTCACACGCTCGGCGCGCTGGGCCCGACGCACGCCCTGCTCGCGAGCGCGCCCGCCTCGGCCGGGCAGACCGCGCTCGACGAGCGCGCCGGCGCATCGGCGCCCGCGCCGCCGCACGATGCGGCGCCCGCGTCGCGGGCGGTGCGCGAATCGCTCGAGCGCATCGCGCGGATCGATCGCGACGGCCCGCGCCTGAACGCGATCATCGAATTGAATCCGGATGCCGAAGCGATCGCGCATGCGCTCGACGCCGAGCGGGCCGCGGGCGTCGCGCGCGGCCCGCTGCACGGCGTGACCGTCGCGTTGAAGGACAACATCGCGACGGGCGACCGGATGTCGACGACGGCCGGCTCGCTCGCGCTCGACGGCGTGCGCGCGACGCGCGATGCGCATCTCGTCGCGCGGCTGCGGCGCGCGGGGGCGGTGATCGTCGCGAAGGCCAACCTGAGCGAATGGGCGAACTTCCGCTCGACGCGCTCGACGAGCGGCTGGAGCGCGCGCGGCGGGCTGTCGCGCAACCCGTACGCGCTCGACCGGACGACGAGCGGATCGAGCTCCGGCTCGGCGGCGGCGGTGGCGGCGGGGCTCGTCGCCGTCTCGGTCGGCACCGAGACCGACGGCTCGATCGTGTCGCCCGCCGCGATCAACGGCTGCGTCGGCCTGAAGCCGACGCTTGGGCGCGTGAGCCGAGACGGGATCGTGCCGGTGTCGCACACGCAGGACACGGCGGGGCCGATCGCGCGCACGGTCCGCGACGCGGCGCGGCTGCTCGGCGCGCTCGCGGGCGGCGACGCGCGCGACTCCGCAACGGCGAGCGCGCCCGCGCCGGCGGACTACGTCGCCGCGCTCGATGCGAATGCGCTGCGCGGCGCGCGGCTCGGCATCGCGCGCGCGTACTTCACCGGGCACGACGAGGTGGACGTGCAGATCGAGCGCGCGATCGCCGAGATGAAGCGGCTCGGCGCGGTCGTGATCGACCCGGTCGATCTGCCGAAAGCCGATTACGAGGAAGACGAGAAGGTCGTGCTGCTGCACGAGTTCAAGCACGGCTTGCCGTCGTGGTTGCGGACGTTCGCGCCGCACGCGCGCGTGCGCACGCTCGCCGACGTGATCGCGTTCAACGCGCGGCAGCATGCGCGGGAGATGCCGTATTTCGGGCAGGAGCTGCTGCTGCACGCGCAGGAGGCGGGCGGGCTCGACGCCGCCGCGTACCGCGACGCGCTCGCCCGTTGCGGCCGCCGCGCGCGCGACGAGGGGCTCGCGCGCGTGCTGCGCGAGCACCGGCTCGACGCGCTCGTCGCGCCGACCGAGGGCAACGCTTGGCTGATCGACCTGATCAACGGCGACAGCGGCGGCGACGGCTTTTCGACGCCCGCCGCGGTCGCGGGTTTTCCGCATCTGACCGTGCCTGCCGGGCTCGTGCGCGGCTTGCCGGTCGGCGTATCGTTCGTCGGCGCGCCGTGGAGCGAGGCGCGGCTGCTCGCGCTCGGCTACGCGTTCGAGCAGGCCACGCAGTGGCGGCGCGAGCCGCGGTTCGTCGAGCGCTCGAACGTGCCGGCGGCGCGCTGAACCGGTTGACGCCGAGCCACCCCGCAGGCCGCGTCGAGGCGCGGCGGGCGCGCCCGCATGCGCCGCCCCGGCGATCGCCGTCGGCGCGCGGGATGCCGGCGGCGTGCTCGGCATGGACGGCGTTCGCATCGCCGTCCGCGCTTCGTCTTCTTCACGATGGCCCGCCGCCTGTGAGGCGCACGCGAGCAACCGCAGCCGCCGCGCATGCCGGCCGCGCGGGCGCGTAATCATATCCATCGCAGAATTAATTGGTTTTCGGTTCGTTTTCCTGTCCGTATCGTTCAGCGATTCGAACGACAAATCGACCACGAGGAAAACCACCACATGAAGCAAACGAAGCATCTCGCCGCGCTCGCCGTGCCGGCCGGCTTTCTGCTGTCCGCGGGCGTGCACGCGCAAAGCAGCGTCACGCTGTACGGGATCGTCGATGCGGGCATCGCCTACGTGCACAACGTCCAGGGCGCCGACGGCCGCAATGAGGCCTCGCTCTTCAAGTTCAGCAGCGGCAACCTGTCCGGCAGCCGCTGGGGCCTGCGCGGCACCGAGGATCTGGGCGGCGGCCTCGCCGCGCTGTTCCAGCTCGAAAACGGCTTCAATCTCGGCACGGGGCAGCAGAACGGCAATCGCGAATTCGGCCGCAAGGCGATCGTCGGCCTCGCGAGCAACACGTGGGGCAGCGTCACGCTCGGCCGCCAGTACGATCCGGTCGTCGATCTCGTACAGGGGCTCACCGAGGACAACTACTTCGGCGGCGTGTTCGCGACACCGGGCGATCTCGACAACTACGACAACAGCCTGCGCGTGAGCAACTCGGTGAAATACACGAGCCCGGTGCTGTCGGGCTTCCAGTTCGAAGCGCTGTACGGCTTCGGCGGCGTCGCGGGCGCGACGGGCAGCGGCCGCACGTACAGCTTCGCCGCAAGCTACGCGAACGGGCCGCTGTCGCTCGGCGCGGGCTACCTGTACGCGGACGGCGGCGCGAACGCGACGAACGGCGTGCGCACGTGGACGGGCAGCTCGGACACGCTGTTCAACACCGTGATCAACCAGGGCTTCGCAAGCGCGAAGTCGATTCAGATCGTGCGCGCCGGCGGCCAGTACGTGCTCGGCTCGGCGACGTTCGGCCTCGCGTATTCGAACACGCAGTACCGCCGCGATTCGCTGTCGGCATTCAGCGATACCGCGAAGTTCAACAGCGGCTCCGCGTTCTTCAACTATCAGTTCTCGCCGGCGCTGCGCGCGGGCGTGGGCTACAACTACACGTCGCTGACGGGGCCGGCTTCCGCGCACTATCATCAGGTGAACCTCGGCGCGGGCTATGCACTGTCCAAGCGCACCGATCTGTACGCGCTGTTCGGCTATCAGAAGGCGAGCGGCCATACGCTCGGCGCGAACGGCGCGGTGATCGACGCGCAGGCGTCCGTCGGCTCGTATGGCGCGAACTCGGGCACCGATTCGCAGGAACTCGCGATCGTCGGAATTCGGCACAAGTTCTGATTCGCGAGCGCGACGGGCGCGAGTCTCGTTGCGCGGCGGGCAGGGTGGCGGACCGCACGGCGGATCGAGCGGCCCGCCGCGACGTTCGTCGGCGATATCGCGCGAGCGTGGCGTCGATGCGGCGATTGCGCCGCGAGGATGGGGCGGCGCGGTGGCGCCGGAAAATCGGGCGCGGCGAGTCGGGCGGCGCGAGCAAGTCGACGCGTTCGACGCGTTCGATAAGCCCGATGAATTCCGCGATATCCGCGCAGTCTGGGAAATGTGAGGACGCGCGCTGACTCGCCGCAATCGGCGAATCCGCCGTGCCGCCGGCGGCGGACGTAGCCGGCACGAACGAAAGGAAATCGCCGCTACCGAATGTCAGTCACGCCGCCGCTGAGCGGTCGCTGTAGCCGCCACCGTCGCCGCCGCGCCTGAGCGGGCGATCACAGCCGCGAGCGCGGCCGCCGAGGAACCTCTCGCCGGCGGCACGTCATTCGCGCGGGCCGCCGCGCCGCGCCGCGTGAATCCTCGTTTCGCCGCCGGCCTTTCGCGCGCGAAGGTTTCCCGCCATGCCCGCGATTGTTTCTATACTTCATACGATTGCGCGGTAAAAGAACGGAGCGCGCGGCCGGCGCGCTCGAACGTCAACCCGATGCGGCCCGCGACGAAGCTGCCGAACCACGCGGCGCCGCCCCCAACCGGACTCTGATCGATGAAAACTGCGATTCGAAAGCTGACGGCGTCGCTGCTCGTCGCCGCCGCGGCCGCGTGCTTCGCCGCCGATGCGCCGCACGCGCCCGAGCATCTGCCGCCCGGCATCGCGTGGCGGCAAGGCGATGTCGACGCCGCGTTCGCCGAGGCGAAGCGCACGAACAAGCCGCTGTTCCTCTACTGGGGCGCGGTCTGGTGCCCGTCGTGCAATCAGGTGAAATCGACGATCTTCAGCCAGCAGGCGTTCAAGTCGCGCTCGTCGTTCTTCGTGCCGGTGTATCTCGACGGCGACACCGAGAACGCGCAGAAGATCGGCGATCGCTTCAAGGTGCGCGGCTATCCGACGATGATCCTGTTCCGGCCGGACGGCACCGAGCTCACGCGGCTGCCGGGCGAAGTCGATCTCGACCGCTACATGCAGGCGCTGTCGATCGGGCTGAACGCGTCGCATCCGTTCAAGCGGACGCTCGCCGCCGCGCTGAAGGACGGCGCGCGCGTCACGCCCGACGAATGGCGCGTGCTCGCCGACTACTCATGGGATACCGACGGCGATCTGCCGGTGC
The DNA here is from genome assembly GCF_000011705.1 of Burkholderia mallei ATCC 23344. NCBI lineage: Bacteria > Pseudomonadati > Pseudomonadota > Betaproteobacteria > Burkholderiales > Burkholderiaceae > Burkholderia > Burkholderia mallei. The sequence continues at coordinate 2,252,977 of NC_006349.2, read as the reverse complement.
CGGGCGAGCGCGTCGCGGCGACGCTGCAGGCGCTTGCCCGCCATGCGCGCGCGGACCATGCGAACGCGCAGGCGCTGCGGCTCGATCTGAAGGCGGCCGTGTCGGCGGCGGCGGGCGACCCGCCGCAGCAGGGCGACGTCGACAAGGCGGCCGCCGCCGCGGCCGTGCGCGATGCGCTGCGCGATCCGAAGCGCGCCCGCGCCGATTACGATGTGCTCGTCGCGGCGCCTGCCGAGGTCGTCGCGTATCTGGCGGGCGGCGACGCGGCGGCGCGCGCGTTGCTCGCGAAGCAGTACGACGCGGCGCTCGCGCGGCTATCGACCGACGCCTCGCTGGCCGCGATCGATCGCACGATGGCGCTGCATGGCCGCGTGCGCGTCGCGCGGCTCGATGCGAGGCCGGGCGCGCCGCTGCCGCCCGCGCTTGCCGACGCGGTGCGGCGGCAGACGGCATCGGCGGTGACTGAATCGACGAACGTTTATGGGCGGCAAGCCGTCGTCAGCGAGGCCGCCGACACGCTGACCGACGCCGGCCAGTTCGATGCGGCCGACGCGCTGTTGAAGGCGGAGCTCGTGCGTTCGCCGACGCCGTACTACTTCATGTCGGGGCTCGCCGCGAACGCGAAGGCGCGCGGCGATCGCGCGGCGGCGCTCGACTGGTACAGAAAGGCGTATGAGGCGGCGAGCGGCTCGGCGACGCGGCTGCGCTGGGGCGCGGCGTACTTCGCGAACGCGGTCGATCTCGCGCCGGACGATGCCGCGCAGATCCGCCGGATCGCGAACGACGTGCTGACGCAGGCGAGCCAGACGCGCAACGCGTTCTACGGCGCGAACCGGCGGGCGCTCACGCGCGTCGTCACGCAGCTCGCGCGCTGGCGGCAGCGCGGCGCGCACGATGCGGCGGCGCAGGCGGTGGTCAAGCAGTTCGAGGGCGTGTGCGGGAAACTGCCGGTGGGCGATCCGCAGGTCGGCACCTGCGAGGGCTTGCTCAAGACGGCGAAGGCTTGATGGCCGGCGTGGCGGTGTGCCGCCACGCCGCCACGCCGCCACGCCGCCACGCCGCCACGCCGCCACGCCGCCACGCCGCCACGCCGCCACGCCGCCACGCCGCCACGCCGCCACGCCGCCACGCCGCCACGCCGCCACGCCGCCACGCCGCCACGCCGCCACGCCGCCACGCCGCCACGCCGCCACGCCGCCACGCCGCCACGCCGCCACGCCGCCACGCCGCCACGCCGCCACGTCGCCACGCCGCCACGTCGCCACGCCGCCACGTCGCCACGTCGCCACGCCGCCACGCCGCCACGTCGCCACATCGCCACATCGCCACATCGCCACATCGCCACATCGCCACATCGCCACATCGCCACATCGTCGCGCGCACAGACAGTCGACGAGGCGATGCGTTCGTCGTCGGAAAAGGCCGTCGGCGCGTTCGCCATTCGCGTCGTCATATCGTGAGCGAGCGGCTCGCGCCGACATGCGGGCTTATGGTCATGCTCACGTCGGCACTCGCGATCGCATTCGCGAAGCCCATGCCGAAGCCCATGCCCATGCCGAAGTCGAAGTCGAAGTCGAAGTCGAAGTCGAACCCGAACCCACATCCACGCGCCGAATCCGCCCTCCCGCCGCGCCCTGGCCGCCGCGTTTGGTACGATTCACGCTTTCCCATCCCCATTCGCCTCACCGCGTGAACCGCCGAATCGTGTCGTCCTTCCTCGAGCGTTGCGCGGCCTGGCTCGCCGCCGCGAAGCCGCACGCCGTCGCCGTCCTGCACCGCCTGCGCCACCCGACGCGGCGCGGCGTGCTGCTCGCCGTCGCCGCTCTCCCCGCGCTGTGCGTGCTCTACGTGCTCGCGCTGATCCCGTTCACGCCGAGCATCGGCGACATCCGCAAGGCGCGCGTCGACGCGCCCGCGCAGATCCTGTCCGCCGACGGCAAGCTGCTCGCCGAGTTCAAGCCGTCGAACCGCGAATGGGTGCCGCTCGCCGACATCTCGCCGAAGATGGTCGACGCGCTGATCTCGACCGAGGACCATCGCTTCTACGAGCACCACGGCCTCGACTGGCGGCGCACCGCGGGCGCCGCGCTGCGCACGTTCTCCGGCGACCGGCAGGGCGGCTCGACGATCACGCAGCAGCTCGCGCGCAACCTGTATCCGGACGAGATCGGCCGCGCGCCGACGCTCACGCGCAAGCTGAAGGAAGCGATCACCGCGCTGAAGATCGAGGCGGTCTACAGCAAGGCGCAGATCCTCGAGACGTATCTGAACACGGTGCCGTTCCTGTACAACGCGTACGGCGTCGAGATGGCCGCGCGCACGTACTTCGACAAATCGGCCGACCAGCTCGACGCGCTCGACGCGGCGACGCTCGTCGGCATGCTCAAGGGCAACAGCTATTACAACCCGGTGCTGAACCCCGAGCGCGCGCTCGCGCGCCGCAACACGGTGCTCGCGCAGATGGTGAAGTACGGCAGGCTCTCGCCCGCCGCGTATGCGTCGCTGCAGAAGAAGCCGCTGCGCATCGATTTCGAGCGGCAGAAGGAGCCGCCCGGCCCCGCGCCGCATTTCGCGCAGCAACTGCGCAAGTGGCTGATCGCGTGGGCCGACCGCAACGATTACAACATCTACTCCGACGGCCTCGTCGTGCGCACGACGATCGATTCGCGGCTGCAGACGTATGCGACGCAGGCGCTCGCGCGTCAGACCAACCAGCTGCAGGGCGTCGCGAACGGGATGTGGAACGCCGGCAGCGGCTGCGCCCCCGGCAATCCGCTGTTTCGCGCATTCGTGCGCGAGACGCCGGAGTTCCGCGCGGCGCTCGACGGCGGCGCGACCGGGGACGCCGCGCTCAAGCGCCTGCTCGCCGACCGCGGCTTCGCGCGCGCGCTCTGCAAGGCGAAGGCCGACGTGCAGGCGGGCTTTCTCGCGATCGATCCGCGCAACGGGCAGATCAAGGCGTGGGTCGGCAGCCGCGATTTCACGGCCGAGCCGTTCGATCACGTGCAGCAGGCGCGCCGGCAGCCGGGCTCGACGTTCAAGCCGTTCGTCTACGGCGCGGCGTTCGCGGCGGGCGCGACGCCCGACGATACGTTCGTCGATCAGCCGGTCGAGATCCCGCTCGCGGGCGGCGAGATCTGGCGGCCCGACGACGACGCGCCGCCCACGAACAAGCCGATGACGCTGCGCGACGCGATCGCGTACTCGCGCAACCGGATCACCGCGCAACTGATGATGAAGGTCGGCCCGCAGAAGGTGGCGCGCCTCGCGCGCGCGATGGGCGTGCGCGACAGCGCGCTCGATGCGGTGCCGTCGCTCGCGCTCGGCACGAGCCCCGTGACGCTCAAGGAGATGGTGTCCGCCTACGCGACGATCGCGAACGTCGGCGAATACGTCGAGCCGCGGATGGTCACGCGCATCGAGGGCCGCAACGGCGAGGTGCTCGCCGAGTTCGCGAGCGCGACGCCCGAGCGCGCGCTCGACGCGGCGGCGGCGCGCACGCTGATCGACGTGATGCGCGGCGTCGTCGAGCGCGGCACCGGCGCGGCGATCCGCTCGCGCTACGGGATTCGCGCGGACGTCGCCGGCAAGACCGGCACGACGCAGGGCGACACCGACGGCTGGTTCATCCTGATGCAGCCCGAGCTTGTCGCGGGCGCGTGGGTCGGCTTCGACGACGGCCGCGTGACGCTAGGCGGCGATTGGGGGCAAGGCGCGCGCAGCGCGCTGCCGATCGTCGGCGATTTCTATCAGCGGGCGATTCGCGCGCGGCTCGTCGATACGCGCGAACGCTTCGCGACCGAAGCGCCGCCGAGCGCGTTCGACACGTTCCGCAACAAGCTCGGCGACTGGTATCGCTACCTGTTCGAGAAGCCCGAGCCGCCGCGCAAGGCCGCGCCGCCGAAAGCGCCGCGCGCGCCGCTCGAGGAGGTGATGCCGGCTTCCGAGGTCGAGGCGGCGTCGGCGGCGGTCGCGCGCGCCGCGTCGGAAGCGGCTGCAGTGGCATCGGCCGCGTCGACCGCATCGGCCGCACCGCCGGCGAGCGGCGTGCCGTTCGCGCCGGGCGGCGCGTCGGCGCCGGCGCTGCCGCCGCTGTTGTCGCCGATGCCACAGTCTGCTCCGTTGCCGCCTGCCGCGCAGCCGGGCAGCAGCCTGCCGAACGACAACGCGCCGATGTCGCCGACGCCGACGCCCGATGCGCCGGCCGCGGGCGGCAGCAATTAGCGAAGACCGGCGGCGACGGTTCGTTCGCGGCGCGCGTTGCGTTGCCCCGTCGCTTTGGCCGCCGCCGCCGCCCGCCTCGGCCCGCGTCGACCCGCTTCGCCGCGTGCAACGCAGCCTCGCGCCGGCACGAGGCCGCGCTCGTCCGGCGCCGCGCATGACGTCGCCCGGCCCCATTCGCGCGGCTACTTCGGCAACTGCCGCGGATCGTAGCGATTGCGCGCGTTCCACAGCATCCATCCGTCGGTGTCGGCGGCCTCGGCGGCGTCCACCTGCGCGCGGATCTCCGCCGCCGCGAAATCGCGGTGATCGAACGCATAGTCGCGAAACGCCTGCAGCCACGGCCGGAACCGCACGCCGGGCAGGCCGGTGCGCGAGCGCGCCTCGACGAGCGAGCGGCGTACGATCTGCCCGGGATCGGCGGTCGGCTGCGTGCAGCCCGGCAAGCCCCACGTGAAGCCGGACGGGTAGAGCATCGGCGAGATGTAGTCGAGCGGCCCGCCGAGCGTCTCGATCTGCTGGCCGATCGCGGTGTCGTCCTCGTTCCAGCAGACGTAGCCGAAGATGTCGGCGGCGACGAACACGTTGTACGGCGCAAGCCGCTCGCGCGCCGCCCGCAGGAAGCCCGCGATCGCCGCGGTGCGGTTCGCGCGCGTGTTCGGCACGCTGAAGCGCAGCTCGCGCGCGTCCGGAAAGCGCACGTAGTCGAACTGGATTTCGTCGAAGCCGAGCTTCGCCGCCTCCTCGGCGACGTCGAGATTGTGCGCCCACGTCTCGCGCAGCGACGGATCGATCCAGCGCAGCTTTTCGCGGTCGCGCCAGATGTTGCCGTCCGCGTCGCGCACCGTCCACTCCGGGTGTGCGGCGGCGAGCGGATCGTCCTTGAACACGACGATTCGCGCGATCAGATACAGCCCGCGCCGGTGCAGATCGGCGACGAGCGCCGCGAAGTCGCGCATGACGGGGGCGTTCGGCGTCCGCGCGGCCGCGCCCGACGCGCGCCGCGCCGCGCTCGGGTACGGCGTGATGCCGCGGTCGCCCTTCATGTCGACGACGAGCGCGTTGATCGCGGTCGCGCCCTTGAGATCCACCGCGGCTTCGCGCAGCGTCTTGCTCGTGATGCCGAACACGGACAGATAGACGGCTTTGGGCCGGAACGGCGCGAGCGCGACGGTGACGGGCCGGCCGGCTTCGGCGCGCGCGCGCGTCGCCAGATAGCCGGGCGCGCGCACGGCGATGTCGGCGGCCGCGGCGTCGGCCGAGAATGTGCCCCGATCGTCCGCGCGCAGCGGCCGGCCGCCGATCGTCACGATCGCGGCCGGGATCGGCTTGCCGGTTCGCGCGTCGACGACGGCGCCGTGGATCGCGGCGGGCGACGTGGCGAACGAGCGGGCCGCCGCAGCGGCGCTCGTCGGCGTGCCGGGCGCGGGCGTCGAGGCGGCCGAAGCTATCGACGCGCCGGCGGTCGGAACGTCGGCTATGGCCTGCGCGGCGAATGCGGCGCCGGACGGCGCGAAGCAGGCGATGGCGAGCGCGCACGCGCTTGCTCTCGACCATTGGGCGAACGGGTTCGTCATCGATCTTTCTCCGTGGGCGGGGCGGCGAACGCATTCGCGGGCGTCGCGGCGGCAGCCGTCGAATGCGCGGCCACCGCGCGGCCGGCGCGCGGCGAACGGCCGAGCGTGCTCGGGTACGGTTCGTTGCATGTGCAGCGGCGATCGCGCAGCCGTGCGGGCCGGCCGGGCAACCATGCGAGCACGGCCGGCATGCACTTGTCTTCGCATCGGCGCTTGGGTGGAACGCGGTGCGCGCGTGGCATGCGCGGACGGCCGTCGATCGCGCTCATCGCGATTGCTCCGCGTGTATGGGCATGTGAATCGATGTCCGAATCGATCTCCAAATCGATGTCCAAATCGATGCCCGAATCGGGACGCACATCGACGCGCTCACCGAGCGTCCATGCGAGCACGACCGGCATGCACTTGTCTTCGTGCCGACGCTTAGGTGGAACGCCGCGCGCGCGCCGTGTGCGGGGACGGCCGTCGATCGTGCTCATCGCGATTGCTCCGCGTGTGAATCGACGTGTAAATCGGCGTGCGAATCGGCACGCGCGTCGCCGCGTTCGCCGAGCATCCGCGCCAGCACGGCCGGCGTGCAACTGTCGACGATCAGGAAGCGCGGCAGCGCGAGCGGCGCGTCGCCGCGACGAACCTTGCGCGCGTCGAGCGTGAAGCCCGCGACGTAGCCCGCCTGCGCGGCGAGCGACGTCAGCTCATCGTCGTAGAGGCCGAACGGCCATGCGAGCAGATCGACCGGCCCGCCGATTTCGCGCTCGAGCCGCGCGCGCGAATGGGCGAACTGGGTCGCGGCGAAGCGGCGGAACGCATCGGGTGCGAGGCGCCGCCGCTCGGTGCGGAAGTTCGGATGCCACCACGTGTGCGATTCGATATCGAAGCGGCCGGTGGCGCGCAACGCGCGCAGTTCGTCCCATGTCATCGCATACGACGCGTTCGAGATCGCGGACGGATAGATGAACAGCGTGACGGGCAGCCGCTCGCGCAGCACGATCGGGCGCAGCAGTTCGTACACCGAGCGGTGGCCGTCGTCGACGGTGATCGCGATCGCCTTGTCCGGCAGCGGCGCGGACGGCGAAGCCGCCCACGCGACGACGTCGCGCAGCGGCACGAACGTGTAACCGTGCGCGCGCAGGAACGCGAGCTGCGCGCCGAACGTGCTGACGCGCACGGTCATCGAATCGGGCGGCGCGGACGTCGAGAAGCGGTGATAGACGAGGATCGCGGGGCGCTGCGCATCGGTGGGCGGTTCGGCGGCGGGCGCGTTCGCGCCGGCGAACGCGGGGCGCGCGGCGCTTGCCAATGCGAGACAGCAGGCCGCCGCCGCGAGCCGGAATCGGGTGAGCCGGGAGCCTGGATGTCGCAAGGGCCGTTCCTTGGGTTGTTCGAAACGTGTTCGGGCCGACCGGTTGCGACGGCGCGGACGGTGCGTGTTTTCCCATGCTCGGCGCGATGTGCGCTTCGCGGCGCAACGCATTGCAGTTGCCGGGCGTCGCGCCGCCGCGCCTGTCACGCGCATGGCGCACGTCCCGCACGTCCCGCACGTCCCGCACGTCCCGCACGTCCCGCACGTCCCGCACGTCCCGCTCGTCCCGCACGTCCCGCTCGTCCCGCACGTCCCGCACGTCCCGCACGTCCCGCTCGTCACGCTCGTCACGCTCGTCACGCTCGCGCGCCGCACAAGAGCGCGGCGCGCGAGCGTACGGCTTTTTTCGTGAGCGGGTAACAACGCAACCCAGCCGAATCATGCTCGGGTCCATATGCCGCCGGCGGGTTGCTTGTCATGCTCGGGCGTTGCTCGGAGCCGATCGCTATCAGCCCCTGTAAAAGCTCACCCTCGCTCCCGTAAAGCTTCACCTTTGTCGAGCCGCGTGGCGGCCCGACGGTCGGCGCATTGCCCACGACGGAAGATTGACGAGCGCCCCGCCTCGAATCGGTTTCACGTCGACCATGCTGCTACGGTTTGACGGGCGGCGGTTGATCGTAGTCAAGGACGCCCGCCATGACGGAATGGGGACGTCGGGCGTGTGGGGGTAGGTCGCGAGGAGCAGGAACGGCGCCGGCATGAAGGATGGAGCCGCCGGCGGCGTGTGGCGCACGGCGCGCGCGGGAAGTTGGAATCAGGAAGGGGGACGCGAAAGGGAGGACCGCGGCAGGCAGAGGGCGGACGGCGGCGTGCAATCGCCGGAGCAGGGGAGTCGAGAGATCGAAACCTCGAAACCTCGAAACCTCGAAACCTCAAAACCTCAAAGCCGAAAAGCCGAAAAGCCGAAAAGCCGAAAAGCCGAAAAGCCGAAAAGCCGAAAAGCCGAAAAGCCGAAAAGCCGAAAAGCCGAAAAGCCCGGCGCCGCCGCGCCATCAACGCATCGAAACGGAAAGCGCGGGACGGGCGGCGCGCGCCGGCGGCTCGCCCGACAAGCACGCCGCCCGATCGCGCCGCGTGCTCGGCCCGCCGCGGCCGGACGCCGTCTTCGCCCGCGGCGCGAGCGCCGCCGCTCACGCGGCGCTTTGGTAATAGACGTTCTGCGGATGCCGCGCTTCGGCGAAGAAGAACCAGCGCTCGGCGACGAGCCCCGCATACTGGATCGCGAATGCGCCGCACGCGAGCGCGAACGACATGACGGCGGGCGCCGTCGCGCCGCCGATCGCGAGCAGCGCGAACGGCACCGCGAACGCGCAGATCAGGAACGTCCACTTCACGCGCCGCAACGTCTGCGGCGTCTTCCCGTGGAAGAACTCGCGCAAGTTGAACGCGCCCGCCGTGAAGCCGCGCGAGCGCTGCACGACCTGCTGCGCGCGGATGCCGGTGGCGCTTTGCACGGTCGATCGCGGCCGCAGCCGCGCGTTGCGCGCGAGCGACGCGACGCGCGCCGCGCCGCCCGCGAGCGTGAGCGCGCACGCGCACGCGGCGAGCGCCGGCACGAGCGGCGGCGCGAACCAGGCGGCGCCGGCCGTCGCGAGCGTGCCGCCCGACGCGCAGCCGAGCAGCACGAAGTTGGTCATCGTGAGCGGGGTCGCCCATTCCTGCAGGAAGCGCAGGCAGATGTAGATCATGCCGGTGCAGACGAACAGCGCGCCGCTCGCGACCGCCGCGAGCAGGCCGAGCGCGAGCGTATGCGGCAGCGCGAGCCAATGCGCGCCGCCGTAGGCGGTCGTGCACGCGAGAAAGCACGGCAGCGCGATGCATTCGCGCGCGAGCCATGACGTGCGCCACATCGCGACCGCGCGCCACGCACGCTCCGGCCGCCCGAGATGAAAGAACGAGGCGAACAGGCCCAGCGAGCCGAGCAGCACCGCGAGCGCCGCGCTCGCGACGAAGAACGCCTGCGGCGGCGAGGCGATCCAACCCAGCCGCGCGGCGAGCTCGACGCCGAATAGCGCGATCATGAGCCCTTGGCTCGCGCCGCTCAGCGTCGTCAGGAAGATGACCGAGAAAGCGGGTTTCATGCGTAGTGCTCCGGATTCGTTGCTGGGTTGCTGCGTTGTCGGGGGCGCCGGCGCCCCTCATTCAGATCGGATGCGCTTCGCGAGCGCGGCGAGATTCGGCTGCCCGTGCGCGAGCGCGTCGCCGGCCGAGACGGGCGCGGGCTTCGCGTCCGCCGGCCGGCACGCGCACGCGGCGCCGCTACCGCAACCGCCGCCTCCGCTCCCGTCGTTACCACCGCCGCCCCCGCTCCCGCACGCGGTCGTCGTGCGGCGCGGCAGGTAATGATTCGCGGGCCGCGTTCCCCATTCCGGCATCAACTGATAGCCGCCGCGCTCGCGGATTGCCTGCGACACGGTCGAATTCGGATCGTGGATGTCGCCGAACAGGCGCGCCGACGTCGGGCACGCGAGCACGCACGCGGGCTTGCGATCGCGCTCGGGCAGCGTCTCGTCGTGAATGCGGTCCGCGCAAAGCGTGCACTTCGTCATCTCCTTGCGCACTTCGTCGAGCTCGCGCGCGCCATACGGGCACGCCCACGTGCAGTACTTGCAGCCGATGCACTTGTCGTAATCGACGAGCACGAGCCCGTCTTCCTCGCGCTTGTAGCTCGCGCCCGTCGGGCAGACCGGCACGCACGGCGGGTCTTCGCAATGCAGGCACGACTTCGGGAAGTGGATCGTGTCGGCGAGCGGAAATTCGCCCGCCTCGAACGTCTGCACGCGGTTGAAGAAGGTGCCGGACGGATCGGCGTCATATGGGCGCAAGTCAGACAGCGCGCCCGCGTCGCCCGACGTGTTCCATTCCTTGCAACTCGTTACGCACGCGTGGCACCCCACGCACACGTTCAGATCGATCACGAGCGCCATTTGCGTCATCGCATCCTCCTCGTCAACGGCGTTTCGCCGCATCGCGCAGCCGCGCGGCGAATTCGCCGCGCCCCGCGAAATAGGTTTGCACGATGCGCCGCACCGCGCCCGTCACACCGGGCAGCGCAGGCATCGGCGCGAATTGCGGCAGCGTGTGGTCCGCGTCGGCCTCGGCCGGGTAGATGCGCACGCGCACGTCGTACCACGCGGCCTGGCCGGTGATCGGATCGGAGTTCGAGATGCGCGGCGCGTGCGCGCCTTCGCCGGGCAACTCGTCGGTGATCACGTGGTTCAACAGGAAGGCGCGCTGCGATTCGTTCGCGTCCGGGCCGAGATTCCATGCGCCCGCTGCCTTGCCGATCGCGTTCCACGTCCAGACGGTGCCCGGCTCGACCACTTCGCTGTAGCGCGCGCGGCAGCGCACCTTGCCCCATTGCGATTCGACGTAGATCCAGCCGCCGTCGTCGATGCCCGCGTCGCGCGCCACCTTCGGATTCACGAACAGAGCGTTCTCCCCATGAATCTGCCGCAGCCACGCGTTCTGCGAATCCCACGAGTGATACATCGCCATCGGCCGCTGCGTGACGGCCGCGAGCGGGTAGCGTTGCAAATCGGTCGCGCCGAGCTCGAGCGGTTCGTACCAGAACGGCAGCGGATCGAAATGTCGTGCGATACGCGCGCGCAGGTGCTCGGGCGGCTGCCGGCCGCGCGTCCTGCCCTGCGCGGCGAGTCGGAATTTCTGCAGCACGTCCGAGTAGAGGTGAATCACGATCGGCGCGTCGTACTTCCGGAAACCTTTTTCGACCGCCCATTTCAGATACGGGCCGTTGCAGCCGCGCATGTACTGCAGCGTGTCCGGCAGCGTGTAGTGGAACACGCAGCCGTGCTTCTCGTACTCGTCCCACTGGCGCGGGTTCGGCGCGCCGACGAGCGCGTCGCCGCCATCCTCGCCGCGCCAGCCGATCAGGAAGCCGACGCCCGAATCGGGCGCGGTCTGATAGTTGATGACGAAGTCCGGATAGTCGCGGAACTTGCGCGTGCCGTCGGCGTTCGTGAACGCGGGCAGCTTCAGCCGGCTCGCGAGCTCGATCAGCACTTCCTGGAACGGCTTGCATTCGCCCGTCGGCGGCACGACCGGAATGCGCACCGAATCGACGGGGCCGTCGAACTCGGAGATCGGCCGGTCGAGCATCGACATCGCGTCGTGCCGTTCGAGATACGTCGTGTCGGGCAGGATCAGATCGGCGAACGCGGTCATCTCGGATTGGAACGCGTCGCACACGACGATGAACGGGATCTTGTAGTCGCCGTTGTCGTGCCTGTCCGCGAGCATCCGGCGCACCTCGACCGTGTTCATCGACGAATTCCACGCCATGTTCGCCATGAAGATCATCAGCGTATCGATCGGATACGGATCGCCGCGCCATGCGTTCGTGATCACGCTGTGCATCAGGCCGTGCACGGCGAGCGGATATTCCCACGAGAACGCCTTGTCGATGCGTACCGGGCCGCCTTGCTCGTCGACGAACAAGTCCTCCGGCGCGGCCGGCCAGCCGAGCGGGCCGGCCGCGAGCGGCGTGTTCGGGCGCACCGCGTCGGGGCCGTTCGGCGGTTTCGCCGACGGCGGCACCGCGCGCGGATAGGGCGACTTGTGCCTGAAGCCGCCCGGCCGGTCGATCGTGCCGAGCAGCGACATCAGCACCGCGAGCGCGCGTATCGACTGGAAGCCGTTCGAATGCGCGGCGAGCCCGCGCATCGCATGGAATGCAACCGGGTTGCCGGTGACGGTATCGTGCGTCTCGCCCCACGCGTCGGTCCAGCGGATCGGCAGCGTGATCTTGTGATCGCGCGCGACGTCCGCCATCTCATGCGCGAGCCGGCGGATCGTCGCGGCCGGAATGCCCGTGATTCGCTCCGCCCATTGCGGCGTGCATTCGGCCACGCGCTCGCGCAGCAGCGCGAACGAGGGCGCGACGGGCGTGCCGTCGTCGAGCGCGTAGCGGCCGTCGAGCGCGGGCGTCGCGCCGCGCGTGTGATGCGCAACCGCCCGGCCGCTGCCGAGATCCCACCACAGGTGATTTTGCGGAAACAGCGGATTGCGCTCGGGGCGCGACGCATCGCGCACGAAGAGGCCGAACGTGTCGACTTCGGCGCGCATGTCCAGCAGCTCGGCCGCATTCGTGTAGCGCGTGACGAAGTCGCGGTCGTAGCCGCCGGTCTCGATCAGCTCGCGAATCATCGCCATGAACAGCGCGCCGTCGGTGCCGGGGCGGATCGGTACCCATTCGTCGGCGATTGCCGCGTAGCCGGTGCGGACCGGGTTGATCGCGACGAACCGTCCGCCCGCGCGCTTGAATTTCGAGATCGCGATCTTCAGCGGATTCGAATGATGATCCTCGGCGGTGCCGATCATGAAGAACAGCTTCGCGCGATCGAGATCGGGGCCGCCGAATTCCCAGAACGAGCCGCCGACCGTATAGATCATGCCGGCCGCCATGTTCGCCGAGCAAAAGCCGCCGTGCGCCGCGTAATTCGGCGTGCCGTACTGCTTCGCGAACAGGCCGGTGAGCGCCTGCATCTGGTCGCGGCCGGTGAAGAGCGCGAAGCGCTTCGGATCCGTCGCGCGCAGATGCGCGAGCCGCTGTTCGAGCACGGAGAACGCGACGTCCCACGATACCGGCTCGAACTGCGCGCTGCCGCGCTCGGCGCCCGCCTTGCGCATCAGCGGCTGCGTGAGGCGCGCGGGCGAATACTGTTTCATGATGCCCGATGCGCCTTTCGCGCAGATCACGCCCTGGTTCAGCGGATGGTCGGGGTTGCCGTCGATGTAGCGGACTTCGCCGTTGCGCAAGTGCACGCGGATGCCGCAGCGGCATGCGCACATGTAGCAGGTCGTCGTCTTCACTTCGCGTGGTTCGCCGCCGGATCGCGCACGGTCGTCCATGTTCGCTCTCTGCATTGTCGTGGGGGGCCTGTCGAAGCGAGCGCGACGTTGGTCGACTCGCGCTTTGCATGCTACGTGCGACGTTCTCGTATGAAAAATCGCGATTTCGGACTGATGCCATCAGCGCAGCCGATAGATCGGCGCGATGGGCGAGGGGCGAGGGGCAAGGGGCGAGGGGCAAGGGGCGCGTGACGCAGCGGCGGCGGGGCGGGCGGGTTTCGCGCCGTGTCGCATGTGGCATGGGCCGTGGTGATGTGCGGCGGCGGCGCGGGACGAAGCGGGCACGCAGCTTGACGGAACCGCGCGCGCCGCGCGATGCCGATCGGTTCGGGGGCGATCGGTCGATATGTGCGCTGCGTGTGGAAGGGCGTGCTTCTTTGCTGCAATCGCAAGTCGCAAGCCGTGAGCCGTGAGCCGTGAGCCTTGAGCCGAGAGCCGAGAGCCGAGAGCCGAGATGCGCACCCGTAAACCACGATAGCCTTGCATCTTCCGTGCCCGCTGCCGACGAATTGCGCACCGCCTCGTCGTTCGCGGCAGCCGCGCGCATCTCGACGCGTCTGCCCGTTCCGCCCGCGCAACTTAAGCGCGGAGTGATCGCAGCATCGCGTGCAGCAGGACCGCGGGCGATCGCGCGAACGATGACATGCGCCTGCGTTCATCGCGCTTCGCCGCATTGCGCGGCGCGCGGCCGCGCGTCTTCGAGCTCGGCGATCAACGCGAGCGCGCCCGGCCACTCGCCATAGCCCGATGCGGGATTCAGATGGCCGGCCGCGCCGAGATCGACGAGCCGGCTGCCCCATGCATCGGCGAGCGCGGCCGCGCGCTCGATGCGCGCGAGCGGATCGTTCGTGCTCGCGGCGACGATGCTCGGAAACGGCAGCCGCTTGCGCGGAATCGGCGTCCAGCCGTGCCCGGCGCAGCGCATCGGGCTGCGGATAGCCGTCGGGCAGCGGCGTTTCGAGATCGGCGGGCGCGGCGAGCAGCGCGCCCTTGATCTCGCGGCGATGGAGCCGTGCCCAGTGCACGGTGGTCATCACGCCGGCGCTGTGCGCGACGAGGATCACGGGGCCTGCGATGCGCCGCAGCGCGGCGTCGAGCGCTTCCATGCGCGCCGCGCAGCTCAGGCCGTCGCGTTCGAGCGGCGGCACCGAGCGCGCGTTCGGCAGCCGGTGCTCGAGCAGCGTCTGCCAGTGATCCGGCACGTGGCCGCGCAGCCCCGGCACGATCAGCACGGTGGAAGACAGGCCATTCATCGGTGAGCACTCCTGAAGCGATTCATTCGGCGGCGGCCGACGGCGACAGCGGATTCAGGCGGCGCAGCCCGTCGCCGTAACGGAAGCGGCCGACCGCGAACGCGAACGCCGAGGCGAGCGCGACGAGCGGCGCGATCTGCAACGCGCCGACGAGCCCGATCCGGTCGGCGATGAAGCCGGTGACGAGCGGCCCGGGCGCGAGCCCGAGCAGGTTGTTGACGAGCGTGAGCGTCGCGAACGCGGGCGAGTGGATCGACGGCGGCGTGAGGTTCGCGACCATCGCGCCCGCGGGCCCCGACGTGCCGGCGACGACGAACATGCCGAGCGCGAGTAGCCCGAGCTGCGGCGCGCCGGGGCTCAGACGAAAGCCGATGGCGAGCAGCGCGAACGAAATCGCGCAGTACACGATCGCCATTGCCCACTTGCGCTCTGGGCACGCACGGCTCAGCCGGTCCGTGACGATGCCGCACGCGATCATGCCCGAGCCGCCGAGCAGCACGAATCCCGCGGCCGCGGCCGCGGCCTTGTCGGGCGGCAGCGCGTAGTAGCGATTGAGGAAGCTCGGCATCCATGCGATCACCGCGCCCATGATGAAGAGCTGCAACCCGCTGCCGACATATGCGCAGACGACCGACACCGTCGAGAACAGCTCGGCGAGCACCGTGCGCAAGCTCGCATGCGCCAGTGCCGGCGCGCGTTCGCGGCCCGAGCGCGCCGCGCGCGCGCCGTTGCCCGCGATGCGCCGCTCGGTCACGACGAGCCGAAAGCAGACGACGAGCGCGAAGCCGAGGCACGCCATCGCGCCGAACGAAGCGCGCCAGCCGAGCTGCGTCGCGACGGCGCCGCCCAGTGCCATGCCGAGCACCGAGCCGAACGCGCCGCCCGCCATGAACGCGCCGGTGAGCGTCGAGCGCAGATGCGGCGGGAAGAGGCCGAGGATCAGCGCGACGCCGACGCTGCCGTACGCGGCCTCGCCGACGCCGACGAACGCGCGCGCGACGAGCAACTCGCCGTAGCTCGTCGCGGCCGCGCAGCCGAGCGTCGCGACGCTCCAGAGCGCCGCCATCAGCGTGATGCTGCGCACGCGGCCCCAGCGGTCGGCGAGCACCGACAGCGGAAATGTCAGCGTGCCGACCATCAGCGCGACGATGCCGCTCAACGAGCCGAGCCGCGTGTCGGACAGGCCCCACGCGGCCTTGAGCAGCGGAAACACGGCGTTGAGCACCTGCCGCGACATGTAGTCGGACAGCAGCAGCGCGAACGCGAGCGCGAACACGGTCCACGCATACGGACGGGGAATGGGCGCGGCGAGCGCGCCGTCGTCGACGTCGGCTGGATGAATATGCAAGATCGTCTCCTCCGGTTCGCGGCGCCGGTTCTCTCGCGCGCGTGCCGCCGCGCGGGACCGTTCGTGTTTCGGCTCGGCCCGGGTCGGGGGCCGGCCGTCGCCTGCGAACGCGTGTAGTCAGTCGAAGCGGGCGCCGCATTCCGGCGTCCGCGTGCTCACCGCCGCGTCACGCGGCGAACCGCCGCTCGCGCCTGCTGCCCGGCTGGCGGTTCGGCGCCATGCCGTTCGCGGCGAGCGTCTCGTCGGCGTCGCGGTACTGCACGCCGATCCGGTAGATGTCGCGCGCCTGCTTGCCCGACGCGATCTCGCGCCCGAGCTCGCGCGCGACGCGCACCGTCTGCTCGATCTGGCGGACCGACGTCATTCGTTCGCCATGCTGATCGATGATCGTGTCCTCGATTCCGCAGCGCGGATGCAGGCCCATCGCGAGCGCCATCGTGTTGAACGGCAGCACGTTCTTCAGCAGCGATTCGGCGGTTAGCGTGCAGCCGTCGGGCACGCGCTGGATGAAGTTGAAGAAGTTGAACGGATTCGGGCCGTCGAAGCCGCCACCGATGCCAATCCACGTGAGGTTCAGCGGCCCCGTGTACGTGCCCTTGCGCACGAGCCGCTCGAGCGTCTCGAGCGCATGGATGCCCGTCAGCTGGAAATGCGGCTGGATACCCGCCGCCTGCAGCCGCCGCAGATGCTCCTCGACCCACGCAGGGCCGGCGGGCACCGTCATCTCGCTATACGCGGCGTGCAGCGCGGGATTCGCGAGCGATGTGCCCGCGAGGTACTCCGGATACAGCAGCTCCATGATGTTCATCTGCGTCGTGTTGATCGCGACCGTCACCTGGTCCGGCTTCGGATCGAGCTCGGCGAGCATGTGGCGCGTGTCATCGGACAGCCACTTCGCGGCCTGGCCGTCGTCCTCGGGCGCGAACGAGATCGAGCCGCCGACCTGGATGATCATGTCGGGCACCGCCGCGCGCACGCCAGCGATCAGCTCGTTGAATTTCGACAGCCGCTTCGAGCCCCGGCCGTCCAGCTCGCGAACGTGCAGGTGCAGCACCGTCGCGCCCGCGTTGTAGCAATCCACGGCCTTCTGCACCTGCTCGGCCATCGTCACCGGAATGTCCTCGGGGAAATCCTCCGGCATCCACTCGGGGCCGTAAGGCGCGACGGTGATGACGACCTTGTCCATGTTTTCCGGGTGCAGCGAATCGTCGAAAAATTGCATGCCTTCCTCCTGTGGTTATGAAACGCTCGGGCGCGCGCGCCCTCGTGCGGTGCCGGATTCGCTCAGTACGGCACGTCACCGACGATCGCGGTGCGCTCCATCCGGCGATCGCACGGCAGGTAGTCCATCACCGCGTAGTGCTGCGTGCTGCGGTTGTCCCAGATCGCGACGCTGTTCTTCCTCCAGCGCCAGCGCACCTGGTACTCGGGGATGTACGCCTGGCTCAGCAGATAGCCGAGCAACAGCGCGGCGCCGGGATTCGCGTCCTGCCCGACGCGCACGCGCGCGGGCGTGTGGTAGTTCGTGAAGTGCGTCGTGAACGCGTTGACGAACAGCACCTTCTCGCCTGTCTCCGGATGCGTGCGCACGACCGGGTGCTCGGCGTCCGGGAATTGCGCCTTCAGTGCGAGACGCCCGTCGATCGGCATCGCCGCGCCGAAGCTCGCCTCGATGCTGTGGCGCGCGCGCAGATCGGCGATCTGTGCCTTCACGTGCTCGGGCAGGTTCTCGTAGGCGAGCACCATGTTCGCCCACATCGTATCGCCGCCGACCTCCGGGCACGCGACGCAGCGCAGCACGCAGCCGAGCGGCGGCGCCTGCCGCCACGTCGCGTCGGTGTGCCACGCGTTCTCGTAGTGCTCGTTCGGCTGCTCGGGCGTCTTGTAGATCCGCACGAGCCCGGGGTGATCGGGATCGCTGCCGGCAACCGGGTGATCCTCCAGCTCGCCGAAGCGGCGCGCGAACGCGACGTGCTCGGCGCGCGTGATGTCCTGGTCGCGCAGGAACAGCACGCGGTGCGCGAGCAGCGCCGCGCGGATCTCGGCGAACAGGTCGTCGTCATGGGCCGCGTCCGCGAGGCACATGCCGACGAGCTCCGCGCCGATCGCGCAAGTCAGTGGCTCGATGCGCATGTCAGTCTCCGTCGACGACGAAAATCGAGGAGCCGGTGGTCCGGCCCGCTTCGAGATCGCGGTGCGCCTGCACCGCATCGTTCAGTTCGTAGCGCTGATTGATCTCGATGCGGATGCGTCCCGCGGCGACGTGGTCGAACAGCTCGCCCGCCAGCGCGGCCTTCTCGGCGGGATCGGCGATGTAATCGGCGAGCGCGGGACGCGTGAAGAACAGCGAGCCCTTGATCGCGAGCTGCATCGCGTCGATCGGCGGAAACGGCCCCGACGCGGTGCCGACGCCGACGAGCAGCCCGCGCCGCTTCAGCGAATCGAGCGACGCGGCGAACGTGCTCTTGCCGACGCTGTCGATGACGACCGCCACGCCGACGCCGTTCGTCAGCTCGCGCACGCGCTTGGCGACGTCCTCGCGCCGATGGACGATCACGTGGTCGCAGCCGTGCGCGCGCGCGATGTCCGCCTTCTCGTCGCTCGACACGGTGCCGATCACGTTCAGCCCGAGCAGCTTCGCCCACTGGCAGACGATCAGCCCCACGCCGCCCGCGGCCGCGTGCAGCAGGAACGTGTCGCCCGCTTGCCACGCATGGATGCGGCGCATCAGGTAAGCGGACGTGAGGCCGCGCATCGTCATCGCGGCGGCGGTGTCGAAGCCGATCGCGTCCGGCAGCCGGATCAGGCTGTCGGCGGGCATCACGCGCTCGGTGCTGTACGCGCCGAGCGGGCTGCCGGTGTACGTGACGCGCTCGCCCACCGCGAGCCCGGCGACGTTGCCGCCGACCGCCGTGACGATGCCCGCGGCCTCCACGCCGATGCCGGACGGCAGCTTCGCCGGATAGAGGCCGGTGCGAAAGTAGATATCCGCGAAGTTCAGGCCGACCGCCGCGTGCCGCACGCGGACTTCGCCGGGGCCGGGCGCGCCGACTTGCGTTTCCTCCCGGCGGAGCACCTCGGGGCCGCCGGTTTCGTGGAATCGGATTGCATGTGCCATTCGTGTCTCCGTTCATGTTCGCGGGCCGTCGGCCCGCCGTTCGTTCGTCTCGACGCGCACCGTTCAGTGTGCGCCCGGCGCGCGGATGTGCCGCCGTTCGATTCACGCGCCGCGCGTCGCGGCCGCCGGGCCCGATGCGATCAAGGCAAGCGACGCGTCGATCGCGCGCCAGTCGTCGTCGGCCAGATAGCGCTGCGCGGCCGGCACGATCACGCCTTCGCCGCGGCCGGCGTGCTCGCACACGCATTGCGCGTATGCGCTCAGCGCGTGCTCGAGGCGCACGGGCGGCGCTTCGCGCGCGATGCCCGCGTGGATTGCCTCGAGCAGCCCGGACAACATCCGCGCATTGCGCAGCCGCTGCCGCTCGAGCTCGCCGAGTTCCGCGTCGAGCGCGCCCGTCGCGCCGCGCAGCGCCGCGTAGAGCCGGCGCGCCGCTTTCGGCTGCCGCCCGTCGCGCAGATGGCTCAGACCATTGGCGATCGCGTGCGCCGCGTCGGCGTCGAGCGCGCGGCCGGCGGCGATCGCCGCGCGCAACTGCGCGAGCCATGCGCCGAGCGCGCCGGCCGCTTCGCGATGCGCGGCATACAGCGCGGCGATCGCGCGCGCGGCGGCCGGCGTGCGCCGAAACGCGCAGGTCAGCACGGCGATGCCCCGCGCGGCGAGC
The DNA here is from genome assembly GCF_000011705.1 of Burkholderia mallei ATCC 23344. Lineage (NCBI taxonomy): Bacteria > Pseudomonadati > Pseudomonadota > Betaproteobacteria > Burkholderiales > Burkholderiaceae > Burkholderia > Burkholderia mallei. The sequence continues at coordinate 2,233,562 of NC_006349.2, read as the reverse complement.
CGGTCCGCGACGCACGCGTGCGGCGGCGCGGCTGCCGCATCGCCGAGCGCGGGCCCGACGCACAGCAGGTCGCAATCGTGCGCGAGCATCGCGCCGGCGAGCGCGTCCGCCGTCGTCGCGCCGGCGGCGCGCACCGAATCGCACGGCACGCCCTGCGCGCGGGCGGCGGCCTCGGCCTTCGCGATCGGCAGCTCCGGCGCGCGCGCGGCCGGCGTTGCCTCGGCGGCGGGCCGCGCCGCCGCATCCGGCGTCGGCGCCGGCCGAACGCTTTCGTCTGATCTGCCGCACTCGCCGGACTTGCCGGCATCGTCTGTTCGCTACGTTTGTTCCTTTCGTTCCGTTTCGCCGATACGGCGCGCCGCATCGGCTGCTTCGAATTCGATGCGCGTCTGCACGAACGTGATGCGCGCGCCGATCGAGCGCGCGAACTCGAGCGCATAGGCAACCGTGTCGATGCCGGCATCGGTGTCGTCGACGGGAACGAGAAAATGACGATACATGGCGCTCAATCGATGAATGCGTATACGATGTGCCGCCGCGCGGCGCGTCGGCGGCCGCGCGCCGCGCAGCGGAAACGGTGGCGTTCGAATGCATCGTAGCGCCGCGCGTGGGGGCCGCCCCCCTCATCGCGGGGGGGCTTGACGCTGGCCGGCGATCCGACTCATGCTTGGGCGCAGCCCGCTTCCGACGCCCGCCGACGGCGCCGGCCATTCGATTCGACGCCGTTCCCCGATGCCCCCGACTGCCCCCGGCGCCGAGCGCGCCGCCACCGAGATCGTGCTCAAGACCGTCGCGCCGCGCGAGCCGCCGCATCTGCTCGCGCGGCCGCGTCTCGGCGCGGGTGACGCCGCGCTCGCCGGTTGCCGCGCCGTGCTCGTGCAGGCGCCGGCGGGTTTCGGCAAGACGTCGCTGCTCGCGCAGTGGCGGCGCGAGCATCTTTCGCGCGGCACCGCGGTTGCATGGCTGTCCGCCGACGAGCGCGACGATCCGCGGCGCTTCCTGCTCGCGCTCGTGCAGGCGGTGCGGACCGCGTGCGCGCGGCCGACGTTCGCGCGCACGCTGACCGACGGGCCGGCCACGCCCGCGCGCGAACTCGAAGGCGTCACCGGCTGGCTCGCGGAGATCGCGCAGTTCTCGCTCGACGTGCTGCTGATCGTCGACGAGGCGGAGCGCCTGCCCGACGCGGGCCGCCGCGCGCTGACCTACGTGCTGCACAACGCGCCGCAGAACCTGCGGATCGTCGTCGCCGCGCGCCACGGGTTCGATGCGCACGCAGGCGATCTGATCGCCTACGGGCAGTGCCGGCTGATCGGTGCGGACGCGCTGCGCTTTCGGCTCGACGAGACGATCGCGCTCGTCGGCGCGCGCGTCGACGCGGACACGTGCGCGCGGCTGTTCGAGCTGTGCGATGGCTGGCCGCTCGGCCTGCAGCTCGCGCTCGCGGCGATGGAGCGCGCGCCCGATCTGCGCCTGAGCGTCGAGCCGGCGGCTGCCGTGCCGGGCGCGTTGCGCGACCGGCTCGTCGATGCGCTGATCGCGAAGCTCGCGCCCGACGACGAGCGCTTCCTGACCGGCATCAGCATCGCCGACATGCTGCATCCGGCGCTCTGCCGCGCACTGACGGGCGACGCGCACGCGCCGGAGCGTCTCGCGCGGCTCCTGCGCGAGACGCCGATGTTCACCGCGTCGGACGACGGCCCGTGGTGCCGGCTGCACACGCTCGTGCGCGACGTACTGCGCATGCGGCTTGCGCAATGGCGGGACGACGAGCGCAATCGTCTGCACGATCGCGCATCGGCATGGCTCGCCGCGCACGGGATGATCGAGGAGGCGGCGCGCCACGCGCATGCGGCCGGCCGGCATCAGGCGGCGTTCGAGCTGGCCGAGCGATGTCTGCACGACGCGGTGAAGCAAGGGCACTTGCAGGCGATGCTCGACTGGCTCGAGCTGCTGCCGGAGGCCGAACTCGAGCGACGGCCGCGGCTGCGGCTCGCGGCCGCGTGGGCGCTCGCGCTCGGCGAGCGTCACCCCGAGGCGGCGCGGCAGGTCGAGCAGGTGCTCGCGAATCCCGGCGCGAGCGTCGAGCTGCGCTACGAATGCGCGCTGATCCTCAGCGCGGCCGCGTACTACGCGGACGATCCCGACCGCTTCGTCGCGCTGTTCGAGCCGTGGGCGCGGGCCGCGCCCGTCGGCACGCCGTGGCTCGCGCAGGTCCACGCGAACCGGCTCGGCGCGCGCGCGATCCTGCTCGGCGAGCCCGCGCAGGCGCGGCGCTTCCAGTCGGCCGCGCCGCGCGCCGATTGCCGCGGCGAGCACGGCTACGTGGTGCGCTGGGGCGAGTACATGACGGGCATGAGCTACCTCTGCGAAGGTCAGCTCCATCTCGCCGAAGAGGTGCTGTTCCCGGCGCTCGCCAGCGCGGAGATCGATCTCGGGCGGCGGCATCCGCTTACGTGCATGCTCGCCGCGCTGTGCGCGACGCTCGCGTATGAGGCGGACCGGATCGAACAGGCGGCCGCGCTCGTCGCGAACCGGCTCGACGTGCTCGAGCGCGGCGGCACGCCTGAGACGGTCGCGCTCGCGTACCGGACGGCGGCCCGCGTCGCGGCCGCGCGCGGCGCCGAGCATCGCGCGCTCGATCTGCTCGAATCGCTGCATGCGCTCGGCGTCGCGCGGCGGCTGCCGCGGCTATGCGTCGCGAGCCTCGCCGAGCAGGCGCGCATGCACGCGGTCTACTACCGCGCGCAGACCTGCGAGGCGCTCGTGCAGCGGATCGATGACATCATGCGGCGCGAGGCGCCGCGCCGGGGGCCGCTGTGGTGCCGCTCGGCCGCGCTTGCGCAGGCGAGCGCGCACGCGGCGGCGTCCGTCGCCGCGCGCCGCTGGCCGCAGGCGCTCGATGCGCTCGCGCAGGCGGGCGGGCTCGCCTGCGAGATGAAGCTTGGCCGCGAACGCATCGAAAGCATGGCGCTGCGCGCGTTCGCGCTCGAGCAGACAGGCGCGGACGGGCGCGCGCTGCTCGCCGAGGCGATGGATCTCGCCCGGACATTCCATCTGACGCGCACGCTGGCCGACGCGCATCCGGCCGTGGCCGACTGGGCGCGCCGCGCGCTCGACCAGGCGTCCGTCGCCGGCGGCGGCGCGCGCGCCGCGCCGCGCGTCGTGCGGCCGGCGCAGCGCCCGAAGGCGGGCAGCCCACGCGCGGTGCCGAGCGTCGTGCTGACGCCGAAGGAGCGCGAGATACTCGAATTGCTCGGGCGCAACCTGTCGAACAAGGAGATCGCGCTGGCGATGACGGTGGGCGAAGAGACCGTCAAATGGCATCTGAAGAACCTGTTCGGCAAGCTCGACGCGAGCTCGCGCAAGCACGCGGTGCGCCGCGCGCTGGTGCTGGGCCTGCTCGAATCGGCCGAGTAGGCGCGCGGGCGTCGGGCGCGCGCCGTGTCATCTCGCCGGCCATTTTTTTTCCGCATCTTGCCGGCGTTCGTCCAGCGTTCATTCGACGTTCATTCGACGTTCATTCGGCGTTCGCGGCGCCGCGTTCCTCGCGCTCGTCCCCGCCGGCGGCCGCCGCGGGCGCGTCGCGGGCTGAACGGCTCCTAGAGTGTTTCCCTATTCTCGTGAACCCGCCCCCTCGCGGTTGGGGGGCAGACGCCCGGCGCGGCTGCGTATCCTCACTCACGCGATGCGATTTCCCGCATCGACGCACTCAACGAGAGGAGCCGCCCCGTGCACGCGACCGATCAGCATTCCGCCTTGAACGCCGCCCCGTCGGCCTACGTCTATCCGCTGCTCGTCGGGCAGTTGCTGACGCACGCGCGCGGTGCCGACGCTGGCCGACAGATCGTCTATCGCGGCGACGTGCGCCATTCGTATGCGCAGTTTCGCGAGCGCATCGGTCGGCTTGCCGGCGCGCTCGCGGCGCTCGGCGTCGGCGCGGACGCGACCGTCGCGGTGATGGACTGGGACAGCCATCGCTATCTGGAAAGTTACTTCGCTATCCCGATGATGGGCGCGACGCTGTTCACGGTGAACGTGCGACTCTCGCCGCGGCAGATCGCCCATACGCTGCGCGACGCCCGCGCGTCGGTCGTTGTCGCGCATGCGGATTTCCTGCCGCTGCTCGAACAGGTGCGCGATGCGCTCGGCGATAGCACGTGCGTGATCGTCGCGTGCGACGGTGGCGCGATGCCGGCGACGTCGCTGCCGCTCGCGGGCGAGTACGAGCGGCTCGTCGCCGCCGCCGACCCGGATTACCCGTTCGCCGATTTCGACGAGAACGCGCGCGCGGTGCTGTTCTACACGACGGGCACGACCGGCGATCCGAAGGGCGTCTGCTATAGCCACCGGCAGATCGTGCTGCACGCGCTCGCGACCGCCGCTGCGCTCGGCGCGGCGCGCGATGGCCAGCGGCTGCATCGCGACGACGTCTACATGCCGATCACGCCGATGTTTCATGTGATGGCGTGGGGCATGCCGTACATCGCGGTGATGCTCGGCCTGAAGATCGTGCTGCCGGGGCGCTACCGCGCGCACGCGCTGCTCGACCTGCGGCAAGCCGAGCGCGTCACGTTCTCGCACTGCGTGCCGGCGGTGCTGCAGATGCTGCTCGACGAGGCGCGGCTGCGCGCGTGCGATCTGTCTGGCTGGAAGATGATCGTCGGCGGCTCGGCGCTGCCGGCTTCGCTGTGCCGGGCCGCGCGCGCGCGGCGCATCGACGTGTTCGCCGGCTACGGGATGTCGGAAACCGGGCCGGTGGTCGCGCTCGCGCAGTTGCGAGGCACGGAGGGGGGCGTCGATGTCCATGCCGATGAGGATGCCGGTATCGATGCTGATGTCGGCGCCGGTATCGATGTCGATACCGATGTCGACGCGGATATCAATGCCAATGCCGGCGCCAACGCGTCCGATTCATCCGTCACGACCGCCGCCGCGCACGCGGACGACGAAACCGCCAAGCGCTGCGCCGCCGGCTGGCCGCCGCCGCTCGTCGAGCTGCGCGTCGTCGACGCAGCGATGCGCGATGTGCCGCGCGACGGCCGCACCCCGGGCGAAATCGTATTGCGCGGGCCGGCGCTCGCGCTCGGCTATCGTGGCAATCCGCAGGCGAGCGCCGCCTTGTGGGCGGGCGGCTATCTGCATACACAGGACGTCGCGGTGATGCACGGCGACGGTGCGATCCGGATCGTCGACCGCATCAAGGACGTGATCAAGACGGGCGGCGAATGGGTGTCGTCGCTCGAGCTGGAAGGGCTGCTGAACGATATCGCGGGCATTCGGGAGAGCGCGGTGGTCGGCGTGCCGGACGCGCGCTGGGGCGAGCGCCCGGCCGCTGTCGTCGTGTGCGAGCGCGACGCGCCGCTCGCCGCGCAGGACGTGCGCGCGCGGCTGCTCGAGCACGTCGCCGCGAACCGCATCAGCCGCTATGCGGTGCCGGAGTGCGAGCGCATCGTGTTCGTCGACGCGCTGCCGAAGACAAGCGTCGGCAAGATCGACAAGAAATCGCTGCGGCGCCTCGTCGAGCGGATCGACTGACGCGGTCGCAACACGGCCACCGTCAGCCTCGATGCTGCCGGGCCATTTCCCCGACATGGGAGACATGATGGGAGACATGATGAACGCGAAATCGATCGCGGCGGCGGCGCTCGCCGTCGCGCAGGCGGGCCTCGCCCACGCACAATCGTCGGTCACGCTGTACGGCGCGCTCGATGCGGGCGTTCTGTGGCAGAACACGTCCGCCGCGTCGTTCAGCCCGACGGCGCCGAATACGGGCGCCGTCGTGCGCTTCAAGGACGGCGGCGTCTATTCGAGCCTCTGGGGCATCAAGGGAACGGAGGATCTCGGCGGCGGCTACCGCGTGAATTTTCGGCTGCAAGGCGCGTTCGACGGCGGCACCGGCAAGTTCGGGCTGAGCGACGCGCCCGGTGCGGTCGCCGCGTTCAATCAGATCGCGACGCTCGGCGTGTCCGGGCCGTTCGGCACGTTCAACGCGGGCCGGCAGATCGTACCGATGATCTACGCGATGGCCGACACCGACGTGCGCGCGGCGCGCTTCTTCGGCAGCGTGCTGACCGCTTGGCTCGGCCTGAATACCGCGGCCGGCTGGCCGGGCAACAGCACGAACGCGCCGATCGGCGCGCTCTACGACAGCGATGCGCTCGTCTACCAGTCGCCCGCGTTCGGCGGCGCGTCGCTCGCGCTCGAGTACGCGCCGGGCGGTGTGCCCGGCGGCGTGCAGCGCGGCGCGCGCGCGTCGATCGTGCTCAAGTACGCGTCGAACGCGCTCAACCTGGCCGCCGTCTATTACAACGGCCACGACACGAATCCGGCGCCGGGCGCGAGCGCGACGGGACTCGACAACAACCGCTTCGTCTACGTCGGCGCGCAGTACAAGCTGAAGGATGTCGCGGTGTCGGCGTCGTACGGCAACGGCCGGAATCCCGCGCGCGGCGATCGCGTGAACCTCGACATGTTCGCGTTCGGGCTCGGCTACCGCGTGTCGCCGTTCTTTCGCGTGAGCTCGGGCGTCTACTACCTGAAGGACCGGAACCGTTCGGCGAACCGGTCGACGTCGATCGTGCTCGGCGCCGATTACGAGCTGTCCAAGCACACCACGCTATATGCGCAGGGGGGGCGCGTCGACAATCGCGGCACGATGGCTCAGATGCTGGCGTACGGGCAGCCGGTCGCGCCGGGGCTCGCGACGACCGCCGCGATGCTAGGGATGCGTCATTCGTTCTAGATCGCGTCGGATCACTCGCCGGTTCGCCTGCCGGATCGCCCGCCATCCGCCGATTCCGGCTTCCGACGAGGGAACGCTGCATGCTCGCCGATCGAGCGTCCCCCGCCGAGCCGGCGGCGACGATTCGGCGGGGACGGAGGGCCCGAACGCCCGCGCGGCCGCCCGTGCGGGCGTCGCCCGCTCTGCGGCGTGATCGCCGCTCGATTGCCGCCGCCCGCCGCCCGATTGCCGCCGATCGCCGCCGATTGACTCACGTCAATGCCGGGCGTGCTTGTGCCGCTACGCTGAAGATAGCCCACATCGAGCCGGTCAGCATCATCGATCAACGGGCGTCCGGCATGCGCCGGGCGCCGTCCGTGGCGTCGGCCGCGCGGGGTGCGCGGCCACGACTTTCAGGAGAGAGCAATGAGCAATGTGACGCGTTACGACCCGTTTTCGCTGGAGCCTGTGTCCGATCTGTTCCGAGGTTTGTTCCGTCCGCTGCGCGGCATCGCGGACGCCGACGACGAGAAGCTCGCGTCGATGAAGATCGACGTGACCGAAAACGACCAGGCCTACGCCGTCAAGGCCGAGCTGCCGGGCGTCGACAAGAATGACATCAACGTGCAGATCGACGGCAATACCGTGTCGATTTCCGCGAAGGTCGAGCGAAACAAGGAACTGAAGGAAGGCGAGCGCGTGATTCGGCGCGAGCGCTATTCGGGCGAGTTCGCGCGAACCTTCTCGCTCGCGAACGAACTCGACCGCGACGCGGCGAGCGCGCAGTATCAGGACGGCGTGCTGTCGCTGACGCTGCCGAAGAAGGCGAGCTCGGAGAAGAAGAAGCTGACGATCGGCTGAGCATGCGCGCCGCGCCGAACGCGGCGCCGCGCGATGGCGGGCCGGCGCGCGGCGCGCGGCCGCGCCGTCACGGATGCGCGGCCGGCTTGCCGACGGTCTGCGCGAGGATCGGCAGTTCGTCCTCGTTCAGGCTGAGCGCCTCGGCGAGCAGCCGATGGTTGATCCAGCCGCGCACGACGCAGCCGAGCCCCGTCGACGCGCAATACAGCGCGACGTTCTGCGCGATCGCGCCCGCCGCCACCGCCGAGAACGTCTCGCGCAGCGGCTTGGGCATCGACAGCAGCCGCGACATGCGCACGACGTAGATGAGATCGAGCGGCGCCGCGCCGACGAAATCCTGGTAGCCGGTCAGATTGCGCGCGTCGACCGCGTGCTTCAGCAGCAGGCGGTGCAGCGCCGCGTCGTAGCGATAGACGCCGTCGGGCAGCGCGGCATAGATGTCGATCTCGTTGAACGCATGCGCGGACGGTGCGGTGCGGCCGCCCGTCGTGGGGCGGTTGACGCCGTCGGCGGCCCACAGCAGTTCGCCGAGCGTCGTCGGCGCGAGCGCGGCGGACGAGAATTCCCGCGTGCTCGCCCGCAGCGACAGCGCGGACATCAGCGGCAGGCCCGCGCCGAGATCGGGCGGCGGCAGATCGATGACCGCCGGCGCGCCGGCTTCGGCGGGCCCGGGCAATGCTACGGCGATCGGTTGGTAGGTCAGCAGTTCGGGGTCGCTCATGTCCGTCTCCAGGGCAGTGGAATGGCGCGCCGCACCCGCGCGCGAGCGCGTACGTTCGCCAACGATAGCGAGCGCGCGGCGCGCCGCTCTGATCCGGATCAAGCGCCGCGCGCCGGCGCACGCGGCCGGCCGCGCCGACGTGCATCGGAATGGCGGCGGGGTGCGTGTGCGTCGCCGGGAACGAGCTTGCGCGCTCGCTTCGTTCCGGCGCCGTTCGGTTCCGTCCCCGCGCCGCCGCGCACGGGCCGGCCGGCGCCGCCGCATGGGCCGTGCGCGGCGGCGATGCAGCGCGGGAAGCGGCTTCGGCGTTTTGTGGGGGCGGGAACCCGGAGCCGGGAAGCGGCAAGCAGAAAGCCGCGAAACCGAAAGCCGCGTAGCCGGCGTGTGCCGGCCGCGATAGCCGCTCCCATCCGCGACGCCCGTACCCACCTTGTCCACGAACGGAGGCCGATCGTGAATGCTGCCGAGATCTGTACACGCGAGGTCGTCGCGTGCCGCCGCACCGATACCGTGCTCGACGCCGCGCACCTGATGCGCGACCGCCATGTCGGCGACCTGATCGTCGTCGACGACGCGGGGCACGCGCACGCGCCGGTCGGCATGCTGACCGACCGCGACATCGTGCTGTCGCTGATCGCGAAGGAAGTCGATCCCGCCGCGCTGTTCGTCGGCGAGATCATGTCCGCGCCGGCGGCCGTCGTTCACGAGCACGACAGCCTGTGGACGATCGCGCAGCGAATGCGGCTGACGGGTGTACGCCGGATGCCGGTCGTGAATGCCGACGGCGCGCTCGTCGGAATGGTGTCCGTCGACGATCTGCTGGCGAGCGTGGCGGCGTTGTTCGACGAGATCGCGTCGATTTCGCGGCGTCAGATTCATTTCGAGGAGAAGGCGCGGGATTGACGGATGCTGTCGTCTCGTCTCGTCTCGCGCCGTGTTGCGTCTATATCGATATCCAAGGGGAAGGCGACGTTGATGTCGATGCCGAGGGCAACGGCAACGGAAATATCGACGTCATCGATTCGAAGCGCTGCGAACCGAGCGGCGTCGAGCCGGTCGAGCGCGCAGTTCGGCGTCCTCGCTACCGCGCGCAATCGGGCTGCTTGAGCGGCATTCACTGAAACGGCATCGTGATGCCCGATCCCATGCCGCCGCCGAACCGCTTCGATCGCCTGCGCGCCAGCGCCGTCATCGTCGACCGAACGAAGCCGCGCCGATCCCCCTAATCGGATCGGCGCGCGTGCGCGCACCGCTCACGCTCCCGAAAAAAGCCGGAACGCCGCTAACGCCGCGCCCGCCGCGCGGTCGCCACGTCCTTGCGCATCCGCGTGAAATGCTCGATCGCGTCCGTCACCGTCGGAAAAAAATGATCGGCGCCGATCTTCTCGAAGAGCCCGTACGTGCGCAACCGGTCCTTGACCGGCCCCTTCATTTCCGCGAACACCAGCGCGATCCGCCGCGCGGCGAGCTCGTCGCGCAGCGTCGCGAGCATGTCGGCGGCGGTGACGTCGACATCGGTGATCGGTTCGGCGGCGATCACGACGCAGCGCACCGGCGCGCCGGCCTCGGCGATCGCGTCGCGCACGTGATCGCGAAAGATCGTCGCGTTCGCATGGAACAGCGGCGCGTCCCAGCGAAACGCGACGAGGCCGCGCGTCAGGGTCGCGCCCGGGTGGCGCGACACGTCGTGATAGCCGTGCATGCCCTCGACGCGGCCGAGCACCGCGTCGTACGGGTGCCACGCGCGCCAGACGAACGACAGCAGCGACAGCCCGACCGCGAGCAGGATGCCCGGCACGACGCCGAGCAGCACGACGCCCGCGAAGCAGAGCACCGATACGGCGCATTCGCCGCGGCGCACGCGATAGAGCCGAACGATCGCACGCACGTCGACGAGCGCGTTCGCCGAATAGACGACGACGGCCGCGAGCGCCGCGAGCGGCACGCGGGCGAGCAGCGTCGGCGCGATGAGCAGCAGCGCGATGCACGCGGCCGCGACGAGGCTCGTCAACTGGGTGCGCGCGCCGGCCGCGAGCGCGACGGGCGTGCGCGACGCGCTGCTGCTGACGGCGCAGCCGCGCAGCATGCCGGCGAGCAGGTTCGCCGCGCCGAGCGCGCACAGTTCCTGATTGCGGTCCGTTTCGCTGCCGTCGTGCTGCGCGAACACATGCGACAGCACGCTGATGTCGGCGACCGACACCATCGCGATCGCGAGCGCGCCGGCGATGAGCCGGCTCGCGTCGGCGAGCGAGATCGACGGCAGGCCGAGCGGCGGCAGCGTGCCGGCGAGCGAGCCGACGAGAGCGACATGCGCGTTTGCGACATGCGCGTAGGCGACATGCGCGTGTGCGCCGCCCGCGTCCGGCGCCGCGCCGAGCCACGCGGCGACGATCGACGCGCCGGCGACCGCGATCAGCATGCCCGGCCACGCAGGCGCGACGCGCCGCAGCAGCGCGATGCCGGCGAGACAGCCGCCGCCGAGCGCGAGCGACGCGAAATCGATCCGGCCTTGCGCGACGGTGGCGGCGAGGCTCGCGACCTGGTCGACGAATGTGCCGCCGAGCGGCACGGTGCCGAGCAGGCTCGGCAACTGGCTCGCGATCAGCGTCAGCGCGAGCCCGTTCAGATAGCCGTATTGAATCGGCTTGGACAGCAGATCGGTGACGAAGCCCAGCTTCAGCAGGCCGGCGAGCACGCAAAAGCCGCCGGACATCAACGCGAGCGCGGCCGCGAGCGCGACCGCGTGCGCGGGCTCGCCGTGCGCGAGCGGCGCGATCGCGCCGGCGATCAGCGCGGCGAGCGCCGAATCGGGGCCGAGCACCAGGATCCTGCTTGGCCCGAAGATCGCGTAGCCGACGAGCGCGGCGATCGACGCGTTCAGGCCGGCGATGACCGGCAGGCCCGCCGCCTGAGCGTAGCTCATGCCGACCGGCACGAGCACCGCGGTCAGCGCGACGCCCGCGTACAGATCCCGTGCGAGCCACGCGCGCCGGTACGTGCGCAACGTCGCGATGCCCGGCAGCCAGCGCCGCCACGCCTCGTCGTCGCCGCCGCTATCGCCGCCGCCGCGCCGCGCGTCGTTGCGCCCGCGCGCGGCGCGTTCGCGTTCGGTCAAGACACGACGTCCATCAGCGGACGCCGTGGCGCATGCGCGACGACCGGGCCGCGTCCGATGCGCAGCAGCAGTTGCGGGTGCGCATCGACGTGCAGCAGCGGGCGCAGCCTTTCGCGCAGCGCGTCGATCTCGATCGGCTGATTCAGATACGACGCGGTGAGCCCGGCGGCCGCCGCGACGAGCAGCACGCGTTCGAGCGCCTGGCCGGTCGCGACCCAGGCGTCGCGATCGTCGCTCGCGGTCGAGATGCCGACGATGAGCGGCTAGCCGTCGACGAGCTTGTGATGCATCGCCGCGAGGCCGCCGCCGAGATCGAACGTGCGGATCGCCGATGCGACGACGGGCGTCGCGAAATCGAGCAGCGCGGGCACGCCGGCCGCGAACGCGGGCATGCCGTCGTCGTGGCGGCGCGGATGCACCCAGTTCGCGAGCTCGCGGCGAAAGCGCGGATCGGCGAATTGCAGGCGGTCCGCGTCGGCGATCAGCTCGGCGATCTCGTCGAGCGCGTGCGGCGCGTCCACGCACGCGATTTCCGCGCCTTCGGCCGCGCCGGCATCGACGAGCGCGCGCTGCACGTCGCACGGCACCGCTTCGTTCGCGTACGGCGTGCGGGTGGTCACGCGCTCGAGGATCGCGTCGAACAGCGGCACGAGGCTTTCGTCGTGGTAGCCGTGCGGATCGAGCCGCACGAGCGCGATCACGTCGGGGTCCGACGGCGACGGGAACATGTCGATCACGTACGCGAACCCGAAGCGGCTCAGCGCGACGCGCAGGTTCAGGAGCGCCGCGCCGCAACTGATGAGCAGCTCGCGGTCGTATGGATCGACGACGGACAGCGCCCGCAGCCGGTCCGCGCACAGCATCACCGAGCCGTCGCCGACCATGAAGCGCCACGGCTGCGTGTTGTGGCTCGACGGCGCGAGGATCGCGTAATGGATCGCGAGGCGCAGCTTGTCCTCGACGCTTGCCGACGGATTGAACGGCGGGATCGCTTCGGGCGTCGTCGTCTTGAGCGGGGATGTTTCCATGTTGCGGGTCTCCTGTCGGAAAGCGCGGTTCGCGGGCGGGCGGGGACGGTGCGCCGGGCCTCGGGGCGAGGCGGGCTCGGGCTGCGCGGCATCGATTTCAGTCTATGGAGCGGCCAGCGGGCGCGGATTGACCCAGATCAACGGCGGACGGGCGGTGAGTGGAGCGGGCATTCGGTCGCCGCTCGCGCGGGCGGTGGCCGTTGCGGCGCGGCCCGCGCGAGCGACGTATCTCGCCGGCGCGGCGTGCGTGCGCGCGGCTGCGCGTGCGGTTCGCCCGCGAGTCCGCGCGACGCGCCGCGCGCGCCGAGCCGGCCGGGGGCGGCGTGCGGTCGTCGTTGCCGTCGCCGTTGCCGTTGCCGTTGCCGTTGCGGTGCGGTGCGGTGCGGTGCGGCATGGCGTGGCGCTGAGCGAGTGAGCGAAGCGGTGCCGCGAGGCGTCCGCGCGCGAACGGCCTGCGGTGCGTGCGGCGCGGGCTCCGTTGCCGCGATGTGTCGCGGCAACGGTTGCGCACGGCGCGGCCCGCCGCTTCAACGCGTCGCTTGCGCGTCCACCCGCGCGGCGTCGAGCACCGGCCGCCAATAGCCGGCCGACCGGAGCGTCGCGAGCGGCACGTCGGTATCGAAGCCGATCGTGCGCGCGCGCTCGTCGGCATCGAGCGGATCGGCGCTCGCGCGTTGCGTCGCGAGCACGGCCGCGCCCGCGTCCGAACGATCGTCGCGCGCGGCGGCGCGCGCATCGACGCGCCGCTCGAGGCATGCGCGGCTCGCATGGAAATCGAGCACGTACACGGGCACGCCCAGCTCGCGCGCGAGCGCGAAGAAGCGTGCGCGGCGCGCATGCGAGAGAAACGTCGCGTCGACGAGCGCCGTGTAGCCGGCGCGCAGCACGTCGCGCGCGAGCGCGCGCAGGCGCTCGTATTGCGCGTCGATCTGCTGCGGCGTGTACGCGCTCGCGGGAAGCGGCCGCGCGTCGACCGCCGCGAACGGTCGGGCGCGCTTGCGCTCGCTGTCGCTCGACAGCCGGATCGCACCGGACACGTCGGCGAGCGCGCGGCTCGCAACCGATTTGCCCGAGCCCGAATAGCCGTGGCACAGCAGCAGGCATGGGCGGCGCGCGCGGGCCGCGTGCGCGGCGACGTCGACGTACCGGCGCGCGCGCTCGATGCGCGCGGCGCGCGCCGCGGCGTCGCCGCCCGCGCGCATCGTCGCGACGAGCGCCCGCACGAGCGCGCGATACGCGACATACAGCGGCAGCGCGGCGAGGCCGGCGAAATCGCCCGTTTCGTCGAGCCAACGGTTCAGCAGGCGGTGCGCGAGGGCGGCGCGATCGTGCGCGTGCAGATCCATCAACAGAAACGACAGATCGTTGATCACGTCGATCCAGCGCAGCGCGTCGTCGAAATCGATGCAGTCGAACATCAGCGCGTCGCGGCCGCGCTTCACGACGTTGTTCAGGTGCAGATCGCCGTGGCATGCGCGGACGTAGCCGTCGGCTCGCCGGGCGTCCAGGTGCGCGGCGAGCTCGTCGCAGCGCCGCACGCACCACGCGCGCAGCGACGCCGGCAGCGCCGCGCCGAGCGCGCGCTCGAGCGGCGCGAGCATGTCGTCGAGCTGCCGGCGCAGCTCGCGCGCGCTGCCGTACGCGCGCCGCGGGATGTCGCGCGGCGCGTGCAGATGGTAGGCGGCGAGGCGCGTCGCGGCGGCATCGATGTCCGCCGCGTCGAGCGCGCCGCGCGCGAGCAGCCGGGAGAACAGCATCCGCTCGTCGAAGCGGCGCATCCGGACGACGTGGTCGACGGCCGCGCCCGCGCCGAACAGGCGCAAGCCGCGCGCGCGGCGCACGAGCGGGCCGGCGGCGAGATAGATCGGCGCGGCGAGCGGGCGGTTCAGCGCGAGCTCCGCTTCGCACGCGCGGCGGCGCGCGGCGAGTTCGGTGAAATTCGCGAAGCCGAAATCGAACGGCTTCAGGCGCTTGTACGCGAAGCGCCCGACGAGATAAACGACGGAGAGGTGCGTTTCGATGCGCACGATAGGGCCGGCCGGATGCGGGTAGGTCGACGCGCGGCGCAGCGCCGCGTCGATGTCGCGCGACAGGCGGCGGGCCGCGCGTTCGCGCACGGCGCGCCGCTGCGGACCGTTGCCGCGAATGGCGTGCGCGCGCGCCGCGCCGTGCGGGCGGCGCCGGACGGCGGCGGGCTTCGCGGGCTTCGGCGGGCGCGAACGGCGCATCTCGTCACCTCCGTGGATCGTGAACGCGCGCGACGGGGCGCGCCGGCCGCGCGCCGTGCCGCGGCGAGGAAGCCGCCGCGCCGCGACGGCGCCCGTCGTCATTCGACCCGATCGCGCGGGGCGCCGGCTTGACGTGGGTCAAGCGCCCGCGCGCGTCGCGTGGGCCGCGGGCCTGCCTAAACGCCGTCGTCGTCGCTCGGCTGCGCGTCGCGCGCGAGATCCGCGCGCCGTATCGCCACGCTCTTCAGCTTCGCGCGCCACGCGGCGAACAGCAATGCGTTGACCTCTTCGAGCGAATAATGGTTCGCGAGGGTCAGCGTATTGTCGATTCCCGCGTCGACATACGGCTGCAGCGCCACGCGCATCGCGAGGCGCTCGCCCGGCGCGACGTCCGCATCGGTCGCGAAGTAGTCCGGCAGCGCGGCGCGCTCGCCGCGCAGCGACCGGAACAGCCGGTGCGCGTGGTTTTCCGCGCGCATGCCCGGCGCGCCGGCGGCGCCCGCGCGCACCGGGCGGTGCTCGATCCACGCGCGGGCCGGCTCGATGCCGGGCGAGCAGTGATCGCCGAACGCGAGGCTCACGCCGATGACGGGCGCGAACGACGTCAGATGACTGTGGCGCAGCCCGTCGCGCTCGATCGCGTGGCAGACCGCGTGCGGCAGCGGCGGCCCCGCGCGCAGCGCGTCGAGATGCGCGTGGCGGTCGCACAGCGGATACGCGCCGCGCTCGGCGGCGAGCTCGGCCGACGCCGCGTACGCGTGGTGGCGCAGGTCGGACGCGATATAGCGCGCCATCTCGCGCGCGGCCGGCGAATCGTAGCGCAGCCGCATCATCGCGAGCATGTCCGCGAGCCCCGTCACGCCGACGCCGATCCGCCGCTTCTGATACGACTCGCGCGCATGCGCGGCGAGCGGCCAGCGCGTGACGTCGAGCGCGTTGTCGAGCAGGCGCACCTCGATGCGCACGGCCGTGTCGAACGCGGCGAAATCGAAGCGCGGCTCGCCGCCGGCGCCGAACGGATTGCGCACGAAGCGCGACAGATCGATCGCGCCGAGCATCGCGCTGCCGTAGGGCGGCAGCGGCTGCGCGCCGCACGGGCTCGTCGCGTCGATCCGCTCGCGGCCGCGCAGCGGATCGGCGGCGTCGATCGCATCGACGAATACGAGGCCGGGCCCCGCGCCGTCGCGCGCGGCCGACACGATCTCGCGCCACACGTGGCGCGCGGGCACGCTCGCGTACGTCCATGCGCCGTCCGCGCCGGGCAGCGCGCCGCCCGGCGCGTCGCGCGGCGGCGCCGTGTGCCGCAGCGTCCACGGCAGATCCTGCTCGACCGCCTGCATGAATGCGTCGGTGGCGGCCACCGCGAGCTCGAGCGTCGTCCAGCGCGCATGCCTGCCCGCATGCCGGTGCTTTGCGGCGGCGAACGCGAGCAGATCCGGGTGATCGCAGCGCAGCACCGCGAGCTGCGCGCGGCGGCGGCCGTCGCGCTCGCCCGCCTGCGTGCCGATCCGGTCGAACCGGTCGAGCGCCGCGCACACGCCGGGCGAATCGGGATGGTCCGCGTCGGGCCGCGCGCCGGCGGGCGGGATGGCCGAGAAGTCGTAGCCGATGTCGGCGCCCATCGCGAGCGCGAGGCGCGCTTCGTCGAGCGCCTCGTCGAGGTTCGGATGAAAGCGCGTGAGCGCGGCGGGGGCGCGGATCGGATGCACGAAGCAGCTCGCCATCGTCTGATCCGGCGCGGCGCCCGCGCGCGCCATGATGCGGCCCGCGCCGAACGCGCCGTTCAGCAGGTTCCGGTAGAAGCGCCGCGCCGCGCCCGAACGGGTCGCCATCGGCTCCGCGAGCGCGAGCGCACGCGCGACCCGCGCGCACGCCTGAGCGCGCGAATGCTCGCCGGGCAGCGCGTAGCGGTCGGCGAATACGGCGTCGCAGATCGGTTGGTCGTCCATGTCGCCGATCATGCGGACGAACGAATCGGCGTGGGCAATGGTGCGCGTGCGTTTGTTGATCGTCCGCAAGCGGCATGCGCGAGCCGCGCGGTGCGGCGGGCGGTACGAGGAGCGGTACGAAGACGGTACGACGAGCGGCGTGGCAAGCGACATGGCGGGTGGTGCGGTGAGCGGCACGGCAAGCGACATGGCGGGTGGTGCGGTGAGCGGCACGGCGAGCGACATGGCGGGCGGTGCGGCGAGCGGCGCGGCGAGCGGCATGACGGGCAGCGCGGCGAGCGGCGCGTTGCGCGGTCGCGGATGGTGCCGGGGGCGGCTCAGTGCGCGATGCGGCGCTCCGCACGCTCGGCGGTGGGCCGCGGCTCGCCGGCTGCGGCACGCGCCGCTTCCGCGCGCGTCCAGAATGCGTCGAGCGCCGGATGGATCGTGCGCCGCCAGCGCGGGCCGAGGAAGAGGTCGTAGTGATCGCAGTCCGGCTCGGTGATCCGCTCGCGCACGGCGTCGGGCACCGCGTCGCATAGTGCGTGCGCCGCGTGCGTCTGGCCGGCGCCGGCGATGTCGTCGCGGCCGCCCTCGATCGTGCAGAGCGCGGTGCGCGTGAGCCGCCGCGGCGCGACGAGGCGGCGGCCGATCGACCAGCGCCCCTGCGCGAGCAGCCGCTCGTGGAAGATCACGCGAATCGTATCGAGGAAATAGCGCTCGGTCATGTCGAGCACCGCGCCGTATTCGTTCATCTCGCGTAGGCACCGCGCGGCGGCCGCGAAGTCGCCCGTCATCCATGCGGTCCAGTAGCGGCTCTCGAGCGACGCGCGCCGCTGCGGATGCGCGACGATGATCGCCGCATGCTGGATGAAGCCCGGATAGACGCGCCGCCCCGCGCCGGCGTACGGCGGCGGCACGATGTCGATCGCCGTGCGGCGGAACCAGTCGAGGTCGTGTTCGAGCGCGAAGCGATCGATAAGCGTGGGGTGCGAGCGCGTGTCGACGGGGCCGCCGAGCAGCGCGACGCTCGTGACATGCACGTCGCGCGCCGCGAGCAGCGCGACGGCCGCGAGCGCGGGCACCGTCGCCTGGCAGACCGCCATCATGTGCAGCCCGTCGCCGGCCGCGCCGGCGACGAAGCGCTCGAGCGTGCACACGTAGTCGTCGAGGCCGAACGCGCCGGCTTCGGGCGGGACGTCGCGCGCGTTGCGCCAGTCGGTCACGTAGACGTCGCGCGTCGCGAGTATCGTCTCGACGGTCTCGCGCAGCATCACCGCATGGTGGCCGGCGAGCGGCGTGCACAGAAAGACCGCGGGGCGCGCGGCCGCGTCGCCGCGTAGCCGGCGGGAGAACTTGCGCAGCGCGCAGAACGGCGTGTCGTCGACGACGCACTCATCGACCGGCACGGCCGCGCCGTCGATCTCGATCGACGCGATCGCGAACGGCGGCGGCGCGGGAACGGCATCGGCCGCGCGCGCCATCGGGCCCCATGTCGGCCAGCCGGCCGGGCGCGCGCCCGCGCCCGCGCGCTGCGCGGCGCCCGCCCACGGCTGGCATGCGCGGAAGAATTCACGTTGCGCTTCGAGCCACGCGTACAGCATCGGATCTCCTTGCGGGCGTATGGGGACGCATCATCGCGGCCGTCGTGGCGCATGCGGCATGCGCCGCGCGGGCGGCCGTGGGCGGGCCGTTGGCGCGTGGCCGACGGCCCTCGAGCGTTTCCGGCACCGAAACGCCCGCCGTTGCGAAGCGCGGCTCGGACGGCGGCGGGCGGGCATTTGCCGCGACGCAACGTATCGTGTCCGACGCGCATCGGATTGGGACAGCATAGGCCGGCGAGCGTCGCATCGCCAGCTTAAAAGCCGAGGGCGGCGGGTTGTTGACGATCGTCAAGCCGGTTCGCGGCCGGCCGCCGGAGGCGGGCGACATGCGACGTGCGGCGGTCGACGGGCGGTGTGCAGCGGGTAGCGGGTGATCGGGGGGATGGGCGGGATCGGCGGAAGCGTTGCCGTTCGCGATTCCGGCCGATGGCCGCCGCGATCGCGGTGGGGCGGCCGGCGGACGCTTCACGCCGTTCCGACGGCGCGGCGCGAAGCGCGACGCAGTATTCCGGCGGCGGAGTCACTCGACGACCGAGTATTCCGGAGAGGGCGCACCCCGGCGATCGAGCATCCCGATGATCGGGTATTCCGGCGGCGGCGCCTCTGCGGTGGAGTGCTTCGGCGAGCAGGCATCCCGATGATCGGGCATTCCGACGACGGAGCCCCGGCGGAGGGTGACTGCGGCAATCGAGCATCCCGACGACAGAGCCCCCGTGGAGGAGCACCTTGGTGAGCGAGCATCCCGATGGCCAAGCGTTGCAGCGACGCCGCCCCCGCCGGCGCGTACGTACTCCCGACGATGGAACACCGCTCGGCGGTCCTGCGCGAGGGCCGCGTCGAGCGTCGTCGCGCGATCGTTCGACGCAGGGCGTTGCGGCAGCGGGACCGCGGTGGCATCTTGGCGTGAATGCATGTGCGCGGCGTGCGCCGCGCCGGTTGACGTGGCGCGGGCGATTGATTCGGATCAACGCCGGCTGACCGGCGCGGCATACGCTACCGGGCATTCCGCCGGGCTGCACATTCGGCTGCCGTGCGCGCCGCATCGCATCGCACCGCACCGCACCGTGCCGCACCGTGCCGTGCCGCGCTGCGCTGCGCTGCGCGGAGCCGCCGGCGGATCGGCGCCAGCCGCCGGCCGCCGGGCCATGCGTTCGTGCGTTCGCACGCTCGGCGCGGTGCGCGGTGAAGCGCTAAATCCCGGCCGCGCAGCCGAGCCGCCGCGAACCCGCCAGACGAACGACGGGCGAACGACAGGCAAACGACAGGCAAGCGGCACACGAACGGCAGACAACCCGGCACGCACCGGCCGGCCGTCGCCGCGCATCGCGCGACGGACCGATGCGGCCACGCAAACGCGGAGGACCCGATGGCAGCGTTCGACGAGCATCAACTCCAGGTTCTGGGAGCTTTGCTGCGCGCATGCAGGCAGGCGCTCCAGGCGGACGTGCGCGCAGGCGAGCGGCAGCGCGCCGACGAGCCGTACGCGAACCTCGCGGGCCCCGCGCCCGACGAAGGCGACGAAGCGAATGCGGATCTGTTCGTCGATGTCGACCATGCGCTGCTCGGCATGAAGCTTGCCGAGCTGCGCGACGTCGATGCGGCGTTGCAGCGGATCGCGCGGCGCGATTACGGTTGCTGCGCGGATTGTGGGCAGCCGATCGCATACGAGCGCCTGCTCGCGCGGCCGACCGCGCTGCGCTGTGCCCCGTGCCAGCGCGCGCACGAGCGGCGGTTCGCGACGCAGCCGAGGCCGTCGCTGTGAGCCGCGCAGGCCGTTCGCGCGCCACGCGCGCCGCAGTCGCCGCACGCGCCGCGTCTGCGCCACCCGCAACACGTGCCCCATGCGCCCCATGCGCCGCGCCCGCCGCGCGCTTCGCCGCGACGGGAGGCGCCGATGCGTGAGTTCGACTATCTGCTCGTGGGCGGCGGCATCGCGAGCGTCACGGCGGCGCGGACGCTGCGCGGCGAGGATGCGTCGGCGAGCATCGCGATCCTCTGCGGCGAGCCGGTGCTGCCGTATCAGCGCCCGCCGCTCAGCCAGGAGTGGCTGATGGGGGCCGTGCAGCCCGCGAGCATCACGCTGCACGACGCGGCGTTCTACGCGGCGCAACGCATCGACATCGCGCTCGGCGTGCGCGCCGAGCAGCTCGATCGCGCGAAGCGGATCGTGCGCACGTCGAGCGGCGCGACCTTTCGCTACGGCAAGCTGCTGATCGCGACGGGCGCGAGCGCGAAGGCGCCGGCGCTGCCCGGCTTCGGGCTCGACGGCGTGCACGTGCTGCACACGTTCGCGCAGGCGCAGGCGCTGAAGGACGCGGCCGCGCACGCGCGCCGCGCGACGGTGCTGGGCGGCGGCTTTCTCGGCGTCGAGATCGCCGCGACGCTGCAGGCGCTCGGCCTGCAGGTGACACTCGTCGAGCGCGCGCCCGGCGTGATGCCGTCGCTGCGCGCGCCGGCGCTCGGCGGCCATTTCGAAGCGCTTTGCCGCGCGCGCGGCATCGATGTGCTCACGCGCTGCGAGGTGCGCCGCGTGCTCGGCGCGCAGTGCGTCGAGGCGGTCGAGACGAGCGACGGCGGCACGCGGCCGTGCGATCTGTTCGTGGCGGCGGTGGGCGTCACGCCGAACTGCGGTTGGCTCGACGGCAGCGGCCTCGCGCTCGGCGACGGGGTCGAAGTCGATGCATTCCTGCAGACGGCCGACCCGGACGTGTTCGCGGCGGGCGACGTCGCGCACTTCGACGATCCGATCTTCGGCGTGCGGCGGCGGATCGAGCACTGGGACAACGCGGTGCGGCAGGGCCGGATCGCCGCGCGCAACATGCTCGGCCACCGGCTGCCGTATCGCGACGTGTCGATCTTCTACGGCAGCGTGTTCGGGCTGTCGTACAACCTGCTCGGCTATCCGGTCGGCGCGACCGAGACGATCGAGCGCGGCGCGTTCGACGAAGCCTCGTACATGCAGCTCTATCTCGCCGACGACGTGCTGCGCGCCGCGTTCACGATCGACCGGCCGGCCGTCGAGATCGCCGCGCTGAACGACGCGATCCGGCTGCACGTGAACGTCGCCGCGCACAAGATGAAACTGAGCGATCCGAACTATCCGCTCGACAAGCTGCCGGTGCAGACGATCCTGATCCTGCAGGGCGGCGGCGCGCTCGGCGCGTTCGAGTGCGGCGCGGTCAAGGCGCTCGAGCAGCACGGCGTGCGCCCCGACGTGATCTCCGCGGTGTCGATCGGCGCGTTCAACGGCGCGATCGTCGCGAGCCATCCGAAGGGCGCGACGAAGGCGCTCGAGGCGTTCTGGCGCGAGCTGTCGATCGCGCTGCCGCTGCCGTACGAATCGCAGTGGCGCGAGGCGTGGCTATCGTCGTACGTGCTGTCGTTCGGCGTGCCGAATTTCCTGAAGCCGCAATGGTCGCAGCTCGGTTTCGACGCCGATCGGCTGCGCGCGAAATGGACGAGCTTCTTCGACGCGACGGCGATCGAGCAACTGATCGCGCGCTACGTCGATTTCGACTCGCTCGGCATGAGCCCGACGCGCCTGCTGATCGGCGCGGTCGACGTCGAGACGGGCGAGCCGCGCATCTTCGACAGCTACGTCGATCGCCTGAGCCCCGCGCATGTGCTCGCGAGCGGCAGCCTGCCGCCGGGCATGCCGTGGACCGTCGTCGACGGCCGCCCGTACTGGGACGGCGGCGTCGTCAGCAACTCGCCGCTCGACCTCGTGATCGCGCGATGCGGGCAGATCGGCGGACGCGTGTTCATCGTCGATCTGTTCTCCGGCTCGAAGGCGCTGCCGACGAACCTCGTCGAGGTGATGCTGCGCCGCGAGGAAATCGCGTACATGGACCGCGTGCGCAACGATCTGCGCTTCGAGGAATACGCGAGCGATTTTCGCGACCTCGTGGACGGCATCCTCGCGCACGTCGACGCGCCGAGCGCGAACGAAATCCGTCAGCAGCCGCTGTACATCCGGCTGATGGGCAATCGCGCGGCGATCGACATCGCGCGGATCACGCTGAACCGGGAAGGGCGGCTGTCGTTCATCGAGGACTACGATTTTTCGTCGGACGCGATCGCGCAACTGCAGCAGCAGGGCTACGACGCGGCGCTCGTCGCGCTCGCGAATGGCCGCTCGCGGCGCCGGCGCGGGCGGCGCCGCGCGTGACATGCGACGTGTGACATGCCGCGCGTGACGCGCACGGGCGGCGAGGCGCGCGGCGCTTGCGCCCGCCCGCCGCGCGGCGAATGCCCGGCGCGGATGCCACGCGTTGCGTTGCTTTCTCTCGCCCCGCTCCACCTCGCTCCGCTCCACCTCGCTCCGCTTCGCGTTGCGTCGCCTCGCGCGATGCGCGAGCAGCCGCGCCCGCCTAGGCCAACGCACCGCGTTCGCGCGCGTCGAACGCGCCATTCGGCCGGCCTGCGCTCGCGCCGCTTCCACGTCGCGCTCGCACCCATGCCCACGCCCATGCCCACGCTCATGCCGCGACAGGCGTCTCCGCGGTACTGTCCCACCGCTGCTCGCGCGCGGCGGGCACGTGGCTCATCGCATGCTCGGCGAGCGCCGTGATCGTGAGGCTCGGGTTGACGCCGAGGTTCGCGCCGAGCACCGAGCCGTCGCAGACGTACATGTTCCGATAGCCGAACACGCGGCTGCGGCCGTCGCACACGCCGTCGCGCGCGTCGCGCGCCATCGCCGCGCCGCCCATGCAATGCGCGGTCATCGGCACGTTCAGCAGGATCTCGGTGAGCGAGGTCATCGGCACGCCGCCGAGCGCGCGCGCGGCCTTCTGCGCGAAGTCGTTCGCGGCCGGAATGTAGGCGGGGATCTTCGCGCCGGAGGTCGCGAGCTGCTTCGAGAACGGCCAGAACCAGCGGCGCTTCAGGCGCATCGTCAGGTGTCCTTCGAGCGTCTGCATGCAGAGGAAGATCATCGTCTCGCGCGCGAAGCCGCGCGGGTCGATCATCCGCCACGCGCTCAGCGGTCGCGTGAGAACGAGCTTCGCGAGCGCGCCGAGCCACACGAGCACACGCAAACCGCCCGGCGCGCCGCGCGTGAGCACGGTCGTGAGCAGCCCCATCGTGTCGGAGCCCGAAGGATAGCGGGTGGCCTCGATGTGCGTGTGCTCGTCGATGTAGATGCCCGAGCCGATCGCCACGCCCTTCGACAGATCGACGCGCGATTTCGGAAAGCGCACGCCGATCAGCGATTCGGCGTTCGTGCGCACGCGCTTGCCGAGCGCGTCCGATAGCCGGGGCAGCGAGCCCTTTTCCTTCAGGCGCATCAGCAGATCCTGCGTGCCGAGCGAGGATGCGGCGAACACGACGCCGCGGCACGTGAGGCGGCTTTTCGCGCCGCGCGCGCCCGCCGCGAGCGACACCGCTTCGACCGCGTAGCCCGCCGCGCCGTCGGCGCGCGCGTCGAGCGGGCGCACGTCGACGACCTTCGTCTGCTCGCGCACCTGCGCGCCGAGGCGCTCGGCGAGATACAGGTAATTGCGGTCGAGCGTGTTCTTCGCGCCGTGGCGGCAGCCGACCATGCAGCCGCCGCAGCCGATGCACGACGTGCGCTCCGGGCCCGCGCCGCCGAAGTACGGATCGGCGTAGCGCGTGCCGGGCGCGTCGGCGTCGTCGCCGAAGAACACGCCGACCTCGGTCGGATAGAAGCTCTTCTCGACGCCGATCAGCTTCGCCATGTCCTTCAGCCGGAAGTCGGCCGCATCCATTCGCCGGTTCGTGACGACGCCGAGCATGCGCTTCGCGGTGGCGTAGTGCGCGGGCATCACGCGTTCCCAGTCCTCGAGGCCGGCCCATGTGCCCTCGCGCCAGACCTTGTTGGGCGGCACGAGCAGCGTGTTCGCGTACGTGATCGAGCCGCCGCCCACCGCATTGCCGTGCAGCACGACGACGTGCCTGAAAAAGCGCATGCTGAAGAAGCCGTGCAGCCCGAGCGCGGGGCGCCATTGCCAGCGCGACAGGTTCCACGTGCTTTCCGGCAGGTTCTCGGGCGTCCAGCGACGGCCCTGCTCGATCACGAGCACACGATAGCCTTTCTCGGACAGACGCAGCGCCGAGACGCTGCCGCCGAAGCCGGAGCCGACCACGACGTAGTCGTAATCGTAGGACTGCTGCTTCATTCGGTTCACCTTTTGATTGTTCGAACCGACCCGCGCGCGCGACGGTGCACGAACGGTTCGTCTCCCTGTTTTCCCGCCGGCCGCCGTTGCGCGATGCGGCGCACGGCCTGCGCCGCGTGGTCCCGCGCATTCCCGCGCCTCTTCGCGCATCCGGATCGCGGCGGCGCCCGGCGCGCGCGCCGCCGCGATCCGCGGCCGCTCACGAGAACCCCATAGTGTCGAGCGCGTTGCGCCGAGCATCAATTCGAAACACGGTGCGTGCGTTATCGCATTGAATCGCCGCCCTTTTGCGCGGCCATTCAAACAGGCGCCGGCGAGGCGGTGCGCGCCGTCGGCCCGCGCGCCGGCCGCCGGCGCGGCGTTCCGTGTGTAAACGGCGCCCGGTTTCGTCGGACCTGAATCGGACGACCGGCGAGCGCCAGGCCGATCTCGAGAAAGATGCTGCGTGCGGTTGACGGGCTGATCGCGCCTGCCGCACCGATCGGCGTCTGGGCCACGTCCTGCGATATCGGCCGCTCGGCGCGGCGAACGTCGGGCCGCGCCTTGTGCTCGATACGCTCGTGAATTTCGCGCGCCGCGCGATCACGATCGACCTCGTGCTGCGCGGCGTCGCGCTGTTTCTTCGGCTCGTGTTCGAAGCGCGGCGCCTCGCGAGGCGCCGCGCGTGAATCCGCATCGTACGGATGCGTGCCATGGCGATCGGCGTTGCGTTTGCGCCGTTCCTGATGCATCGCGAACGCGCTACGCGCTACGCGCGGCCGCGAGCCGGCCGGCGTCGGAGATGCGCGGCCCGCGCGGGGCGCTCCTCGGTCTCGCGCCGATCGCGGCGGCCGCGATCGGCGACGGCGCGGTCGCGTTGCCGCGTGCCTGGCGGCCGATGCCGCGCGCGCGGCACATCTCGCACGACGCCTGTCACGCCGGCGCGTGCTCGCCGCATCCGATGATCGCGCGATGCGTGAGAACGACCTGCTCGCGCAGCCAGCGCAGGCCGGGCTGCGCATCCTGCTGACGATGCCAGATGAGGCTCACCTGGATCGGCGCGATGTCGATCGGCAGCGGCGCGATCTGCAGCGCATAGACATCGGCGAACCGCTCGGCGAGCCGGCGCGGGATCGTGCCGAGCAGGTCCGATTTCGCGACGAGCGCGGGAATCGTCAGATAGTGCGGCACCTGCAGATGCACGACGCGCCGCACGCGCGCGGAGCCGAGCACGATCTCGAGCGGCGAGCCGCGCCTGTCGCGCGGCTGGATCGACACGTGCCCGCTCTCCTCGTAGCCGCGCAGCGCGAGCCCGCCGGCGAACGCCGGATGGCCGGCGCGCCCGATCACGACGAGGTGCTCCTCGTGCAGCGGCTCGTAGCAGAGCTCCGGATTGTCGAAATGCAGGTAGTCGATCGCGAGATCGAGCGTGCCCGTCGTCAGTTGCGCGGGAATCGAGCCGGCGTCGTCGCTCTGCACCGAGAGCATCACGTTCGGCGCGCGCGACTTGATGTGCGCGAGCAGATCGGGCAGCAGCACCGTTTGCCCGTAATCGTTCATCGACAGCTTGAACAGGTGGTGCGTGTCGGGCTCGAAATCGGCTTGCGGGCCGAGCCCGATCTGCAGCAGATACAGCGCCTGGCGGACCGGCTCGTACAGCGTGCGCGCCTGCGCGGTCGGCGTCATGCCGCGCGCGGTGCGCGTGAAGAGCGGCTCGCCGAGCTGCTGACGCAGCCGCGTCAGCGCATTGCTGACGGCCGGCTGGCTCATGTGCAGCCGGATGGCGGCGCGCGACAGGTTCTGCTCCTGCATCAGCGCGTCGAACACGAGCAGCAGGTTCAGGTCGAGCTGTCGCAGATTCTGGATCATACGGCGGCGCTCCGGAATGGGGGCAGGCGGCGCGCCGGATGCGCGAGGGCGGCGCGGGCATGCGCGCGCGCCCGACGCTTGCGCGCGCACGGTGGGCGCGGCGGGTGCGACAGGCATGAGCGGCGTTTGCAATCGACGGGATCGTTCGACATATCGGCGCGGCGCATGATCGAATTCAGATCGGTGAATAAGTCAAATCACGATTGTCCATTGGAGAAATCATCGGGGCTACTCTAATCTGCGGTCAAGCCGGCGCGCTTCGGCGCGCCGCGCACGCCGCAAAGCCAGGAGACGAAGATGACCCAGGATGTGACCGTATTCCGCGCGCGCTACCGCGCGAGCGTTCACCCGCGCTACAACGCATGGCTGCACGGCGGCTTCGTTCTCGCGTACGGATGCGCGGCGATCGCGTTCTTCCTGAAGGACGTCGCGCGCGTGAGCGCCGTTCAATGGGCGAGCGTGCCCGCCGCGTTCCTGCTGTTCAACTGGCTCGAATTCACGGTTCACCGGCACGTCGGCCACGTGAAGCGCCGCTTCGGCGCGATGTTCTACCGCCGGCACACGGGCGACCACCACAGCTTCTTCGCGAACGAGCAGATCGCGTACCGCGAGGCGCGCGACTGGCGCGTGATCCTGTTTCCGGCGTGGCTGATCGTCGTGTTCAGCCTCGGCCTCTTCGCGCTGCACGCGGTGCTGGGCCGCTTCGACGCGAACGTCGCGGGGCTGTTCGCGAGCACGATGCTCGGCGGCTATCTGCTGTACGAATGCGTGCACGCGTGCGAGCATCTGCCCGATGCGCACCCGCTCGCGAAATGGCCGTGGATTCGGCAGATGCGCGTGCTGCACCGCGTGCATCATCGCGATGCGCTGATGCGCTCGTGCAACTTCGACGTCATCTGGCCGCTGATGGACTGGCTGCACGGCACGCTGCGCTGGAGCGAGGCGCCGGGCGCCGACATGTCGACGCGAATGCGGCACGAGATCGACATCGCATGCGCCGGCGCGGACGTGCTCGCGTACGCGAGCGATGCGTCGCGCTGGCCCGAATGGCATCCGTCGTCGCTGCGCGTCGACGGCCCGGCGGGCTCGCTCGCGGCCGGCAGCCGTTTCGACGAGGACGTGCGCGCGGCGGGGCGCGTCGATCGTCTGCACTGGGACGTCGTGCGCAACGAGCCGGGCGTGATGTGGCAAGCGCGCGCCGCGAACACGGCCGGCAGCCTGCGCATCCTGCTCACCTACGAGTGCAGCGGCGGCCCGCGCGGCGCGCGTTTCGTCCGCACATTGCACTATCATTCGCCGAACCCGCTGTTGCGGCTCGCGAACGCGCTCGTGATGCGCGGGCGCGTCGAACGCGAGTCCGCGTATTCGCTGACGCTGCTGAAGCGGCGGCTCGAAGCCGCGCGCGACGCATGACGTCGGGCAGGCGCCGGCGGCCGCGCCGCGCGCGCACGCGATAGCCGCCCGGCGGCCGGCGCGTTCGCGTCGCGCGCGCCGGCGCGGGGAGGCGCGCGCGATGCGTACCGGGCATGCCGTGCGTAGCGGGCGCGCCCGATGGCCCGAGGCGTCGCACATTCCGTGGATCTCGCGGGTTCCGTGCACGTCGTTGCTCATGCCGGTCGAGCCGCGCGTGCGATGCGCACGCCGCATGCGGCATGCGCATCGCACGCGTCGGGTTTGTCGGGCGTGTCGCGACAGGTGCCGCGCGCATCGCGCCGGTCGCGCCCGTCGCCGCTTCCCGCGCGCTCACTCATCCCCAGAGCCGCCGCGTCGCCACTTTTCCGAGCCCGCGGCGAATGCTGCCCTCGAGCACGTGCCGGACGACCGGCGCGACGAACGGCACCTTGCCCTCGAACGTGATCACGTAATGGAAATACGTGCGGCGCTCGTCGATCGGGACGAAGCGCATCACGCCGAGGTGGTCGCGCAGCGGGCTGCCGCGCGTGATCCGGTATTCGATCAGTTCGTTTTCCTGATAGGCGGTCACCGTCTCGACGAACGGCGGCGCGCCGGGCACGCGCATCTCGCGCGCCGAGCCGACGCCGTTGCGGGCGGGCTCGCCGTCGCTGATCCGGCGGATTTTCGCCGGCGAGAAGATCGATTTGAGATTCTCGTGCTCGCTGAAGAAGCGGAAGACTTGATGAACGGGGGCGTCGAATTCTTCAGCGATTTCTATGCGTTGCTGTTTCATACGAAGGTCGCGTTTCGAGGGTGGAGGGGCGGGCGGCGCGCCGGCGAGCGGTAAGCCGCCCGATTGCGCGTGGTCCGATGCCGCGGTGCGTCACGATAGCCGTTTGCGGTGCACGCGCGATGACGATGACATTGATCAATGTCATCGTCAATCGGGACGATCGCCGTTGGACGCGGAGCCGAATCGCGGATGCGCCGCGCGCCGGCTTCGAGCGTCCGGCGGGCGGCGGCCGCGCGGTGCGAACACCGAGCCTCGGCGGCGAAAACCGCATGCGCGTGTGATCCGCCAAAGGTCGTGGCGCGCGGCGCGAACGCGGCCGTGCAGGCGATTTTCGGCGGCATGCGGGCGATTCGGGCAAGCCATGGCGCGACGAGCGCGACCGCCGGCATGAGCGGATGCGTATTGCCGAAGCGCTCTGCGCTCGCATAGTCGAGACGCGCGTCGACGCCTCGGCCGCGCGACCGCTTCCCGGCAGCGGCGCGGTGACGACGGCGCGCGCGAGCACCGACATCAGCGGGCTCGTGCGGGTGGCGGAGGCGGGCGGGGCGTTGTCCGGGGCGAGGATCGAGTTCATGGGCAAAAGTGGCGCGGGCGGAACGCCGCGAGCGGCGCAAGCCTGTCGATTCGGGATCCGAACGATATCGCGCGCTCGGGCTGTCTTCTTGTCGTGATCGAACCGGACGCCGTCCGGTTGCGTCGACCGCGGGCGAGCGTGCGGCGTGTCACGCAGCCGGCGTGCCCGCCGATCGATGATTCCATCTATCGATGTAATGTTTGGGGAGTCTAGGACGAAACGCGACCGCGCGGAAATTGATTGTGGTGATAAGCGATATTCGACTCGCGATGCATCGCCGCCGCTCTCGCGCCGGCGCGCGGGCGCGAGTGCATAACTCGTGACGCGAGTGGGGGCATCGCGCACAGCGCGCATCGGTCGCGCGATGCGCGAGGCTCAACGAAAGCGAACGGCCATGCGTTTCGCTGCGCTTGCGCATCGCACAAAAACGAGTGCGGCGAACACGCGGGCCGCATGCACGGCATGCGTGCCGCACGCTATCGCATCCGCAGCATCGGGCGGTATCCGGCGCGCGCCGCGGATGTTGCGCGAACGAGCGTGCTAAACGGTGTCATAACATTCCGACGCCCGTTTGAAAATCGGGGCGACTCCGAGTCCGAAGAAGCTTTCACGATGCGCGATAACTTTGTTACGCTCTGCGACGAAGCGTGCGACAAAATCAAACGTGGAGACAATTGAATGAGCCAGTACGGGCCATTGCGATTGCATGTGCCGGAGCCTACCGGGCGTCCGGGATGCAAGACCGATTTTTCTTACCTGCGCCTGTCGCCAGCCGGCAAGGTGCGCAAACCCCCCATCGACGTCGCCCCCGCCGACACGAGCGACTTGGCCTATGGCCTCGTGCGCGTGCTCGACGAGCACGGACGAGCGGTCGGGCCATGGGCGCCCGACCTCGATCCCGACATCTTGCGCAAAGGCATCCGCGCGATGCTGAAGACGCGCATCTTCGACGCGCGCATGCAGATCGCGCAGCGCCAGAAGAAGATCTCGTTCTACATGCAGTGCCTCGGCGAGGAAGCGATCGCGGTCGCGCACACGCTCGCGCTCGAGCGCGGCGACATGTGCTTTCCGACGTATCGGCAGCAAGGGATCCTGATGGTGCGCGAGTATCCGCTCGTCGACATGATGTGCCAGCTGATGTCGAACGAGCGCGATCCGCTGAAGGGCCGCCAGTTGCCGGTGATGTACTCGACGCGCGACGCGGGCTTCTTCTCGATCTCGGGCAATCTCGCGACGCAGTTCATCCAGGCGGTCGGCTGGGCGATGGCCTCGGCGATCAAGGGCGACACGCGCATCGCTTCCGCGTGGATCGGCGACGGCGCGACGGCCGAAGCCGATTTCCATACCGCGCTCACGTTCGCACACGTGTACCGCGCGCCCGTGATCCTGAACGTGGTCAACAACCAGTGGGCGATCTCGACGTTCCAGGCGATCGCGGGCGGCGAGGGCGCGACCTTCGCCGGGCGCGGCGTCGGCTGCGGCATCGCTTCGCTGCGCGTGGACGGCAACGATTTCCTCGCGGTCTACGCCGCGTCCCGCTGGGCGGCCGAACGCGCGCGCCGCAACCTCGGGCCGACGCTGATCGAGTGGGTCACGTACCGCGCGGGCCCGCACTCGACGTCCGACGATCCGACCAAGTACCGCCCCGGCGACGACTGGACGAACTTTCCGCTCGGCGATCCGCTCGAGCGCCTGAAGCGCCACATGATCGGCATCGGCGTGTGGTCCGAGCAGGACCACGAGGACACGAAGGCCGCGCTCGAGGCCGAGGTGCTCGCCGCGCAGAAGGAAGCGGAGCGCTACGGCATGCTGGCCGACGAGCACGTGCCGAACGTCGCGAGCATTTTCGAGGACGTCTACAAGGAGATGCCCGCGCACCTGCGCCGGCAGCGCCAACAGCTCGGGGTTTGACAGCGATGACGACAGCAAGCAAAGAAGGTCCGGCGGCCTCGCCGATGACCATGATCCAGGCTTTGCGC
Organism: Burkholderia mallei ATCC 23344; assembly: GCF_000011705.1. Taxonomy (NCBI): domain Bacteria; kingdom Pseudomonadati; phylum Pseudomonadota; class Betaproteobacteria; order Burkholderiales; family Burkholderiaceae; genus Burkholderia; species Burkholderia mallei. The sequence goes on along the minus strand of NC_006349.2, from coordinate 2,202,630 downwards.
TCGGCGATGGACGTGATGCTCGAGCGCGACGGCAACGTGGTGGTGTTCGGGCAGGACGTCGGCTATTTCGGCGGCGTGTTCCGCTGCACCGAAGGACTGCAGAACAAGTACGGCAAGTCGCGCGTGTTCGATGCGCCGATCAACGAAGGCGGCATCGTGGGCGCGGCGGTCGGGATGGGCGCGTACGGGCTGCGCCCCGTCTGCGAGATCCAGTTCGCCGACTACTTCTATCCGGCGTCCGACCAGATCGTGTCGGAGGCCGCGCGCCTGCGCTACCGGTCGGCGGCCGAGTTCATCGCGCCGCTGACGATCCGCATGCCGTGCGGCGGCGGCATCTACGGCGGCCAGACGCACAGCCAGAGCCCCGAGGCGATGTTCACGCAGGTGTGCGGGCTGCGCACGGTGATGCCGTCGAACCCGTACGACGCGAAGGGGCTGCTGATCTCGGCGATCGAGAACGACGATCCGGTGATCTTCCTCGAGCCGAAGCGGCTCTACAACGGCCCGTTCGACGGCCACCACGAACGGCCGGTGACGCCGTGGAGCAAGCATCCGGCGAGCCTCGTGCCCGACGGCTACTACACGGTGCCGCTCGATTCGGCGGCGATCGTGCGCGCCGGCGGCGACGTGACGGTGCTCACGTACGGCACGACGGTGCACGTATCGCTCGCGGCCGCCGAGGAAACCGGCATCGACGCCGAGGTGATCGATCTGCGCAGCCTCTGGCCGCTCGATCTCGACACGATCGTCGAATCGGTGCGCAGGACGGGGCGCTGCGTCGTCGTGCACGAGGCGACGCGCACTTGCGGCTTCGGCGCGGAACTCATCGCGCTCGTGCAGGAGCACTGCTTCCATTGGCTCGAGGCGCCCGTCGAGCGCGTGACCGGCTGGGACACGCCGTATCCGCACGCGCAGGAATGGGCGTATTTCCCGGGCCCGAACCGGGTCGGCGACGCGCTGCGGCGCGCGATGGAGAATTGACATGGGCGTGCACGTCATCAAGATGCCGGACATCGGCGAAGGGATCGCGGAGGTCGAGCTCGGGCTGTGGCACGTGAAGGTCGGCGATCGCGTGAAGGAAGACCAGGCGACCGCCGACGTGATGACCGACAAGGCGTCGGTCGAGATTCCGTCGCCCGTCACGGGCGTCGTCGTCGCGTTGGGCGGCAAGGAAGGCGACGTGCTCGCGGTGGGCAGCGAGCTCGTGCGGCTCGAAGTCGAAGGCGACGGCAATCACAAGGCCGAGCCCGACGGCGGCGCGCGCGCCGCCGCCGCGCAGCCCGAACGCGTCGCCGACACGGCGCACGCGCATGCGAGCGCGGCTGCGAAATCCGCGCGCGGCGAGCACGGTGCCGGCCACGGGCGCGACGATGCGCGCGCCGCATCGAGCGGCACATCGAGCGGCGCTTCGCACACGCAGCACGCCGAACGTGAGGCGCGCGGGCATCGCGAATCCAGCGAATACCGCGAAGACCGAAGCGTGTCGCGCGGCGCTTCGCAAACCGACGTCGAACGCGGGCCCGCGTCGCCGCCGCCCGCGCGCCGGCCGGGCGAGCGCCCGCTCGCGTCGCCCGCGGTGCGCAAGCGCGCGTGGGATCTCGGCGTCGAGCTGCGCTACGTGCACGGCACGGGCGAGGCAGGCCGAATCCTGCACGAGGATCTCGACGCGTACCTGCAAGGCCGCGGCGCGGCCGCGCAGCGCGCGCGCGGCGGCCAGGCCGCGTACGTCGAGCGCCACGACGAAGAGGCGGTGCCCGTGATCGGCCTGCGCCGCAAGATCGCGCAGCGGATGCAGGACGCGAAGCGGCGCATCCCGCACTTCAGCTACGTCGAGGAGATCGACGTCACCGAGCTCGAAGCGCTGCGCGCGGAGCTGAACCGCAAGTATGGCGACACGCGCGGCCGGCTGACGGTGTTGCCGCTGCTCGCGCGCGCGATGGTGATCGCGCTGCGCGAGTTCCCGCAGATCAACGCGCGCTACGACGACGAAGCCGGCGTCGTCACGCGTCACGGCGCGGTGCATCTGGGCATCGCGACGCAGAGCAAGGCGGGCCTGATGGTGCCCGTCGTGCGCCATGCGGAGGCGCGCGATCCGTGGTCGATCGCGGCCGAGGTCGCGCGGCTCGCGGATGCGGCGCGCGCGGGCCGCGCGGAGCGCGACGAGCTGTCGGGCTCGACGATCACGATCACGAGCCTGGGCGCGCTGGGCGGCATCGCGTCGACGCCCGTCATCAATTCGCCCGAAGTCGGCATCGTCGGCGTGAACCGGATCGTCGAGCGGCCGATGTTCCGCGGCGGCGCGGTGGTCGCGCGCAAGCTGATGAACCTGTCTTCGTCGTTCGATCACCGCGTGATCGACGGCATGGACGCGGCCGAGTTCATCCAGGCCGTGCGCGCGCTGCTCGAGCAGCCCGCCCTTCTTTTCGTGGAATGAGCCGATGAGCGACACCAAGACAACGACCCTGCTCGTGATCGGCGGCGGGCCGGGCGGCTATGTCGCCGCGATTCGGGCGGGGCAGCTCGGCGTGCGCACGATTCTCGTCGAGCGCGACAGGCTGGGCGGCACGTGCCTGAACATCGGCTGCATTCCGTCGAAGGCGCTCATTCACGCGGCGGGCGAATTCGACAAGGTGCGCGGCTTCGCCGGCGATTCGCCGCTCGGCATCCGCACGCAGGCGCCCGCGATCGACATCGCGCGCACGGTGGCGTGGAAGGACGGCATCGTGAAGAAGCTGACGGGCGGCGTCGGCGCGCTCCTGAAGAAGAACGGCGTCGAAGTCGTGCACGGCGACGCGCGCGTCGTCGACGGCAAGACCGTCGACGTCGACACGGGCGGCGGCGCGCGCGTGCGGATCCAGTGCGAGCATCTGCTGCTCGCCGCGGGCTCCGAGCCCGTCGAGCTGCCGGCGATGCCGTTCGGCGGCAACGTGATCTCGTCGACCGGCGCGTTGTCGCCGGGCAGGCTGCCGAAGCGGCTCGTCGTCGTCGGGGCGGGCTACATCGGGCTCGAGCTCGGCATCGCGTACCGCAAGCTCGGCGTCGAGGTGAGCGTCGTCGAGGCGCGCGAGCGCATCCTGCCGATCTACGACGCGGAGCTGACGAAGCCCGTGGCCGCCTCGCTCAAGCGCCTCGGCGTGCGCGTGCTGCTCGGCCACAAGGTGCTCGGGCTGAACGCGCGCGGCGATGCGGTGTGCGTGCAGGACGACGCGCACGCGCAAACCGAGCTCGCCGCCGATCAGGTGCTCGTGACGGTCGGCCGCCGTCCGCGCACGCAGGGCTGGGGGCTCGAGACGCTGCAGCTCGACCGCGCGGGCGCCGCGCTGAAAGTCGACGACATGTGCCGCACGTCGATGCGCAACGTCTGGGCGATCGGCGATCTGACGGGCGAGCCGATGCTCGCGCATCGCGCGATGGCGCAAGGCGAGATGGTCGCCGAGATCGTGGCCGGCAAGAAGCGCCATTTCATGCCCGCCGCGATCGCCGCGATCTGCTTCACCGATCCCGAGGTCGTCTCGGCCGGGCTCGCGCCCGACGAAGCCGAGCGCACGTTCGGCGCGTGCGTGAGCGCGTCGTTTCCGTTCGCCGCGAACGGCCGCGCGCTGACGCTCGAGAGCGCGGACGGCTTCGTGCGCGTCGTCGCGCGCCGCGACGATCACCTGATCGTCGGCTGGCAGGCGGTGGGCGCCGGCGTGTCCGAACTCGCGGCCGCGTTCTCGCAATCGCTCGAAATGGGTGCGCGCCTCGAGGACGTCGGTGGTACGATTCATGCGCACCCGACGCTCGGAGAAGCGGTGATGGAAGCCGCGCTTCGCGCGCTCGGACACGCGTTGCACATCTGAAGCACGCATTCGCGATCACGCGCGCCGCGCGGATCGCGTCCGACATCAACGACGCCGGGACGCGTCGCGATCCCGGCCATCAGGCACAGAGGCGAGCGAGGGCGAATGGCGATCTTCCACATCCACTACGACGAAAACTAAGCGGTACGGCGACGTGCCGGACGCGTTCGCGCGTCGCGGGCTGCGCCGGCCGACGCGTTTCGTTCGCCATTCCGGCGCGCGCCGCCGGTGCGCGGCTTCGTGCCTCGCGCCGGCGGCGCGCCGCGTGAGCGAACGCAGCCTCTGCCGCGCGCGTCGCGCGCGTTTTCGCCTTCGGTGCGCCGTGCCGGCGTACCGGTTCCAGCCCAGATAACGAGGCCCGCCGGGCACGCCGGCGTTCGACCCGCCCGCGCATCGCGCGTGCGTGCCCTTCTTTTTCCCTTTGCTCGACTCCGCTTGACGGCGGCAGCGCTGCTGCCGCGCGACTGATCACCACCGATGGCCGCCGGTGGCCGTGATGCAGGAGCAACTCTTTTCTTTCCCGACTCCGCACGACGCGTTCACGTCACCGTCCGCAATTTGACCTGTCGCCGTGAGCCGCCCGGTCGTCGTGCGCCTTGCGGCTGTCGGGCCAAACCGCCATCGCCTTCCCACCCCAACCAATGGATCGGCCATGGCTCGACAATCCACCTCTGTTCCTTTCGAACTCTCCTCCGCCGAGCTCGCGCGCACGCGCGTCGGCATCGTCGACGGCAAGCGCATCTCGCTCGGCGTGCAAGGCGACGCGTTGCGCGGCTTCGTGCTCGAACGGCGCTGCAAAAGCCCCGGCGAGCCGGTATCGACGCAGCGCGTCGGCCTGCGCGACCCGGCGGCCGTCGCGGCGTTCGTCGAACACGACCCTTATGTCGTGCAGCTCGGAATCGACTACCGCGCGTTGCTCGACGTGCACCGCGCGGCGGACGATGCGGGATCGCACGGCGCATTCGCGGTGCACGATGCACGGTATGCGCGCCCGGCGAGCGAGGCGGGCGGTGCATTCCGCCCAGCGGAGCACGCCGGTGCCGCGCCGGCCGCCTCCGGTGTGCCCACCGCCTCCGCCGCATCCGTCGCGCAGCCGGAGTTCGCGGTCGAATGCGAGCACGACGGCGCGCTGCTCGCGCTGATGCGGCGCATCTGCGCATCGTGCGGCGCGACGCAGTGCTTCTATCACTGGTTCGTCGTCGACGAAGACACGGGGGAGTTCACGGCGCACGATCTGCTGATCGGCGGCGCGCCCGCGTGGGCGCAGCGCTATGTGCATCAGCACTGGTATCTGAACGATCCGGCCGTCGCGCACGCGCGCGACAACACGCAGCCGCTGCGCGGCTCGGCGCTCGCCGAATTGCGCTCCGATCACTGGCTGAACCGCTACGCGCAGACGCAAGGGCTCGGCAGCAACGTGTTCTTTCCCGCGCATCGCCGCGACGTGTCGACCTTCGGCTTGCTGCACGTTGCCGCGCCGCTGCCCGCGCCGCACGGCGAGGACGCGCTGTGGCGCAACCGGCGCGTGCTGCGCGGGCTCGCGAACGAGATGCTCGAATGGCGCGTCGTGCGGCGGCGCCGCGAGCTCGCGCAGGAGCTGTCGCTCGCCGCGCAGGATGTGCTCGCGCTGCGGCTCGTCGCGCGCGGCGGCGGCGCGCGCCACGTCGCCGAGGAACTGCGGCTCGACGAGCGCGCGGTCTACCAGCTCTTCACCGCGATCAACCGCAAGATGGACAGCAAGCACATCAAGAGCAGCGCGACGAAAGCGAAGCGCCTGGGCCTGCTCGCCGAAGGCTATATCTCGAAATGAACGCAAGCGCGCGCGCCATATGCCGTAAACGATCTAAGTCATTACGCGCGCGTTTTCCGTTAGCCTGTATCGCATGCATCGGCCGCCGCGCGCGATGCGCCGCCGGGCGAAGCGTCTCGCACGCGCGCGGCGCGTCGCGCGGGATGTGCGGACAGGCGTGCCGCGGCATCCGCCGATTCACGATTCAAGTTGAATGCATGACGAAGCGCGTGCGTTGCGGGCTCGAACCGCGCGGGCGCCGAGAAACAGAAACGAGCAGATTCGAACGAGAGGCAATCGGACGACGAGGGGCCGGCAGTCGTCGGCGAACGATCGCGCGCAGCGGCGCATGGATGCGCGGCGCGTCGTTCGCCCGTCAGCCGGCGCGCGATGCGGCTGGATCGCGACGATTACGCACCCGCGCGACGACGCTTCGCAGCGAGGATTCGAGCAGATGGAGACAGGCATCGGGTTGGCGCGGCGGCTCTCGCGCGGCGCGGCACGGCGCGCGCTGTCGATCTTGACGGCGGGAGCGGGCCGCGCAGGCTATGCGGTCGACGCGCGCGTCGCGTCTGCCGGGCCGCTGTACATCGGCGCCGGCTGGTTCCTGATCGGCGCCGCCGCCGCGCGCCCCGGCGCGGCCGAATTCGCGTTGTTCGACGACCGTTTCGCAACGACCGCCCGACACCGGAAGGAGGAGACATAATGGCGAGCCCATGGACCGAGCGCGCGACGCGCGCCGCAAGCGACGCGCACCCCGCGTTCGAGCCGCCCGTGCCCGAGCGGGCGCGGCGCGACGCAACGTGCGCCGAGCACCGCGCATCGACGCCGAACGCACGCGCATCGGCATCGAACGCCGCCGCATCGCCCACGCCCGCGCCGGATGCGCTCGCGCAGCATTTCAAGACCGCGATGCGCCGGCTGACATCGACGGTGTCGATCGTCGCGACGCGCGACGCGTGCGCGCGCTACGGCATGGCGGCGACCGCGGTGAGCGCGCTCAGCACCGAGCCGCCCGCGATCCTCGTATGCATCAATCGCGCGGCGACGCTGCATGCGCCGCTGATGCGCGTGCGCCGCTTCTCGCTGAACCTGCTGCACGAGCGCCAGCTCGAGCTGATCGCGCCGTTCAGCGGCAAGCTCGATCACGACGCGCGTTTCGCGCACGGCGAATGGCGCGATGCGTACGGCGTGCCGATGCTCGCCGGCGCGCAGGCGACGCTGTGGTGCGCGGTGGACGGCGATTTCAGCTACGGCAGCCATACGATCGTGATCGGCCGGGTCGATTCGGTGTCGACCGCCGGCCCCGTCGCGCCGCTGTTGTGGCAGGACGGCGCGCCGTGCGCGGCGCGCGCCCTGGCCCCATGCCTGCACGATGCGCAATGACGCCGCGCGGCCGAGGGAATTCCTGCACAAATGCGAAACGCTCATATAGACTGCAAAGCGAATCATCCGATGGTTCCATGGCCGCAGCGCGGCGCGCCGACACGCGCCGGATTGTTGCGCTGCAAAGTCTTCGATCGTTCAGAAGCTCGCGTGCGGTGCGGGCGTCAAGCGAACGCGTCGCGCGCATCCGAGGGCCGGCGACACGCCGCTTGCCGCGCGACGCGCCATTGCGCCCGCAACATCCGCAATGGCGCACGCTTGCGCGCACCGTGCGATCGAGGATGCGACGCCGTATCGACTAAAACGAATCGCGCTGCCCGCGTCGCGCTCGCGCCGCGGCTAGCGTCATAACAGGAGCGGACATGTTTGCACCCGAAACGCATCGACGCGACGGATCCCCACGTTTTTTCAATCCGATGATGATCGCCGTGGTCGCCGGCGCGCTCGTGATGAGCGCGGCAATGGGCGTGCGGCAAACCTTCGGCCTTTTCATCGGGCCATTCTCGTTCGACCACGGTTTGCCGGTGACGACGATCGCGTTCGCGATCGCGCTGCACAACCTCGTCTGGGGCGCCGCGCAGCCGTTCGCCGGCGCGGCCGCCGACCGCTACGGCGCCGGGCCGCTCGTCGCGATCGGCGCGGTCGTGTTCGCGCTCGGCCTCGCGATCGCCGCGGTCGTGCCGACGGGCCCGATGCTCGTGCTCGGCATAGGCGTGCTCGTCGGCATCGGGATCAGCTGCACGAGTTTCGGCGTGGTGCTGACCGCGGTCGGCCGCGGCGCGCCTGCCGAGAAGCGCAGCATGGCGATGGGCATCGCGAGCGCGGGCGGCTCGCTCGGCCAGGTGGCGCTCGTGCCGATCGCGCAGTGGTTCACGTCGCATTCGGGCACGATGGTGTCGCTGTTCGTGCTGGCCGGCTGCATGATCGCGATCGCGCCGCTCGGCGTGCTGCTCGACAAGAACACGCGCGGCAGCCACGTGGTCGCGCACGAGACGGCGACGATATCGCTGAAGGAGACGCTGTCGTACGCGGTGCGGCATCGCGGCTATTGCCTGCTGACGCTCGGCTTCTTCACCTGCGGGTTCCAGCTCGCGTTCATCGGCACGCACTTGCCGAACTATCTGCTGCTCTGCCACATGCCGGCCGGGCTCGGCGCGACCGCGCTCGCGCTGATCGGCCTGTTCAACATGGCGGGCAGCTGGGCGTGCGGCTGGCTCGGCGGGCGCTACCGGCAGCAGCACGTGCTCGGCTGGCTGTACCTGATTCGCGGCGCGGCGATCGCGCTGTTCTTCCTCGGGCCGAAGTCGAATGCGTCGGTCGTCGTCTTCGCGGCGATCATGGGGCTCACGTGGCTCGGCACCGTGCCGCTCACGAGCGGGCTCGTCGCGAAGGTGTTCGGCACGCGGCATCTGGGCACGCTGTTCGGCGTGTGCTTCCTGAGCCATCAGGTCGGCTCGTTCCTCGGCTCGTGGCTCGGCGGCTACGTGTTCGACGCGACGGGATCGTACTCGCTGATCTGGGGCGCGACGGCGCTCGCCGGGCTGTTCGCGGCACTGCTGCATTTCCCGATCAACGACGCGCCCGCGCATGGCGGCGCGGCCGTCGCGCGGGCTTGACGACGCCGGGCGGCGCGCGCGGATGCGCGCCGGGCATGGCGGGTTACGCGGCGCGGCCGGCGCCGCGCGACCGACATGAAGGACGAGCCGGGCTGCGCGCCGATCCGGCGCGCGGGCGCGGTGCCGACATCGCGAATGCGAACCCGATCGCGAACGTCGGCGTGAGCTTGAAACCGAATACTCGCGCGAGCCGCTCGCGCACGACATGACAAACCGAATGACGAACGCCTCGACGACCCTGCCGACGACGAACGCATCGCCCGTGCCGCCGCTCGGCGAACGCGACGCACACGTGTGGTATGCGCGCACCGCCGCGTGCGACACGCCCGCGCTGCGCGAGCGCTATCGCGCGCTGCTGAGCGCCGAGGAGCGCGAGCGGCTCGGGCGCTTCGCATTCGATCATCTGAAGCTCGAGTACCTCGTGACGCGCGCGCTGTGCCGCACCGTGCTGTCCGCGTACGTCGATGCCGTCGCGCCCGAGCAATGGCGGTTCCGCGCGAACGCGCACGGCCGCCCGGAAATCGACGCGGGCGATGCGCGGCCGCCGCTGCGCTTCAATCTGTCGAACGCGCGCAGCATCGTCGCGTGCGTGATCACGCGCACGGCCGATGCGGGAATCGACGTCGAGGAGCGCGCGCGCAGCAACGATCTCGACGGCATCGCCGCGTCGCACTTCTCGGCGAGCGAGCGCGCGGCGTTCTTCGCGCTGCCGCCCGATGCGCGGCGCACGCGCTTCTTCGAGCTGTGGACGCTGAAGGAGGCGTACATCAAGGCGCGCGGCGTCGGGCTGTCGATCGATCTCGGCGAGTTCTCGTTCGCGCTGCCCGCGCAGCCCGTGCGCATCGCATTCGATCGGCACGTCGACGACGACGCGAGCCACTGGCAATTCGCACTGCTCGACGTCGGCGCCGAGCATCAGATGGCGCTCGGCATTCGCGACCCGCACGCGGCGGCGCGCCCGTTCGACATCACGATGCGCGAGATCGTGCCGGAGCCGGCGGCGAGCGCGCGCTGCGCGGCCGCGCTCGACTGAGCGCGGCGCGCACCCATACCGAAAGCAGGACGGCCGCACCGCAGACGGGACGGCCGCGGAAAATCATTTAGTATCGCGAACCGATAGGCGATGCGCGCGCCACGCGCGTTTCGTCCGACGTTCGAGACAGGCGCCGCCGCGCGACGAAGTCCGGGTTCGTTCAACGGCGGTGCCGCGAGGCCGCGGCGTGGCGCGCGGCCTTCCCGGGCGCGCGGCCCGCGCGGCGAGTTTCGCCGCCGCGTTCGCGCGCGCTGTTTGAACGTTTCGATAGAGCCTTCCCATGACCAGAAAACACATCCATTTCGGCGTCCTGATTCAAGGGGCGGGTGCGAACATGAACGCATGGAAACATCCGAGCGTGCCCCCGGACGCGAGCGTCAACTTCGATTTCTATGTCGATCGCGCGCGCCGCGCGGAAAACGCCGGCATCGCCTTCGCGTTCATCGCGGATTCGGCGTACGTGACGCCGAAGTCGGCGCCGCACTTCCTCAATCGTTTCGAGCCGATCTCGCTGCTGTCCGCGCTCGCGGTCCTCACGTCGAAGATCGGTCTCGTCGGCACGATGTCGTCGTCATACAGCGAGCCGTACAACGTCGCGCGGCAGTTCGCGTCGCTCGATCTGATCAGCGGCGGGCGCGCGGGCTGGAACGTCGTGACTTCGTCGATCGAGGGCACCGGCAAGAACTATGGCCGCCCGCATCCGGATCACGCGCAGCGCTACGCGATCGCCGCCGAGCATCTCGACGTGGTTCAGGGCTTGTGGGACAGCTGGGACGACGACGCGCTCGTTCGCGATCGCGCGACCGGCCGGTTCTTCGATCCGGACAAGCTGCACCGCCTCGATCATCGCGGCCGCTTCTTCTCCGTCGAGGGGCCGCTGAACATCCGCCGTTCGCCGCAAGGGCAGCCGGTGATCTTCCAGGCCGGCTCGTCGGACGACGGGATCGACCTCGCGGGCCGCAGCGCGGACGCGGTGTTCTCGAACGGCAGCACGTTCGACGAGGCGCGCGTGTTCTATCGCCGGGTGAAGGCGGCGGCCGCCGCCGCGGGCCGCAATCCCGATCACGTGAAGGTGTTTCCGGGCATCGGCCCGATCGTCGGCGCGACGCAGCAAGAGGCGGACGACAAGTATCGGCAGGTGCGCGACCTGCTGTCGCCGCGCGAGGCGCTCGCGTATCTCAGTCACTTCTTCCAGCAGCACGACTTCAGCGTGTATCCGCTCGACGGCCCGTTCCCCGATATCGGCACGCTCGGCAGCGACGGCTTCCAGTCGACCACCGACAACATCAAGCGGCTCGCGCGCGAACGCAAGCTGACGCTGCGCGAAGTCGCGTACGAAGTGTCGACGCGCCGCTCGAACATCGGCACCTCGGAGGCGTTCATCGGCACGCCGGAGGCGGTCGCGAGCGAGATGATCCGCTGGGTCGACGAGGGCGCGGCGGACGGCTTCATGCTAGGCCTGCCGGTGACGGGCTTCGGGCTCGACGATTTCGTCGATCACGTGCTGCCGGTGCTGAGCGCGCGCGGCTACTTCGACCCGGTGCGGCGCGGCGCGACGCTGCGCGACCATCTCGGGCTGCCTTACAAGGAGAGCCGCTACGCCCGTGACGCACAGGTTGCGGCAATTTAGCTAAACTGGCCGCCGGCGCGGCTTGCTCGGCTTGCACGCCGTCGCCAGCCCGGGCGCCCGGCCGACTGAAGCGCTCCGATTGCCCGCAACCTGTCGATGCGCCGCCGCCCGCGTGCGGCGGCGAACTCATGGAGGCGATCATGAAACTAGGCTTCGTCGGCCTCGGTGTGATGGGGCAGCCGATGGCGCTCAATCTCGCGCGGGCCGGAACCGAGCTCGTGGTGTGGAACCGCACGCGCGAGCGCTGCGAGCCGTTGCGCGCGGCCGGCGCGCAAGTCGCCGATTCGGCGGCCGACGTCTATCGGCGCGCGCGCATCGTCATCCTGATGATGGCGACCGATGCCGCGATCGACGCGGTGCTCGACCGCGGCAAGCCCGCGTTCGCGAGCAACGTCGCGCAACACACGATCGTCCAGATGGGGACGGTGTCGGCCGAGTATTCGCGCGGCCTCGAGGCCGACATTCGTGCGGCGGGCGGCCGCTATGTCGAGGCGCCGGTGTCCGGCTCGCGCCAGCCGGCCGAGGCCGGGCGGCTCGTCGCGATGCTGGCGGGGGAGCCGGCCGCCGTCGAGGAGGTGCGCGCTCTGCTGGCGCCGATGTGCCGCGAGATCGTCGCGACGGGCCAGGTGCCGAGCGGCCTGCTGATGAAGCTTGCCGTCAACACGTTCCTGATCGCGATGGTGACGGGGCTCGCGGAAGCCGCGCACGCGGCGCGCGGCTTCGGGCTCGACATGAAGCAGTTCCAGGCGGTGCTCGATGCGGGGCCGATGGCGAGCAGCGTGTCGCGCGTGAAGATCGACAAGCTCGTCAACGAGGATTTCGAGGTTCAGGCGTCGATCGTCGATGTGTTCAAGAACAGCCGGCTCGCGACCGAGGCCGCGCACGGCGCGCATCTCGCGGCGCCGCTGCTCGAAGTCTGCTGCGAGCTGTATCGCGAGACCGAGGCGCTCGGGCACGGGCAAGCGGACATGGCGGCCGTCGTGCATGCGATCGAGGCGCGCAGCGTCGCGCGCTACGCGGGCAACTGACGCGCGCGGCGAATCTGCGCAAATCGCGACGAAACAGGGCCTGCGGCTTCGTCGCGCGCGCCGCGCGCCGGATCGCGCGCCCCGCCCCCCGCGCTTTTTCGCCTGCTCGTCTTCTCGTCTCCTCGTCTCCTTGTCTCCTCGTCTTCTCGTCTTCTCGTCTTCTCGTCTTCTCGTCGTTCCGTTGTTTCGTTTCCCCTCCGTTCGCCGCGGCGGCGTTCACAGGCATGCCCGCTGCGCGCGGCGTCGGCGCGCGGCGCGGTGTGTCCGCCGTTGCGCTTCTTTACACCCGGTTGAAAGTTTTGAAGGGGGCCGATCGAAGATGGAACCGAACGCACGAACGATGTATGAATACGGCGGCTACGAGATTCGCGTATGGGCGTCGCGCAACGAGCGCGGCGCGTGGGTGTCGGATGTCGAGATCTATCGGGACGGCAGGCGCGTGCTGGCGGCGGTCCCCGAGACGGTGTCGCCCGAGTGGGGCACCGAGGAGGAATGCGTGCGCGACGCGATCGGGCAGGGGCGCGACCTGATCGATCGCGGCGACGTCGCGCGTTGCCGGCCGTGATCCGCGGCGCGGCCGCTCGCGCGCGGCGGGCACGCCGCTTGCATCGCGCTGAGCTTTCGCGGCAGCGCGCACGACAATGACGATGGCCGATACCCGCATTCTCGACATCTACCGCTACGATCCGGACGACGGGCGCGCGCCGCGCATGCAGCGCTATGAGCTCGCGCCGCGCGCGGAAGACCGGATGCTGCTCGACGTGCTCGGCCGCGTGAAGGCGCAGGACGAGACGCTGTCGTATCGCCGCTCGTGCCGCGAGGGCGTGTGCGGCTCCGACGCGATGAACATCAACGGCCGCAACGGGCTCGCCTGCGTGACGAGCATGCAGGCGCTGCCGCGCGAAATCGTGCTGCGGCCGCTGCCGGGGCTGCCCGTCGTGCGCGATCTGATCGTCGACATGACGAGCTTCTTCAATCAGTACCATTCGGTCCGCCCGTATCTCGTCAACGAAGGCGTGCCGCCCGAACGAGAGCGCCTGCAGACGCCGCAAGAGCGCGAGCAGCTCGACGGCCTCTACGAATGCATCCTGTGCGCGTGCTGCTCGAGCGCGTGCCCGAGCTACTGGTGGAATCCCGACAAGTTCGTCGGGCCGGCGGGGCTGCTGCAGGCGTACCGCTTCATCGTCGATTCGCGCGACGACGCGAGCGCCGCGCGCCTCGACGATCTCGAGGACCCGTACCGGCTGTTCCGCTGCCGGACCATCATGAACTGTGTCGATGTCTGTCCGAAAGGCCTGAACCCGGCGCGCGCGATCGGACAGATCCGCACGATGCTCGCGCGGCGCGCGGTATAGCGCGCCGTGGCCGGGCGCAACGGGCACGCGCGCTTGGCGCGGCTCGCTCCAGACGATGCGCGCCGACCGGAGCCGGCGCTTCGCTCGATGTTCGCTTTCGCGAAGCTTGCCTTTCCGTCTCGCCCATCGCCTCGCGTCACCCGATCGAATGGAGGGCCGACATGACGAACCGAACGAACGCAACCCACGCGACGAACGCGACGAACGCGACAAATGCCGCCCGTGAGGCGTCCGCCGAGCGCCGACGCCTAGGCGGATGGCTGCCCGCCGAGGAGGCGGCGCTCGCGCGCTATCGGAAGACGCTCGCCGCGCATGCGCGCGAGCACGCGGACGGCGCGCCGATGACGGAGGCGGTGCGCGAGCTCGCGGCGCTCGCCGAAGGCGAGCCGCCGCTGCGCATGGCGCTGACGCGCGCGATCGACGAGGCGCGCTCGCGCGGCTACGAGCTCGGCTACGAGACGATCGGCGAACTGATGACGGTGATCGATTTCGTGATGACGTACGCGCCGCCGTTCAGCGAATCCGGGCTCGTGGTCTGCCCGCTGAACGCGCTGCTCGACTGGCCGCTTTGCATGCCGTCCGGCTACGCGTTCTTTCGCGACCGCGCGGTGAACGCGCAACTCAAGCGCGTGCTGAACGTATGGTGCGGCTTTCTGGGCGGCCCGCATTCGCGCGCGCACCTGAACGCGTCGGAGCCGGACGGCTGGTTCAGCGCGGAGGCCGTGAAGCGGATCGGCATGTCGCAGTTCCATTGCGATCCGCAACTGCCTTACTGGGGCTTCGCCTCGTGGAACGATTTCTTCACGCGGCGCTTTCTGCCCGACGCGCGGCCCGTCGCGGCGCCGGACGATCCGGCCGTGATCGTCAGCGCATGCGAGGCCGCGCCGTATCACGTCGCGCACGATCTGAAGCTGCTCGACACGTTCTGGATCAAGTCGCAGCCGTATTCGCTGCGCGACATCTTCACCGCGGCGCGCGGCGAGCTCGCGCGCGGCTTCGTCGGCGGCTCGCTGTACCAGGCGTTCCTGAGCGCCTACGATTATCACCGCTGGCATGCGCCCGTCGCGGGGCGCATCGCGCACGCGTATCTCGTCGACGGCACCTACTATTCGAGCACCGAGGCCGAAGGCGCGGACCCGGCCGGGCTCAACGATTCGCAGGGCTACATGACGGCCGTCGCGACGCGCGCGGTGATCGTCATCGATGCCGATGCGCCGGAGATCGGCCGCGTCGCATGCGTGTTCGTCGGGATGGGCGAAGTGTCGTCGTGCATGATCGACGCGCTGCCCGGGCAGCATGTCGAGAAGGGCGAGGAAATCGGCTACTTCCAGTACGGCGGCTCGACATACTGCATGCTCTTCGAGCCGGGCGTGATCGGCAGCTTCGTCGCGCATCCGCGTTATCACGAAGGCGCGCCGGCCGTGCAGGTGAACGCGGAAGTGGCGGCCGTCGCGGCGAAGTGAGCGGCGGCGGCAACGACAAGAGCAACGGGAACGGCGCGGCGTGCCGTTCCCGCCGCGCGCACGGCAGCGCATGCGCGGCCTGTCGTGCGCGACTCGCGCCGTTCGACGCGTGTGCTTTCGCGACGACGCTGTTGCGTGCGACTCGACGCGAAGCGAAGCCTCGCGCCGCGCCGCGCATCCGCGCCCGCGCAAGATATT
This sequence comes from Burkholderia mallei ATCC 23344, assembly GCF_000011705.1. Lineage (NCBI taxonomy): Bacteria > Pseudomonadati > Pseudomonadota > Betaproteobacteria > Burkholderiales > Burkholderiaceae > Burkholderia > Burkholderia mallei. Next base: position 2,187,293 of record NC_006349.2, on the reverse strand, counting down.
CAACGCGTGGCAGATATTGACCGCCGCCGCAAGGCGCGCAAAAGCGAACGGGTTCAAGCGCGGCTCGCGCGCAGCCGCGTCGCGCAGCCATTCGCGCGAGCCCGGGGCGACAGCGCCGCGCTGCGGTATTTCGTGTCCGCGCAAGATATTCAACGCGTGGCAGATATTGACCGCCGCCGCATGGCGCACGAAAGCGAACGGGTGCAAGCGCGGCCCGCGCGCAGCCGCGCGTGCGAGCCCTGGGCGGCAGCGCCGCACGGCGGCATTTCGTGTCCGCGCCGGCGTCACGCCAGCGTCATTCACCCCGCATCATGCGGCTTGCCGCGCACCCGCGCGCCGTTCGTCTTTCGCGCGGCGATCCGCGTGCGCGTTCCTTCTCCGTCCCTCCGCCCGTATTCGCGTCGGTACGAAACTTGCGCGCGTCGATGCGCCTCGGCGGCGGCCGCGCAGGGTGCCGGCCGCCGCCGAGGCGTTCATCAAGGAGAGACGCGATGCAACGACGATATCAGGGACGGCCGGTCGGCCGCGGTGGCGCGGTGGGCTGGCAGGAGCGCAACGAGCGCGGCTTGCGCGGCGGCGAGCGCGGCATGCAGTACGACGACGAAGCGTTGCTGCGCCCGGACCTCGACGTCGAAGGCGACTACCGGATGCTGGCCGAGGACATTGGCCCCGAGGATTGGGGCAGCGACTGGGCGGACTGGGACGATCGCAACCCGTACGACGAGCGTCGCCGCGGCTACGAAGGCGGGCGGCGCGAGCGCGAAGGCGGCCGTGGCCCGCAGCGGATGCGCGGCGTCGGCGCGCAGGGCAACGTCGGCGAGGCGCGCGGCGGCTATGCGGGCCCGCGCGGCTATGGCGACGACGGCTGGTACCAGGGCGGCGGCCGCGACGATGACGGCGATCTGCGGAAGTTCCGCGGCCAGTCCCGCCTCGTGGCGGGCAGCCGCTCGCCCTATCGCGGCGGCGAGCGTGAGGAGCGCGCCGGCCCCGAGCCGTGGCGCGCCGGCGGCGAGCGCTCGGCCTACCGCGACGAGCTGTGGTCGCCGTACCGCACGCGCGAATACGACCGCTCGCGCGACTATCGCGACCTGCTGCACGGCGGCGGCGGTCAGCGCGAGATGCTGCACCGGCAGGGGCCGAAAGGCTACACGCGCTCGGACGAACGGATTCGCGAGGACATCTGCGAGCGGCTTGCCTATGCGTTCGATCTCGACGTGAGCGACGTCAGCGTGGAGGTGAACGGCGGCCGCGTCGAGCTGCAAGGCACCGTGCCCGAGCGCTGGATGAAGCACGAGATCGAGGACATCGCGGATAACTGCATGTGCGTGCGCGACGTCGACAACCGCGTGCGCGTGCTGCCGCGCGAGCGCGGCGAGACCACGGGCACCGCGGGCATGGCCGCGCCGCCCGAGGGGCAGCCGATGCGGCCCGAACACCGGACCTCGACGATGGCGGGCGGTGCCGGCGGCGCGGGCGGGCAATCGCCGAGCGGATCGGTCGCGGGCGGACAGCCGTCGGGCGCGCTGTCGGGCACGGGCGGCCACGATCCGCGCCATTGACGCGGCGGCGAACGCACGGGTATCCGCCGATGCATCCGACTGACGACCGCGCGCGTGCCGCGCAGCCCGCGCGCGCCGGCGTAGGCGGGACGCGACGATGACGACGCCCGCCGATCCGGCCGCGCGCGCGAATCACGCCGAGCGCGCCGGGCGAGGCCTGCGCGCGCGGATCGCGCTCGACCTGTGGCGCGCGATCCGGCGCTACCGGCTGCGCGTGCTCGCGGCGCTCGCGCTGCTCGTGCTCGCGAAGGCGGCGGCGGTGGCGGTGCCGCTGCTGCTCAAGCAGATCGTCGACGAGCTGGGCCGCGTCGCGGCGCACCCGTTCGCGCTGCCGGTGCTGCTGCTGTTCGGCTATGCGGTCGTGCGCTTCGCGTCGAATGCGCTGAACGAAGTGCGCGACATGACGTTCGTGCACGTCACGCAGCGCACGGTGGCCGATTTCACGGTGCGCACGTTCGCGCATCTGCACCGGCTCGGCGCGCGCTTTCATGCGCGGCGCGAGACGGGCGCCGTCGTGCGCGATCTCGAGAAAGGCACGGCCGGCATCGGCTATCTGCTCGGCATCGCGGTGTTCACGATCGTGCCGACCGTGCTCGAGATCGGCGCGGTGCTCGTGGTCGTGATCGGCAAGTACGGCGGCGGCTTCACCGCGATCATCTTCGTCACGTTCGCCGTGTACGCGGCGTACACGTTCGTGTTCACGCGCCGCCGGATGCGCTTGCAGCGGCGCGTGAACGCGCTGGAGGCGCGCTCGAACGGCCGCATCGTCGACAGCCTGCTCAACTACGACACGGTGAAGTATTTCGCGCGCGAGGATTTCGAGCGTGAGCGGCTCGACACGGTGCTCGACGACTGGCGCGAAGCGGGCATCGACAACCAGTTCGCGCTGTCGACGCTGCACATCGGCCAGAGCGCGTGCATCGGCGCGGGGATCGCGGCGGTGATGCTGCTCGCGGGCGAGCGCGTGGTGTCGGGCGTGATGACGGTCGGCGATCTCGTGCTGATCAACGCGTACATCATCCAGATCAGCCTGCCGCTGAACGCGCTCGGCTTCGTGTTTCGCGAGGCGAACGACGCGCTGACGAACGTCGAGCGGTTGTTCGCGCTGCTCGACGCGCGCGGCAAGCCGGGCGAGGACGGCGATGCGCCGTTCGCGCAGCCGCTCGCCGTGCGCGGCGGCGAGATCCGCTTCGAGCACGTCGACTTCGGCTACGAGCCGGGGCGGCAGATTTTGTGGGATGTGTCGCTCGCGATCGGCGCGGGCGAGACGGTGGCCGTCGTCGGCGGCAGCGGCTCGGGCAAATCGACGCTCGCGCGGCTGCTGTTTCGTCTCTATCAGCCGGACGCCGGCTCGATTTCGATCGACGGCCAGGATCTGCGGCTCGTCACCGAGCGCAGCCTGCGCGATGCGATCGGCATCGTGCCGCAGGACACGATCCTCTTCAACGATACGCTCGCCTACAACATCGGCTACGGCCGCCGCGACGCGACGCGCGCGGACATCGTCGCGGCCGCGCGCGGCGCGCAGCTCGACGCGCTGATCGAGCGCCTGCCCGATTCGTACGACACGCGCGTCGGCGAACGCGGCGTGCGGCTCTCGGGCGGCGAGCGGCAGCGCGTCGCGATCGCGCGCGCGCTGCTGAAGGCGCCGCCCATCGTCGTGTTCGACGAGGCGACGTCCGCGCTCGACACGCGCTCGGAGCGCGCGATCCAGGACGAACTGATGAGGATCGCAGAACATCGGACGAGCCTCGTGATCGCGCACAGGCTGTCGACGATCGTCGACGCGGACCGCATCGTCGTGATGGAGCACGGCCGGCTCGTCGAGCAGGGCACGCACGACGAGCTGCTCGATCGCGGCGGCGTCTATGCGCAGATGTGGGCGCTGCAGGCGAAGCAGCGCGAGTTCGAACGCACGGAGGCGCGCATCGCGTTGCACGCGGTGCGGATCAACCCGCTCGTCGCGCATGTGCTGGACAGCCTGCGCGAGGTTGCCGACACGCGCGGCGTGCCGCTCTTCTCGCATCTGGCCGAGGACGATCTCGTCGTCACCGCCGATCCGGCCGCGCTGCGTCGCATCGTCTGGGATCTGTGCCGCGGCGGCATCGACGCGAGCCGCGCGGGCGGGCGCGTCGAGATCGTCACCGCGCGCGCCGGCAACGACGCGCGCATCAGCGTGTCGAGCGTGGGCGCCGACGCGCCCGAGCTGTCGCTGCCGAACCTCGAAACGATGCAGGCGGCGCTCGAAAGCCAGGGCGGGTATGTCGCGCGCGGGCGCGACGATGTCGGCATCGTGGTGCACCTCGCGCTGCCGCTGAACGCGATCGATACGGCCGCGCCGCCCGCGGCCGCGCCCGGCGGCGCGCGGGCGGGCACGAACGGAAACGCCGACGGGAGGCCGAGCGGCCATCCGGATGGGGCGGCGCCGGGCGCGACGCGGGGGGCGGCGAACGCTTCGCCGAACGGCGCGGCAAGCGGCGGGACGAACGGCAGGGTGAACGGTGGGGCAAATGGCGGGCAGAACGGCGTCGCGACCTCGGCCGACATCGCGCCGCCGAGCGTCGCGGCGGCCGCGACGGCGGGGCGGCCGCTCGATCGCGTGCGTCGACGATCACGACGACGCGCGCGACGCGCTGTCCGCGCTGCTGAGCGACGCGGGCGCGCGCGTGCTCGCGTTCGGCTCCGGGCAGGCGCTGCTCGACAGGCTATGGCAGATGCGCCGCCGCGATTGGCCGGCCGCGCTCGTCTGCGACATCGATCTCGGCGACGAAGACGGCTGCACCGTGATGACGCAGGTGCGGCAGCTCGAGCACGCGCGCCGCGACGACGGCGCGCGCGCCGTCGAAGCGCTCGCGCTGTCCGGCTATGCGAGCGAGCACGATCGCGCGCGCGCGATCGAAGCGGGCTTTCGCGGCTATCTGACGAAACCCGTGAAGGCCGTCGATCTGATCGCCGCGCTGCGCGCCCTGGCTTTTCACCGAGGAGAGAGCGATGAACACGTTGAACACCCTGCAACCGAGCGCGAAGGTGCCGACGAACGAGCGAGGCGGTAGCGCGTTCGCCGACAGGCAGGCGGCCGTCGCGGCCGTCGAACTGCTGTTGCCGGCGTTTTCGGCCGCGCTGCAGAGCGATTTCGTCGGCGACAGCGGCTGCCTGCACATCGTCGTGATGGACCCCGCGCTCGGCCCGTCGCTCGCGAGCTTCGACGACGCGATCCTCTACGAATTCTCGCTGCCCGATCCGCAGTACTGGGACGCCGACTATCGCGCATACGCGCGCGCGAAGGCGCGGCTGTCGTGGGAGACGGGCCGCGACGGCCATCTGCTGCAGGCCAACGAGCCGCACCGGCTGCGCGCGGGCGACACGACGCTGTGGGGCAGCGTCGCGCTCGACGGGATCGTCGTCGGCGTATCGGGCGCGCAGCCGTGGTTCGACGAGGCGTTCGCCGGCTGCATCGCCCATTGCCTGCGCGCGATCGCGAAGCACCGCGCGCACGCGACGCCCGATACGCTCGCGCTGTGAGCGTTTGCGCGGGCGCGCGCGCATACGATGCACGGCGCGAGCAGCTTTTACAGGCCCCCTTATAAAAAGTAACGGTTCGGCGCGGCGCACGGCGAGGCGCGCGAGCACGGGCGCTCGCGCCGCGCCGGGCACGCAAATCGCTGGAAGGGGAACGCAGCCGCTTGTCTCGGCAAGCATTCGATTCCTCGACTCACAGGACTCAAGGAGCGCACGTGTCCCAGCTATCCTCCGATCCAATCTCCGGCGCGTCGCTCGCCGGCCGGACCGCGTTCGTCACGGGCGGCGGGCGCGGCCTCGGTGCCGCGATCTGCGGCGAGCTCGCGCGCGCCGGCGCGCACGTCGTCGTCGCCGATCTCGACGAAGCGCGCGCGCGCGGCGTCGCCGAGCGGCTTGCGCGGGACGGCGCGCGCGCGGTGCCGCTCGGCGTCGACGTCGGCGACGAGACGTCGGTGCGCCACGCATTCGACGCGGCGCGCGAATCGCTCGGCGACATCGACGTGATCGTCAACAACGCGGCGATCGACGTGACGGCCGCGATCGACGACGTGAGCGTCGACGCCTGGCGGCAGGTGCTGACGACGAACCTGTTCGGGCCGTACCTGCTGTGTCACGCCGCCGTGCCGATGATGAAGGCGCGCGGCCGCGGGCACATCGTCAACATCGCGTCGACCGCGGCCAAGCGCGCGTGGCCGAATGCGTCCGCGTATCACGCGACGAAGTGGGGGCTGCTCGGCCTGTCGCATGCATTGCACGCGGAGCTGCGCCCGTCGGGCGTGCATGTGTCGGCGATCGTCGCGGGCGGCATGCGCACGCCGTTCCTGCTCGATCGCTTTCCCGACATCGACGCCGATACGTTGCAGCCGCCCGAGCACGTCGCGGCGGCCGTGCGCTTCGTGCTCACGCAGCCGCCGGGCACGGTGATTCCCGAGGTGATGGTGCTGCCCGTGAAGGAAACGTCATGGCCGTGACCGACGCGCGCGCGGCGCCGTGCTGCTCGACAAGGACGGCACGCTGCTCGAAAACGTGCCGTACAACGTCGATCCCGCGCGGATGCGGCTCGCGCGCGGCGCGGCGCGCGCGCTCGCGACGTTCGGCGAGCTCGGCATGCCGATCGCCGTCGTGTCGAACCAGCCGGGCGTCGCGCTCGGACGCTTTCCGGAAACCGCTTTAGGCGCGGCCCGCCATCGTCTAGCCGAGCTGTTCGCTCAGCAAGGCGCGATGCTGGCGGGCTTTTTTTATTGTCCTCACCACCCGGCCGGCACGGTCGTGCGCTACGCGTGCGATTGCGCGTGCCGCAAGCCGCAACCGGGCCTGCTGTTTCGCGCGGCCGCGCAGCTCGGCGTGTCGCTCGACGCGAGCTGGATGATCGGCGACATCCTCGACGACGTCGAGGCCGGCCGCGCGGCGGGCTGCCGGACGATTCTCGTCGATTGCGGCAACGAGACCGAATGGCGCTATGGCGGGCTGCGCACGCCGGATTTCATCGCGTCGCGGCTCGACGACGCCGCGTGGATCGTCGCGCGCGAATGCGCGGCGACGGCCGCGGCGCCGGCCGCGCCGGGCGAAGCGCCGCAAGAGGGGCGGCGATGAGCCCCGCCGAGCGCGCGATGACGCTTCACGCGTGGCGGCGCGCGCGCCGCATTCTGTGCGTGAGGCTCGACAACATGGGTGACGTGCTGATGACGACGCCCGCGTTGCGCGCGCTGAAGGAAAGCGGCGAAGGGCGGCACTTGACGCTGCTCACGTCGAGCGCGGCCGCGCCGCTCGCCGCGCATCTGCCGATGATCGACGACGTGTGGATCTACGATGCGCCGTGGGTCAAGCATCCGGGCGCGGACGACGGCGCGGCCGCGGACGTCGCGATGATCGAGCGGATCCTGTGCGGCGGCTTCGACGCCGCGGCGATCTTCACCGTCTACAGCCAGAGCCCGCTGCCCGCCGCGATGATGTGCCGGCTCGCGGGGATCGCGCTGCGGCTCGCGCATTGCCGCGAGAATCCGTACCGGCTGCTGACCGAGCGCATCGCGGAAACGGAGCCGCAGGTGCAGTTGCGCCATGAAGTGGCGCGGCAACTGGCGCTCGTGCGCGAGGTGGGCGCGACGACGCGCGACATGCGGCTCGCGTTCGAGCCGGGCGACGCCGCGCGGCGCGCTGTGCGCGCGCGGCTGCGTGCGGCGCGGCTTGCGTGGCGCGCGCAGGCGGAGGGGGGCGCGGAAGGCGACGGGCGGGATCGCGCGCAGGCGCGCGGGGCGGGGGCTTGCCTCGAGCCGGACGACGCGGCGGCTTCGGCTGCTTCGACGCGTTCGGCTGCGGCCGAGGCGAATGGCTCCGACGATTCGTTTGCGGCCCACGGGGCAAATGCTTCAATCGCTGCGACTGCTTCGGTTGTTCCGGCTGCCGCGGCTGCATCGGTCAAGTCGACTGCATCGACCGATTCGGCTGATTCGACCGATTCGGCTGATTCGGCTGATTCGGCTGATGCGGCTGATGCGGCTGATGCGGCTGATTCGATCGCTTCAGCCGCTGCGGTTGCCGCAAGCAATCCGAACGATTCAACCGATCCGCCCACCGACCTCGGCCGCTGGCTCGTCGTTCATCCGGGCGCGAGCGCGGCGTCGCGGCGCTGGCCCGCCGAGCGCTTCGCGGACGTCGTCGCGCGCGTCGCCCGGTATTTCGACGGCGTAGCGGTGACGGGCGGCGCGCACGAGCGCGCGCTCGTCGAGACTGTTTGCGCGCGCGCCGGCAAGCGCGTGCTGCCATTGGCCGGCGCGCTGTCGATCGGCGAGCTCGGCGCGCTGATCGAAGCGGCCGACCTGCTGCTCGCGAACAACAGCGGCCCCGTGCATCTCGCGGCGGCGCTGGGCACGCCGGTGGTCGATCTGTATGCGCTGACGAATCCGCAGCACACGCCGTGGCGCGTGCCGAGCCGCGTGCTGAACGCCGACGTGCCGTGCCGTCACTGTTACCGCAGCGTCTGCGATCAGCCGGGCCATCCTTGCCTCGAGCGCGTGAGCGTGGACGACGTCGTCGCGGCCGTGCGCGAACTGATGCGCGAAACCACGGGTTCGCACGGCGCGGGCGGCGGCGGCGCGGTGTCGCCGATTCGCGGCGGCGCAGCGCGGCACGGTACGCACGCCGGCTCCGTGCGCGGCGCGGCCGCGCCCTGCGCCGTGCGGGGCGCCGCGCATGCGCGCGACGCATCGGAGCCCGCCGTGAGCGCGTCGGCGCTTGCCGTGCGCGCAGCCGGCGCGCATGCATCCGACGCGGGCTTGTCCGCGGCCGGGGCATCCGCTCGCGGCGTATCCGCTGCCGGCGTGCCCGTCGAGGGCGGACCGCTTGCCGACCCGCCGCACGACGCACCGCCCACGCCGCCCATGCCGCCCCCACGCGCCGCCGTCCCTTCAACCGCTTCGCCGCGCGCGGCGAACGTCGTTCCGATCACCTCCGCGACCGCAAGGACCTGACGCATGGCCAAATCCCGTCCACCGCTCTACACGCTCGGCATCAACGCCGCGTTCCACGATACCGCCGCGTGCCTCGTGCGCGACGGCGTCGTCGTCGCGGCGGCCGAGGAGGAGCGCTTCACGCGCATCAAGCACGGCAAGCGCCCGGTGCCGTTCTCGACCTGGGAGCTGCCGTATCACGCCATCGACTATTGCCTCGCCGAGGCGGGCATCACGCTCGCCGAAGTCGCGCACGTCGCGTACTCGTACGATCCGTGGCAGCAGATCGAGCGCGACGGCCGCGAGCCGACGTTCACGCTGCCGCTGTCGCCATCCGCGCATGCGCGCGCGAACGGGCATGCGTCGCCGTGGAAGCCGCTATTCCTGTCGTACATCGTCAACGCGCCGCGCCAGCTCGCGGACGGCGCGCCGCATCATCTGCGCCGGCGCTTTCGCGGCGTGACGCCCGATGGGCCGTTCCGCTGGCATTTCGTCGAACATCATCTGTCGCACGAGGCGAGCGCGTTCCTCGCCGCGCCGTTTTCGCACTGCGCGGTGCTGACGATGGACGGCCGCGGCGAGAAGGCGACGACGAGCTACGGCGTGTTCGACGGCCACGTGTACCGCCGTGTCGGCCAAGTCGATCTGCCGCATTCGCTTGGCCTGCTGTATGAGCGCGTGACGCGCCATCTCGGCTTCCTGCACTCGTCCGACGAGTACAAGGTGATGGCGCTCGCGTCGTTCGGCAAGCCGGCGTTCGCGCACGCGCTGCGCCGCCTCGTGCGCTATGTCGGCGACGGCCGCTACGAAACGCCCGCGCTCGATCTGCGCGAGCTGCTCGGCCCGCCGCGCGAGCGCGGCGCGCGCGTCGAGCCGCGCCATTGCGACATCGCGCACTCGCTGCAGGCGGTGCTCGAAGAGGTGGTGCTGGAGATCGTCGATTGGCTTGCCGGCGCAACCGGCGAGAAGCGCCTCGCGATGGCGGGCGGCGTCGCGCTGAACTGCGTGATGAACGCGAAGATCCGCGATCGCGGCCGCTTCGAGGACGTCTGGGTGCAGCCCGCCGCGGGCGACGCGGGCACCGCGCTCGGCGCGGCGCTGTGGACGGATTTCAGCGAACGCGGCGAGCGCGGCGGCTGGCGGATGGATCATGCGTTCCTCGGCCCGGCATACGACGAGCGTGCGATCGAGGCGTGCCTGATCGACGCGAAGCTGCCGTACCGGCGGCTCGCGAACGTCGCCGCCGAAACCGCGGCGCTGCTCGCCGCGAACAGGATCGTCGGCTGGTTCCAGGGCCGCATGGAGTTCGGGCCGCGCGCGCTCGGCGCGCGCTCGATCCTCGCCTCGCCGATCGATCCCGGCATGCAGCAGCGGCTCAACACGATCAAGGATCGCGAGGACTTTCGCCCCGTCGCGCCCGTCGTCATCGAGGAGAAGGCGTACCGCTGGTTCACCGGCGGCAAGCAGGAACGCCTGCGCGCGCCGTTCATGCTGTTCGTCTACGACGTCGCGCCGGGCGCGCAGGCGCGGATTCCCGCGGTGCGGCACGTCGACGGCACCGCGCGCGTGCAGACCGTGAACCGCGCGCAGCATCCGCTCTATTACGACCTCCTGAACGAATTCGACGCGCTGACGGGCGTGCCCGTGCTCGTCAACACGTCGTTCAACACGCGCGGCGAGCCGATCGTGCGCACGCCGCGCGACGCGCTCGAGTGCTTCTGGACGTCGCCGCTCGATGCGCTCGTGATCGGCCCGTTTCTGCTGGAGAAGCCGCTATGAACGCACCGCACTGGAGGCCGCCGCCCGTCGTGTCGATCGTCGTGCCGACGTACCGGCGGCCGGAGCTGCTCGAACGCTGCCTCGGCGCGCTCGCGTCGCAGGTGTTCGATCCGGGCACCTACGAGATCGTCGTCGTCGACGACGATGCGGCCGGCAGCGCGCGCCCCGTCGTCGATGCGCTGACCGTGCGCATGGGCGGGCTGCCCGCGATCCGTTACGTGAGCGCGCCGCGCACGCAGGGCCCGGCCGGCGCACGCAACGCGGGCTGGCGCGAAGCGGCGGGCCCGGTGATCGCGTTCACCGACGACGACACGATCGCCGATCCGCTATGGCTGCGCAACGGCTGCTCGGCGCTGCTCGCGCAGCCCAACGCGTCGGCCGCGGCCGGGCGCATCGAGGTGCCGCTCGCGCCGTGCCCGACCGATTACGAGCGCGACGCGGGCGGGCTCGCCCACGCGGAGTTCGCGACCGCGAACTGTTTCGTGCGGCGCGCGGCGCTCGAGCGCGTCGGCGGCTTCGACGAGCGCTTCACGCGCGCGTGGCGCGAGGACGCGGACCTGATGTTCGCACTGCGCGAGCGCGCGGGGCCGATCGTCGACGCGCGCACGGCGACGATCGTGCATCCGGTGCGGCCCGCGCGCTGGGGCGTGAGCATCGCGCAGCAGTCGAAAGTGTTTTTCGACGCGCTGCTGTACAAGAAGCATCGCGACGTCTACCGTCGGCACATCCGCTCCGTGCCGCCGTGGCATTACTACGCGGCGGTGCTCGCGCTGCTCGGCGCGTGCGTCGCGCTCGCGCTCGGCCTGCATGCGGCCGCGGCCGCGTGCGCGGCGGCCTGGGCCGGCATCACGGCGGCGTTCTGCTGGCGGCGCCTGCGCGGCACCGCGCACACGCCGTCGCACGTCGCGGAGATGATCGTCACGTCGATCGCGATTCCGCCCGTGTCGCTGTACTGGCGGCTGCGCGGCGCGCTCCACTTCCGGGTGCTGTTCCTATGAGCGGCGATCCTTCCGCGCGGCCCGCGGCCGCCGAGCGGCGCGGCACGGGCGAATACGCGAGCATCGCGGTGTTTCGCGCGCTGCAGCTCGGCGACATGCTGTGCGCGGTGCCCGCGCTGCGCGCGCTGCGGCGCGGCGAGCCGCAGGCGCGGATCACGCTGATCGGGCTGCCGTGGGCGAAGGCGTTCGCCGAGCGCTTCTCCGATTACGTCGACGACTTCATCGAATTCCCCGGCGCGCCGGGGCTCGTCGAGCAGCCGCACGACGTCGAGCGGCTCGCCGCGTTCGTCGCCGAATGCCGGTCGCGCCGTTTCGATCTCGCGATCCAGCTGCATGGCAGCGGCGCGCAATCGAACGCGATCGTCGCGGGCCTCGGCGCGGCGTCGACGGCGGGTTTCGCGCCCGATGCGTTCGCGGCCGGCGAGCACGCCGCGCCGCGGCTCGACCGCACGATCGCATGGCCGTCGGCGCTGCCGGAAATCGCCCGCTACACGAAGCTGATGCGCCGGCTCGGCTACGACGACTGGGGCGACTATCTGGAGTTTCCGCTCGGCGGCCTCGATTACACGATCTGCCGCGTGCTGTGCGAGCAGCACGATCTGCGGCCGCGCGAATACGCGGTCGTGCATCCGGGCGCGCGCATGCAGTCGCGCCGCTGGCCGGTCGCGCGCTTCGCGGGCGTCGCGCGCGCGCTCGCCGAGCGCGGGCTGCGCATCGTGCTGACGGGCACGCGCGGCGAGGCGGCGCTCGCCGACGCGTTCGCCGCGCAACTGGGCGCGCCGTTCGTCGATCTGTGCGGCCGCACGCCGCTCGGCGCGCTCGGCGCGCTGATCGGCCGCAGCCGCCTCGTCGTCTGCAACGATACCGGCGTGTCGCACGTGGCCGCCGCGCTCGGCGCGCCGAGCGTCGTGATCGCGTGCGGCAGCGACGCCGCGCGCTGGGCGCCGCTCGATCGCGAGCGCCATCGCGTGCTCGCCGACTATCCGCCGTGCCGCCCGTGCATGTTCGAAACCTGTCCGTACGACCACGCGTGCGCGAACGCGATCGGCGTCGAGGACGTCGTCAGGCGCGCGGACGCACTGCTCGCCGTGGAGCCGCATCATGTCGCCTAAGCGTTTGCGCGTGCTCACGTGGCACGTGCACGGCAACTACCTGTACTACCTGTCGCAGGCGCCGCACGATTTCTACGTCATCACGAAGCCGAACCATCCGCCCGGCTACGCGGGCTGCGTCGGCCATCTGCCATGGGGCGAGAACGTGCGCGAGGTGCCGTACGAATGCGTGCCGGACGCCGAGTTCGACTGTGTGCTGTACCAGCACCATCGCCACTACGCGCACGACCGCGAGCACCTGCTGTCCGCCGCGCAGCGCGCGTTGCCGGCGATCTTCGTCGAGCACGATCCGCCGCGCGAACATCCGACCGATACGTGCCATCCGGTGCAGAACCCGAACGTGCTGCTCGTGCACGTGACGCCGTTCAACGCGCTGATGTGGGACAGCGGCGTCACGCCGACGCGCGTGATCGAGCATGGCGTGCTGTTGCCGCGCGACGTCGTGTATCGCGGCACGCTGCCCAAGGGCGTGACGGTCGTCAATCACCTCGTGCGGCGCGGCCGCCGGCTCGGCTCGGATTTGTTCGAGACGGTGCGGCACTTGGTGCCGGTCGACCTGGTCGGAATGGGCTCGGCGCAGGCGGGCGGCATCGGCGAGGTGCCGAATCCGGAACTGCCGGCGTTCCTGTCGCACTACCGTTTCTTCTTCAATCCGATTCGCTACTCGGGCTTGCGGTCGTCGAGGCGATGACGATCGGGCTGCCGATCGTCGCGCTCGCGACGACCGAGATGGCGCAGCTCGTGCGCACCGGGCACAACGGCGTGGCCGACACGCGCATCGACGTGCTCGTCGACGCGATGCGCACGCTGATCCGCGATCCGCGGCTCGCCGCCGAATGGGGCGCGGCCGCGCGGCGCGACGCGCTCGAGCGTTTCGGGATCGAGCGCTTCGCGCGAGACTGGGACGACGCGCTGCGCGCCGTCGCGGCATGAGCGCGCGTGCGCGCGTGCGCGCCGCGCCGCCCGGTCCGTGCGCGTGCCGCGCGCCATGCGGCCCGCGCACGGCACGCGATGCGTGCGCGGCATGCGCGACATAGGCGCTCCGCGCGGCATGCGACGCATGCAAGGCTCGCGCGACAGCCGCGACAGCCACGACGAGCGCCGGCCGTTCACCGCGCGAGGCGCGCCGGCCGGACGCGGCTCGCCCGCCGCGCGCCCGCCCCCCTTAGTGCTGCGCGGTTTCCCCGTCGTGCTCGCGCATCAGCGCGAGCCGGTTGTACAGCGTCTTCAGGCTGATGCCGAGCGCCTTCGCGGTGCGCGGCTTGTCGCCGTCGAAGTACTTGAGCGACGCGGCGATGAAGCGCTGCTGCGAATGCGCGAGCGTCATGCCGAGCGGCAGCGTCATCGCGTTCCGGCGCACGTCGTCGCGCGGCGCGAGCCGTCGCACCGGCAACTGCTCGATTTGCTCGTCGGAGAGGATGTACGCGCGCTCGATCGCATTGCGCAGCTCGCGCACGTTGCCCGGCCACGAATAGGTGCGCAGCGTCTTCAGCGCCTGCCCCGAGAGCCGCTTGCGCGTGCTGTGCCGGCTGTTGAGCGTATCGACGAGCTCCTGCGCGATGCCCTCGATATCGTCCTCGCGATGCCTGAGCGCCGGCACGCGCAGCGCGAACACGGCGAGCCGGTAGAACAGGTCTTCGCGAAAGCGCCCTTCCTGCACCGCCTCGGCAGGGTTGTGGTGAGTGGCCGCGACCACGCGCACGTCGAGCGCGATCGGCTCGCTGCCGCCCACGCGCGTGATGGTGTTCGATTCGAGCGCGCGCAGCAGCTTCACCTGCAGATCGCGCGACATCTCGGCCACTTCGTCGAGGAAGATCGTGCCGCCGCGCGCGGCCTCGAAGAAGCCGATGTGCTGCGCGGCCGCGCCGGTGAAGCTGCCCTTCTCGTGGCCGAACAACTGCGATTCGGCGATGTCGGCCGGAATCGCGCCGCAATTGACCGGAACGAACGGGCCACGGCGGCGTGGGCTCATGTCATGGAGGAGTCTTGCGACGATATCTTTGCCGACCCCGCTTTCGCCGACGATCAACACGCTTGCACGAGTCGCGGCCACTTTTTCGATCTTGTGCAACAGCGCCTGGATCAGACACGAATTGCCGTGCAGCCGTCTGCCGTCACTGCTGTGTTGCGACATGGGTATCTCGCTGAGTGGGGTTCCCCGGGGAGGTGCGCGGACTGGCTCCGAAGCGAACGAGCGAATGAGCGAGCAAACAAGCGTGCGAACGAACGGCGTTCGGATGCGCCCTGCGCATTTTTTACACAGCTGAAGCCTAGCGGCTATTTTTTCAACGATGAATTGAAATTTCCAATGCGGCGGCCGGGTTCGGATAGAAATATCCGATAACCGGGTTTCGCCGAGGGCGCGTTTTCTATACTGTGATGAGCAACGCGTTTCGTCGCCGCGATCGAACTTCGATCGCATCGCACATCGGCCGGCATCGTTCGGCCGCCTAATCGGATATGCGCCGGCATGCGGGCTCGTTCATCGCTTGCGCCGGCGCGCAACGGACGAAGGAGCTCGAATGCCCTACATTCTCATCGTCGAGGATGATGCGGACACGCGCGACATGCTTTGCGCTCTGGCGCATACCCAGCAGCTCGCCTGCGATGCGGCTGCGACGCTGGAGGAGGCGCGCGCGCTGATCGCGACGCACACGCCGGATCTGGTGCTGTGCGATCTCGTTCTGCCGGACGGCAACGGCATGGATCTGTTCGACGAGCTGCCCAAGGGCGCGCACGTCGAGATGGTGCTGACGACAGGACACGCGAGCCTCGAAACCGCGATCG
Organism: Burkholderia mallei ATCC 23344; assembly: GCF_000011705.1. NCBI lineage: Bacteria > Pseudomonadati > Pseudomonadota > Betaproteobacteria > Burkholderiales > Burkholderiaceae > Burkholderia > Burkholderia mallei. The sequence goes on along the minus strand of NC_006349.2, from coordinate 2,172,093 downwards.
ACGCGCTGCGAAGAGGCGCGACCGATTATCTGGTGAAGCCGCTGAACATGCAGCGGCTGAACAGCATCTTCGCGCGCGTGCCGCGCACCGGCGTGCTGCACGAGGAGATCGCCGCGCTGCGCTCGGAGCTGCAGCGGCTCGGCCGCTTCGGCAGGATGCTCGGGCGCTCGCCCGTGATGCAGACGATGTACGACGCGATCGGCCGCGTCGCGGGCACCGAGGCGTCCGTGCTGCTGATGGGTGAATCGGGCACCGGCAAGGAGCTCGCCGCGCAGACGATCCACGATCTGAGCCTGCGCCGCAAGGGGCCGTTTCTCGCGGTCAACTGCGGCGCGATCGCGGCGAACCTCGTCGAGAGCGAGATGTTCGGCCACGACCGCGGCAGCTTCACCGGCGCGGATCGTCAGCACAAGGGTTTCTTCGAGCGTGCGGACGGCGGCACGCTGTTCCTCGACGAGATCACCGAGATGCCCGTCGAATCGCAGGTGAAGCTGCTGCGCGTGCTCGAGACGGGGCGGCTCACGCGGCTCGGCTCCGCGCGCGAGCTCGACGTCGACGTGCGGATCGTCGCCGCGACGAACCTCGACCCGGAAGCCGCGATGGCGGACGGCAAGCTGCGCCCGGACCTGTACCACCGGATCAATGTGTTCCCGATCACGCTGCCGCCGCTGCGCGCGCGCGGCGACGACATTCCGATGCTCGCCGAGGCGTTCCTGCGGCAGCTCGGCGAGGACAGCGGGCGCAAGATGCGCTTCTCGGCGTCCGCGCTCGCCGCGCTTGCCGAATACGACTGGCCGGGCAACGTGCGCGAGCTGCGCAACTTCGTGCAGCGCGCCTGCATTTTCAACGACGGCGAGGTGATCGACACGCTGCCGCCGCCGATCATGGACGAAGTGGCGAGCGAGCCGGGCGACGACGGCGACGCGGTGACGGTGCCGTTCGGCACGTCGCTCGAGGAAGTCGACAGGCGGATCATTCTCGGCACGCTCGCGCAGTGCGGCGGCGTGAAGACGCACGCGGCCGAGGTGCTCGACATCAGCCTGAAGACGATCTACAACCGGCTCGCGCAGCTCGAGGCGGAGGGGGACGACAAGACGAAGCGATGAAGGCGCGCGCGATGCCGATGCGGCTACGGCCGCTGCCGCCGCGCCTGCCGGCGCGCGAGCCGATCGGCGGCTTCGACCACGCGCCGCATCGCGTCGACGTGCGTCGGAATCGGCCTGCGTTCGCGCAGCGTCCACGGCAGGCCGGCGAGCGTGCGGCGCCAGCCGCGCAGGCCGCCCGCCTCGCGCCATACGCGCGGCGCGGCGCGCAGCGTGCGCAGCAGCGCGGCGAACGCGGGCAGGCGCAGCCACGCGGTCCAGACCGCGTTGCGCGCGATGACGCTCGCGCGGCCGCGCGCGTCGCGCACGGGCGACGGGTAATGGACGACGGTGAGCTGCGGCGCGTAGACGAGCGACCAGCCGGCCGTCGTGAGGTCGAGCGCGAGCAAGGTTTCCTCGCCGCCGACGAAAAGGCGCGGATGATAGCCGCCCGCCGCGCAGAACGCGCCGCGCCGGAACGCGGTCGCGCCGGCGAGCAGGCCGAGAATCGTCGGGCCCGGCTGCTGCGGCGCGTGCTCGAGCGGGCTCGCGCGCATCAGCGCGCAGGTGGGGTCCTCGCGGCGCTCGATGCCGACGAGCACGCGCGCGGTCAGCGCGCCGATGCGCGGATGGCGTTCGAAGAGCTGCGCGGCGAGCGTGAGCGAGCCGGACTCCCACCACGTGTCGTCGTCGCAGAACGCGATGTACGGCGTGCGCGCGCACGCGGCGCCGAGGTTGCGTCCGGCCGCGCCGAGATTGCGCGGCGCGCGCACGAGCGTCGCGCGCGGGAAGCGCCGCCGCACCATCGCCGCGGTGCCGTCGTTCGACGCATTGTCGACGACGACGATCGCGGGCTGCTCGGGCAGCTTCGCGAGCTGCGCGAGCGTGCGCGCGAGCTCGGATTCGCGGCGGTGCGTGAGCACGATCGCGGTCATGCGCGGCTCGCGCGTCGGCATGTCGACGCGCGCGGGCGTTACGCTGATGAGGTCTCGCATTGGAGGCGCCAGTAGGTTTCGGAAACATGGAGGTCGACGAGCGCATGAGCGTCGAAGAGGGCAACCTGGCTCGCGTACGCACGCACGGCCTCGGCTTTGGCCGCGCGGCCCGCGCGCGCGTGCGCGAGCGGCGCGGCGACCCGCGCGATCCAGCCTTGCCGGCGCCAGTCGGCGAGCCGCTTGGCCATCAGGTCGTCGACGCGGCGGTACAGCGCGTCCTCGTAGAACAGCCAGCGACGCGCGCGGGGGCCGCGCGCGAGGACCGCGAGCGCCGCGCGATTCGTTGCGAGATGATCGCGATGAAACAGCCCGGCGGGCGCGGCGACGTCGAAGCCGGGATGCGCGTCGAGCGTGGCGGCGAGCTGCTTGGCGATGTCGTCGGGCGCGGCCGGTGCGCCGTATTGATCGTCGAGAAAATCGAGCCAGACGGGTGTCGCGTCGAGCACGCGCAGCGCGCGGGCATCTTCCGCGCGCCGCGCGCGCATCGCGTCGGCGCCCGTCGCGAAGCCCGCGCGGCGGTCCCACGGCGGCGCGGGCGTGCGCGGCGGCGGCACGCCGGCGAACACCGTGACGACGGCGGAGCCGGGCGACTGCGCGAGCAACTGGCCGCAGCCGAACACGCCGTCGTCCAGATGCGGCGAGATGACGAGCCAGCGGTGAGTCGATGTCATGGTCCGCGAGCCTCCCCGGTGCCGCGTGCGCGGATGCGCGGCTTGCCCGTGCGGAGCCGCAACTTCCGTGCCGCCGCGGCGCGTCCGGCTGCGCGCGCGCGCCGCGCGCCCACGCGGCGGCAGGAGGGGATGTGATGGCGAATTTTGTACGAGGACACGCAAAAAATTACGCGGCGGTGACGGGCTTCATCGCGATCGGTACGTTGCTGCAGGCGGCGCTCGTGCGCTTCGGCGGCGCCGACATGCCGCTCGCGCCGTATTTTCCGTTCATCGCGGCGGCCGCCTGGGCGACGTCGCTCGCGGGGGGGATCGCCGCGACCGCCGCGAGCGCGGCGCTCGCGTGGCTGCTGTTCCTGAACGATCCGGCCGCGTATTCGGCGCCGCTCGCGTGGCGGCTCATGCAGCTCGCGACGTTCGCCGTCGTGAGTTGCGCGATCTGCGCGATCGTCGTCGCGCTCAAGGGCTCGCGCCGCGCGAACGACGCGTTGCGCCGCCGCGAGGCGGGGGCGCGCCACTACTACGAGACCCTGCTGCAGTCGCTCACGCAGGGCGTCGTCGTCAGCGACCGGCACGGCATGCTCACGTACATGAACCCGAGCGCGGCCGCGCTGATCGGCTGCGATGCGACGGCCGTGCGCGGTCTGCCGTTTCGCGACGTGTACCGCGCCTACGACGGGCGCGGCGCGCGCGTGCGCGCGTCCGCGCTCGAGCACGTGCTGAGGAGCGGCAGGAGCGCGAGCGTCGAAGGGCACTGGCTTGCTCCGCACGACGGGCAGCGGGTGCCGATCGCCGAAGCCGCGTCGCCGCTCGTCGATTCGGCGGGCGACATGACGGGCGCGGTGCTGATCGTGCGCGACATCAGCATCGAGCGCGAGCGATCGGCGGCCAGCCAGATGCTGCGGCGGCTCGTCGAGGCCTCGCCCGACGCGATCGTCGGGGTCGGCTCGAATCGCCGCATCACGAGCTGGAACCCGGCCGCGCGCCGGATGTTCGGCTACGACGAGCACGCGGCGCGCGGGTGCGACGTCGCGATGCTGATCGCGCCGCGCTGGCTGCGCAATCATCCGCTGCCCGAATCGGTGCCCGACATGCGCGAGCCGATCGAGAACGTCGACGTGCTGTGCGTGCGGCAGGACGGCGGGCGGATGCGCGCGACGATGTCGGCGTCGCCCGTGTTCGACGAGCGCGACGCGTGCATCGCGCTGTCGCTGACGCTGCGCGACACGGGCGAGCAGCGCCGGCGCGAACGCCGCGTGCACCGCTCGCTGCGCGGCGCGCGCGACGCGCGCCGGCAGGCCGACACGTCGAACCGGCTGAAGGACGAGCTGCTCGCCACCGTGTCGCACGAGCTGCGCACGCCGCTGAACGTGATCTACGGCTGGATCGAGGTGCTGCGCAATCCGGTGGACGGCGCGCTGCAGCAGCAGGCGATCGATGCGATCGACCGCAGCGCGCGCTCGCTGTCGCGGATGGTCGGCGACATTCTCGATGCATCGTCGCTCGCGACGGGCAAGCTGCGGCTCGATGCGATGCCGGTCGATCTCGTGCGCATCGTCAACGACGTGACGGGCGCGCTCGGCGCGGCCGCGCAGGCCGACGGGATCGCGCTGTCGGTCGAATGCGCGCTCGCCACGTGCATCGTGTCCGGCGACGGCGAGCGGCTGCGGCAGATGCTGTCGAACCTGCTGTCGAACGCGTTCAAGTTCACGCCGCGCGGCGGCCGCGTGACCGTGTCGCTCGAGCGCCACGACGCGCAGGCGAAGCTGACGGTCGCCGATACGGGCCATGGCATCTCGCCCGAATTCCTGCCGCACGTGTTCGAGGCGTTCCGGCGCGCGGAAGGCGCGCCCGCATCGCCGCGGCGCGGGCTCGGCCTCGGGCTGTCGATCGTGCGGCACATCGCGGAGCTGCACGGCGGCAAGGTCGAGGCCGCGAGCGCGGGCAAGAACCGCGGCACGACGTTCGCGATCACGCTGCCCGCCGGCTGGCAGCCGATGGGCGCGCTCGCATGGGCCGCGCAGGCCGAGGGCGGCGCGCGGATGACGCTCGACGCGCAGCGGATCCTGCTCGTCGACGACGACGCGACCTCGCGTGCGAGCCTGGCCGCCGCGCTGAAGACGCTCGGCGCGGAGGTGGTCGTCGCGTCGTCGGGGCGCGAGGCGATCGGGAAGGTGGACGCGATGCGGCCGACCGTCGTGCTGTCCGATCTCGCGATGCCCGACGGCGACGGCTACTGGCTGCTCGACACGCTGCGCCACGTGGACGCGGATGCGGATGCGGACACGCGCACGCGCGCGGCGAACGACGCGCCGGTGCTCGCCGTCACCGCGCATGCGGGGCGCGACAGCGAGCGGCGCGTGCTCGCGGCGGGCTTCGACGGCTATCTATGCAAGCCGGTCGATCTGCAGACGCTCGCGCGTGCGATCCTGCGCGCGACGGGCAGCGGCTGACGCGCGCGGGTGAGCTCGCGAATCGCGAACCGTGTGGGTCTCGAGCATGGCCCCGAGCGCAGCGTACCGCGAGCTATGAGGCATGAACCACGAACCACCCGCCGCGAACCGCGCGCCCCGCGCCCCCGCTACGCGCTGACGCGCGATCTCCCCTGCGCATTCACGCGCGCGAGCATGTGCGACGCAACCCGCGTGCTGTGCACGAGGTTGCCCGGCGCGTGATGCGCCGCCTGCCGCTGGATGAAGTAGCGCACCGTTGCCGCGAGCCCGTCGGCGAGCGTCGTGGTCGCGCGCCAGCCGAGCCGCTCGCGCGCGAAGCCGAGATCCGGGCAGCGCTGGCGCGGATCGTCGGCGGGCAGCGGCCGGAATTCGATCGCGACCGACGCGCCCGTCACGCGCACCACCTCGCGCGCGATCTGCAGCATCGACACTTCCTCGGCATTGCCGAGGTTCATCGGCTCGGGCATCGGGCCGGGCGCGGCCATCAGGCGGATCAGCGCGTCGATCAGGTCGTCGACGTAGCAGAACGCACGCGTTTGCCGGCCGTCGCCGTACACGGTGAGCGGCGCGTCCGCGAGCGCCTGCATGATGAAGTTCGACACGACGCGCCCGTCCGCCGGATGCATGCGCGGGCCGTACGTATTGAAGATCCGCGCGATGCGGATGTCGACGCCGTATTGCCGGTGATAGTCGACGAACAGCGTCTCCGCGCAGCGCTTGCCCTCGTCGTAGCACGCGCGTATGCCGACGGGATTCACGTGGCCCCAGTAGCTCTCGCGCTGCGGATGCGACGCCGGGTCGCCGTACACTTCGCTCGTCGACGCCTGCAGGATGCGCGCCTTCAGGCGCTTCGCGAGCCCGAGCATGTTGATCGCGCCGTGCACGCTCGTCTTCGTCGTCTGCACCGGGTCGCGCTGGTAGTGCACGGGCGATGCGGGGCACGCGAGGTTATAGATCTCGTCGACCTCGACGTACAGCGGAAACGTCACGTCGTGCCGCATCAGCTCGAAGTTCGGCGCGTCGAGCAGATGCGCGATATTGTCCTTCGCGCCGGTGTAGAAATTGTCGACGCACAGCACGTCGTGGCCTTCGGCGACGAGCCGCTCGCACAGGTGCGAGCCGAGAAAGCCGGCGCCGCCCGTGACGAGAATGCGCTTGCGTTCGGGGTCCTTCATGATCCGTTCTCCTTCTGGTTCGCAACCGTTGCCGAGGGCGCGACGGGCGAGCGCCGCACGTGCGCCGCCGTGCCCGCGCGCGCGCCGCGCCGCGCGCACGCGGCGACGTCGCGATAGATCGCCGCGAGCCGCTCGGCCACGCCGCGCCACGTGTAATGGCGATGCGCGCGCCGGTAGCCGGCCCAGCCCAACTGCTGCGCGCGCTCGGGGTCGCGCCGCAGTTCGTCGAGCCGCGCGGCGAGCGCGCCCGGATCGCGCGGCGCGACGAGATAGCCCGTCACGCCGTGCTCGACTGTCGTGCGGATGCCGCCGACGTCGCTGCCGATCACGGGCGTCGCGCACGCCATCGCCTCGACGGGCGTGATCCCGAACGGCTCGTACCACGGCGTCGTCACGAACACGTCGGCCGCGCCGTAGTAGAGGTGCAGCGCGTCGCGATCGCGCCGGCCGACGAACGTCACGCGATCGGCCACGCCGGCTTCGCGCGCGATGCCGGCGAGGCGCGCGAGCTCCGCGCAGCGCGACGGGGCCGGCTCGTAGTCGCTGCCGCCCACCACATAGAGACGGGCCGGCCGCGCGCCCGCGTCGCGCGGCACGCGCGCGAGCGCCTCGATCACGTTGTCGATGCCCTTGCGCGGCACGAGGCGCCCGAGCTGCAGCACCGCGAATTCGTCGTCGCGCCAGCCGAGCCGCGCGCGCGCGGCGCGCCGCAGCACCGGGCGAAACTCTTCTTCGTCGAAGCCGCACGGCACGATCTCGATGCGGCCCGGATCGGCGCGGTACAGCGCGCGCAGATCGGCCGCGTCCTGCGGGCACTCGGCGATCACGCGATCGGCGCGCTTCGCGAGCGCGTCCTCGATCGGAAAGCGCGCGTCCGGAAAGCCGTCGGCCGCGCCCTGATGCCGGCGGCGCACGCGGCCGAGCGCATGGAACGTCATCACGAGCGGCACGCCGAGGCGCGCCTTCACGCGCAGCGCCGCGTCGCCGGACATGAAGAAGTTCGCGTGCATCGCGTCGTAAGGCGTCGGCTCGCGTCGGAACCAGTCGATGAGGAATGCCGAGAACGCCTTCATGTACGGCAGCAGCGCTTCCTTCGGTACGTTCGACGGCGGGCCGGCCGGTACGTGGATCACGCGGATGCCCGCGCCGATGTGCGCGACGTCGGGCAGGTGCGGATTGTCGCAGCGCGTGAACACGTCGACGTCGACGCCGAGCCGCGCGAGCTGCTTGGCGACGTTCGCGACATAGATGTTCTGGCCGCCCGCGTCGACGCCTCCGATGACGCCGAGCGGCGATGCGTGCTCACTGATCAACGCGATTTTCTGCATGACGATGGCTCCCGTGCCGGCGGGCGCGAATGTGCCCTTTGCGGCAGGCGTGCGCAACGCGCATGCCCGTTTGCCGCGCGCGCGAGGATGCGCGAACGCGGCCGCAAAAGTTACAACGGCTTGCCGAAAAGCACGGCGCCGCGCGCGCCGCGCGCGGCAACACACCACGCGACGCCCTGCCCGGCGCGGCCGGCGGACGGTGGCACGGCGCTTGCGGCGCTTCGATGCACCCGGCCGCCGCGCCGATTCGACGAAAGGAGCTCACGATGAAGGAAATGCAATCCCGCGTGCCGCGATACACGCAGCCGCATTCGCCCCATCATGCCGCGAAGCGCTTCGGCCGCCTCGCCACGGCCGTGCTGATCGCGCTCGCGGCCGCGTGCCTCGCGCTGCCGCAGGCGGCCGCCGCGGCGGGCGACGGCACGGGCGGCGCAGGGGCCGCGACGGGCGGCGCGAACGGCAGCGCGAACGGCCCGAACGACATGACGGGCGCGAACACCGCGAACCGCGCGACCGATATGAACGGCGCGTCGTCGTCGCATTCGACGAGCGCGGGCACGAAGCTGCGCGACACCGCGATCACGACCAAGGTGAAGGCCGCGCTGCTCGCGACGAACGATCTGTCGTCCGGCGACATCCACGTGAAGACGCGGCGCGGTGCAGCTCGCGGGCACGGTGCCCGACGAGCGGCAGCGCACGCTCGCCGTCGACGTGACCAGGCAGGTGGACGGCGTGAAGACCGTGCGCGACAAGCTGACGGTGCAGCCCAAGTAGCCGGCCCGTTCGGCAAGGAGTCCAGTCATGAAATGCACGCTGAAGCCGATCGGCGAGCAGACGATCGTGATCACCGGCGCGACGAGCGGCATCGGGCTCGTCACCGCGCGCAAGGCCGCGAAGAAGGGCGCGAAGCTCGTGCTCGTCGCGCGCAACGATACCGCGCTCGAGGCGCTATGCGAGGAGATCCGCCAGCACGTCGGCCTCGCCGTCGCGGTCGCGGCCGACGTGAGCCGCTACGAGGACGTCCAGCGCGCGGCGGCGAAGGCCGTCGAGACGTTCGGCGGCTTCGACACGTGGATCAACAACGCGGGCGTGACGATCTTCGGCTCCGCGCTGTCGGTGCCGCTCGACGACCAGCGCCGGCTGTTCGATACGAACTACTGGGGCGTCGTGCATGGCTCGCTCGTCGCGTCCGAGCATTTTCGCCGCAAGAGCGACTTTCGCGGCGGCGCGATCATCAACATGGGCAGCGAGGCGTCCGACGCGCCGGTGCCGCTGCAAAGCGCGTATGCGGCATCCAAGCACGCGATCAAGGGCTTCACCGATTCGCTGCGCATCGAGCTCGAGGCGGACAACGTGCCGGTGTCGGTCACGCTCGTCAAGCCCGCGGCCGTCGACACGATGTTCGTGATGCACGCGAAGAACTACATGAACGTCGAGGCGAAGCTGCCGCCGCCGATCTACGATCCGGACATCGTCGCCGACGCGATCCTGTTCGCGGCCGAGCATGCCCGTCGCACGCTGTTTGTCGGCGGCGCGGCGAAGCTCGCGTCGTCGGGCGCGTATCACGCGCCGCGGCTGTTCGACCGGCTCGCCACGTCGCTGTTCTCGCGCGGGCAGCGCACGATGCGCCCCGCGCGGCCGCGCGACGACAACGCGCTGTACGAGCCGACGCGCCCGTTGCACGAGCGCGAAGGGATGGACGGCGTGGTGCTGCGCTCGTGCGCGTACAACACGGTGATGCAGCGGCCGAGAGTCGCCGGCGCGCTCGCGCTGACGGCCGCGGCGCTCGTCGTCGCGGCGCTCGCGCGCGCTCGGCGCGACGTCGCTTCGTAGCGCGTGCGGCGCGCTGCGCGCGAACGGCCCGCGATGCGGCGATGCGCATCCGCGCGGCTCGCGCCGCGTGGCGCGCCGCCGTCCGCTTCCTGCGTTGCGGCTGCGCGCGGCGAGGTTTGCCGCCGCGCCGCCGCAGCGCGTCATCCGAAGGAGGTTGTCAATGACGTCCCAACATCATCCGCATACCGGCCACGAACTGAGTCGCGCGCGCGCACGAGGGCGATCGCGTGCAGCAGGATCACGACAAGGGCGGCCACCAGGGCGGGCACGGCAAGGCGCCGAGCCCGGTCGACATCCAGAAGGCCCTCAAGGGCATGGATTATCCGGCGAGCAAGGACGAGGTCGTCCAGTGCGCGGAGCGCTCGCACGCCGACGGCGTCGTGCTCGACATGCTGCGACGCATTCCCGAGCGGCAGTACGAGACGCCGGCGTCGGTATCGAAGGAGGTCGGCAAGCTGATGTGACGCGATGCGCGCGGATGCGGCGCGGCGCGAGCGTGCGACGCGGGCCCCGGCTGCACGGCCGCGTCCCGCGCCGGCGTGCTTGCCGCACCGCGCCGCATCGGCGAGGCTCGCGTGCGCTGCGTGCGTGCGCGCAACGCGCGGGCACGGCCGCCGCGCCGGCATGCGCGCGCGGCCATCGAGCGCGGACGCGGCGACGCGCGGCGGCACGCACCGCCGGCGGCGCCGCGCCGCGCAGGAGGCAAGAGAATCATGGCGATGATCGTGGCAGGCCGGTTCACGACGTTCGAGCAGGCGGAGGCGGGCGCGCGGCATCTGTATGCGCGCGACTTCGGGCCGGACGACGTATCGGTGTTCTTTCTGAATCCCAGCGGGCAGCACGCGAGGTTTCCGATCGGCGGCGACGTCTACGCGGACTCGGCCGCGCGGCCGGGCGGCTCGGGCGCGGCGTACGGCGCGGCGCTCGGCGTGATCGTCGGGCTCGTCGTGGGCTTCGTCGTCTACATGTTCGGCTGGCGCTACTGGGTCGTGTGGCCGGCCGCCGCGCTCGTCGGCGGCTACGTCGGCGCGTTCGGCGGCGCGCTGCGCCGGATGCAGGGCCGCCAGATCGAGGGGCTCGGCACGCTCAGGCAAAGCGATACCGGCGTGATGCTCGCCGCGCACGTGACGGGCGAGACGGCGGGCGCGGTGGAGGCCGTGCTGCGCGCGAGCGGCGCGGCGAACGTCGAGCGCGTCGACGGCGAGTGGGTGGACGGCGAATGGGCCGACTTCGACCCGGCGCGGCCGCCGAGAACGCGGCCCGACGTGTCGTCGCGCTAGCGCGGCGAGCGCGGTGCCCGCGCACTTTTTTCAGGCGGTTGTAAAACGCGGGCCGCGCCTGGCGCGCCGCCCGCGCGGCGGGCGCGGCGCACCGCGCGGCACGCCGCTTGCGCACCGGCGGGCAAGCCGCGTGCGAGGCACGGGCCGGCGGCCCGCCGTCGGCGCATCGCTGCATCGACGCATCATCGCATCGTGAACAAGGAGAACGCCATGAGCACCGCTGAAGCTTCATCGCCGCAAGGCCGCACGCCGCAACCGGGCCGCGAGCGCGAGATGGCGGCGAAGCCGCGCGACGAGGCCGCCGGCTACGTCGGCAGCGGCCGCCTCGACGGCAAGGTCGCGCTCGTGACGGGCGGCGACAGCGGCATCGGGCGCGCGGTCGCGGTCGGCTTCGCGAAGGAAGGCGCGGACGTCGCGATCGTCTATCTGAACGAATCGGACGACGCCGCGCACACGAAGCACCTGATCGAGCAGACGGGCCGGCGCTGCGAGACGATCGCGCTCGACATCGGCGAGCGCGCGAACGCGCACGTCGCGCTCAGGCGCGCCGTCGAGCGCTTCGGCCGCCTCGACGTGCTCGTGAACAACGCGGGCGAGCAGCACGTGCAGACCGACATCGGGCAGATCAGCGAAGCGCAGCTCACGCACACGTTTCGCACCAATATCTTCGCGATGTTCTTCTGCACGCAGGCGGCGCTCACGCACATGAAGGCGGGCGCGCGCATCGTCAACACGGCGTCCGTCACCGCGTACCACGGCAATCCGGTGCTCATCGACTACTCGGCGACGAAGGGCGCGATCGTATCGTTCACACGCTCGCTCGCGCTCAATCTCGCGAGCCGCGGCATTCACGTGAACGCGGTCGCGCCGGGGCCGATCTGGACGCCGTTGATCCAGTCGACGTTCGACGACGAGCAGCGCGCGCGCTTCGGCGCCAACGTGCCGCTCAAGCGGCCCGGCCAGCCGGACGAGCTGATCGGCTGTTACGTGCTGCTCGCGTCGGACGGCGCGGACTACATGACGGGCCAGACGCTGCACCCGAACGGCGGGACGATCGTCAACGGCTGACGGCCGGGGGCGGCGCTTCTTTTACAGGAGGTCACCGATGAAAACGCGCAGATGGATCATCGCGGGCGCCGCGTGCGCGGCGCTCGGCGCGCCGGCGCTGCATGCGCAGATGCCGAGCGAGCCGCCCGCGTCGAACTCGCATGTCGGACGCGATGTCGTGAATCCGCCCGAGCACGCGAACGACGCGCAGATCGCGAAGCGCCCGCAGGGTGTGGACGCCGAATTCGTCGACAAGGCCGGGCTCGCCGGCAAGAGCGAGGTGCAGGCGGGCCAGCTCGCCGGCGAACGCTCGGCGACGCCCGACGTGCGCGCGTTCGCGAAGCGGATGGTCGACGATCACGGCCGCCTGAACGAGGCGCTGCGTGAGCTCGCCGAGCGCAAGGGCGTGCCGGTGCAGGCCGCGCAGATCGTCGATCCGGAGGTGGAGGCGCTGCGCGGCAAGAGCGGCCGCGAGTTCGACGTCGCGTATCTCGCGGCCGCCGGCCCGGCCGCGCACCGCAAGGCGATCCGCCTGTTCGAGGACGAGGCCCGCTCGGGCCGCGATCCCGATCTGCGCGCGTTCGCCGAGCGCGCGCTGCCGATGCTCAGGCAGCATCTGGCGCAGGCGCGCGCGGTGGCGCACGAGGTCGGCGCGGCGCGCTGAGCGCGCGCCGCCTCGCATTCGGCGCGCGGCCGGCGCAGGTTCAATCCACGTTCGGCCTGCGTTCGACGCGCGTTCAACATTTGACCGGTGGGGCGCGGCCCCGCCAAAACGGAGGCAGCCATGGCGAAGAAACAACTCGGCGAAGGCGTTCGCGAGTTGCTGTATCAGGCGCTCGAGACGGAACTCGGCGGCGCGAAGGTGTACGAGGCGGCGCTGTCGGTCGTGACCGACGAGGCGCTGCGCGAAGAATGGCAGAAGTATCGCGACGAGACGCTGCATCACCAGGAAGTGCTGCGCTCGGTGTTCGACGCGCTCGGCCTCGATCCCGACGAGAAGACGCGTGGCCGCGCGGCCGTGGCGGGGCTCGGCAAGGCGCTCGTCGAAGTGATCGCGTACGCGCGCGGCGGCGGCAATCCGCTCGTCGCGCAGATCGTCGCGGCGGAGTGCGTCGTGCTCGCGGAGACGAAGGATCACCTGAACTGGGAGCTGATCGGGCTCGCGGCGGGCGAGCTGTCCGGCGACGCGGCGCGCGTGCTGAAGGACGCGCACGACGAAGTCGAGCCCGACGAGGACCATCACCTGTATCACACGCGCGGCTGGACGCGCGAGCTGTGGATGGATTCGATGGACTTCAAGGCGGCGCTGCCGCCGCCCGAAGAGGTGCGCAAGGTCGACACGGCGATCGGCGCGGCGCGCGCCGAGCACGCGCGCGGCCGGATGGCGAGGTGACGCGCGCGGCGGGCGACGCGCGCGCGTGACCCGCGCCGCGTGCGGGAAGCGCCGCGGTGCGGCGCTCAGATTGCTGACAAACCCTCGCCAAGTGGGGGATTTTTGTTTTTTAATGGCGTGATGCTGAAGACGCCCATGCCCACGCAGCACGAACTCGAGATGGTGACGCTCGAGGAACTCGTGCCGAAGGACCACCTGCTGCGCCAGATCGATGCGGCGGTGGATTTCGAGTTCATCCGCGCGAAGGTGGCGCATCTGTATTGCGCGGACAACGGGCGGCCGGCGCTCGATCCCGTGGTGATGTTCAAGCTGTTGTTCATCGGCTACCTGTTCGGGGTGCGCAGCGAGCGGCAACTGATGCGTGAGGTCCAGGTCAACGTCGCCTATCGCTGGTTCGCCCGGTTCCGGCTGACCGACAAGGTGCCGGATGCGTCAACGTTCTCGCAGAATCGCCGCCGACGCTTCACGGACACGACGGTGTATCAGGAGATCTTCGACGAGATCGTGCGGCAGGCGATCAAGCGCGGGCTGGTCGACGGTCGGGTGCTGTACACGGACAGCACGCACCTGAAGGCGAACGCGAACAAAGGCAAGTTCGATGTGGTGAAGCTGGAGCAGACGCCGGCCGCCTACACGGAGGCATTGAACGCGGCAGTGGATGCGGACCGGGCCGCGCATGGCAGGAAGCCGCTGGATCGCGACGACGATGAGCCGCCGTCTAGCAAGGACACCAAGCTCAGCCGGACCGATCCGGACAGCGGCTACATGGTGCGGGACGACAAGCCGAAGGGGTTCTTCTATCTGGACCACCGCACGGTGGATGCCAAGCACGCGATCATCACCGATACGCATGTGACGCCGGCCTCGGTGCATGACAGCCAGCCGTATCTGGATCGGCTGGATCGCCAGCGCGAGCGCTTTGAGTTCAAGGTCGAGGCGGTGGGGCTGGATGCGGGCTACTTCACGCCGGCGGTGTGCCAGGGGCTGGAGGAGCGAGGGATTGCCGGGGTGATGGGCTATCGCACGCCGAACCACAAGCCGGGCATGTTCTACAAACGGCAGTTCAAGTACGACGCGTATCGCAACGAATACGTGTGCCCGCAGGGGCAGGCCCTGCCGTACAGCACGACCAATCGGCTCGGCTATCGGGAATACAAATCCAATGCGCAGATCTGCGGGCGCTGCCCGGTACGATCGCAGTGCACGAACAGTGCGATCGCGGTGAAGGTGGTAACGCGCCACGTGTGGGAGCGCGCCAAGGAGCGGGTGGACGCGCGGCGCTTGACCGAATGGGGCCAACGCATTTACGCGCGGCGCAAGCAGACGGTGGAGCGCAGCTTCGCCGATGCCAAGCAGCTGCATGGGCACCGTTATGCCCGTATGCGTGGGCTACGCAAGGTGGCCGAGCAGTGCTTGCTGGCCGCGGCGGCACAGAACATCAAGAAGATTGCGATGCTGCTGGCGCGGAAGCGGAAAAAGGGGCCAGCGGGTCCCGATTGGCGCTTCGTGCGCATGCTGCTGCGTCTGGTGAGCGGTTTGCGCTGCAGCTTCGACTACCCGCTCGCGGCGAACCCGCAATCCTGATCCCAGAAAGACAAAACCCCACGCTCACAAAAACGTGGGGTTCGTCAGCAGTCTGAGGCGTTCTGCGAACGCCGCTTTTTCTTCGAGCGTCGGCATGGCCGCATTGTGCGGCTGCACATCGGCCAAGCGAACAACCAATCAGGCTATTAATATCTCGTTTGAGATATATTTGGCTTGTTATTGAAAGGTGGCTCGGGAGAATTTGGGCCGCCTTATTCATTGTCTGACAGGTGTTTGATTTTGCATCGCATCGCACGGAATATCCGGTTGTCAGGTTTTAATTAACCCGTGTGAGATAATTTGTCCGGAATCGAGCGTTCATGCGAATCGGCATGCAATCGGATATTGCCGAATCTCTTTTCATGCAATGGTCCGAATTCTTGCGTGTCTCGCCGCGTCGCCGGCGCCGCTTTCGCGGGTTGCCGCAGCGGTCGGGACCCGGCGGGATGGCCGATGTTGCCACACTCGCCGCCCCCGAGGGGCGAAACGCATGGCGTGCGCGTGCCGGCGGAGTGCCTTCGTCTCGTTGCGGCTCGTCTCGTCGCCGCGCGACGCGAGGGCGGCAGACGCGTTCCCGTGTGCCGTCGACCTGCCGCGCGCGACGCGGTCAGCCGGGCGAAGCGGCCACGCAATGCGATCGTCGTGCGCCGGGAGCGCGGCGCTGGCATGACCGCCGGCTCGCTGCCGCGCGACGTCGCCGCGGCACGCGGCGGCGTATCGGCAGCGGATGCGATGCGCCGCGCCGGTTGCCGCCGCCGGTTTGCCTCGATGCGCGTTCGTCGGGCGGGCAGGCCGCACGGTCGAGCGCATCGTGTGCCTCTCGCGCCCGGCATGCGCTTGTATCGCCTGCGCCGGCGTATGCGGCATCCGCTCGTTCGCCTGCTTCGCCTCCTTCGTTCGCTTCGCAGGTTCGTGCTCGCGCCGCCGCCGCCGCAATGTCGGTCAGAGCAGCTCGCCGAGGCACGCGTCGAATGCGGCCACCAGCCGATCGACGTCTTCCGCGCTCGTCTGCGGACACACGAGCATCATGTTGTGGAACGGCGTGATCAGCACGCCGCGGTTCAGCAGATACAGGTGCACGATGTGCTCGAGCTCGCCGTCGAGCTGCAGGCCGGCGATCGTGCCGTTGCGCGGCGGCGCCGGCGCGAACTGGAACTCGGTGCGCGCGCCGATCCGCGTCACGCACCATGGCAGCCCGCGTCGCGCGATCGTCTGTTCGAGCCCGGCCGCGAGCCGCGCGGCGAGGTCGAACATGTGCGCGTACGCGGTATCGGTCATCACGTCGGCGAGCGTCGCGCGGATCGCGCGCATCGCCAGCATGTTCGCGGTCAGCGTCGTGCCGATGCCCGAATGGCCGGGCGGCGCGCTCGCCTTCGCGTGCTGCGCGCGCTCGGCGCACGACGCGCTGAAGCCGTACACCGCGCACGGCACGCCGCCGCCGATCGGCTTGCCGACGACGAGCAGATCCGGCTCGAGCCCGTGCGCGAGCGCATAGCCGCCGGGGCCGCTGCTGATCGTATGGGTTTCGTCGATCGCGAGCAGCGTGCCGTGGCGGCGCGTGAGCGCGCGCGCTTCGCGCCAGAAGCCGGCGTCGGGCAGCACCATGCCGATGTTCGTCAGCGCCGGCTCGGCGAGCACGCATGCGACCTCGCCGTCCTTCAGCGCGGCTTCGAGCGCGGCGAGATCGTTGAATTCGACGACGCGCGTGTATGCCGACAGATCGTGCGCCTGGCCGAGCAGGCTGTCTCGCTGCACCGGCCGGCCGTCTGCGAGATCGACGAACACGTCGTCGACGGTGCCGTGATAGCAGCCGTTGAACACGACGATGTGCTTGCGGCCCGTGGCCGCGCGCGCCCAGCGCAGCACGAAGCGGTTCGCGTCGCTCGCGCTCAGCGCGAACTGCCAGTACGGCAGCCGGAAGCGGCGCGCGAGCTCCGCCGCGACCCACGCGGCGTCCTCGCTCGGCAGCATCGTCGTGTAGCCGCGCGCCGCCTGCTCGGCGAGCGCGCGTGCGACGGGCTCGGGCGCGTGGCCGAACATCGCGCCCGTGTCGCCCAGGCAGAAGTCGGCGTAGCGATGGCCGTCGATGTCGGTGAAATGCGTGCCGCGCGCGTGATCGACATAGAGCGAGAACGGCGTCGACCAGTCGCGCATCCAGTGCAGCGGCACGCCGAACAACAGATGTTGCGCGGCTTCGGCCGAGCGCGCGCGCGATTTCGGCATCGCCCGTTCGAACGCGTCGCGCTCGCGTGCGAGAAGCGCGCGGGCGCGCGCCAGGTTGATTCCGTGGCGAATCTCCAAGACCGGCTCCTTGTGCGGTTGAAACGGGATCGCGGAACGTCGGCGAAAGCTTCGCATATTCGTTCGGATTGGTCGATCCGGCCGTGAGCGATCGCGAGCGACCACGAGCGATCGTGAGCGATCACATTCGGGCGGATGCGCCGGACGATGCGGCGTCGCATGCCGCGATGGCCGGCGCGGGAATGCGTGGGGCGGAGCGCGGGGAAAGGTGGCGATTCGTGACGAATGGCGGCGATTCGTCGGCGGGGCGACGCTCGACGGCGCGTGGCGTTCGATGAGCCGCGCGTCGCGGGCAAGCGCGGCGCGTGGCGATCGCGCTTTCGTTGCGACGCACGCGACGCGGCCGCGGACAGTGCGATGCGTCGTTCCGCGCAGCAGCGTGTCGCGAGACAGCGTGCCGCGAAGCGGTGCGCGGTGAAGTGAAGTAACGAAAAAACGATGTGGCGGGCGGCGCGGCGGCGGCCGACGTCATTTCGTGCGCTTCGCCGTTCCCGCGAGGCGAGCGCGACGCCGCGACACGGCGCGCGCCGCCTCGGCTCGACCGTTTTTCAGGGTGTCAGCGCATCGAGATTCAACGTGTACGAGCGGCCGATCCAAGCCGCGGCGTCGCGATGATCGCGCAGCTCGTCTCCCGTGTTCGGATGCAGGAACACGTCGAGCGCGCCGTGATGCAGCACGAGCCACGGCACGACGTCGGCGAATTGCGTCGGCTCGAACGCGATCTGATACGACCACGTCGGATGCGGCCCGACGAGCCGCTCGTGAAAGCGGCCGAGCTGCACGCTCGCGCCGAAGCGGCGTTCGATGGTCTCGCGAAACGCCCACGCCGCGTCGCGGCTCGATGCGTCGAAATACACGTGGGCATGCCAGCCGGTGATGGTGGCGATGTCGGATGAGGTCATGGCGGTTCCCGAAAGGTCGGCGGCGGCGGCGCGGCATCAGGCGCGGCGCGCGGCGCTCCGCGCTCGGCGTGATCGGCGGCGGCGCATCGTCTCGGCGCCGGTTCAGCGGGCATCGTACCCCGGTGCGGGAAAGCGCGCTCGCGGACGCCGGCCGCACCCCGCCGGCTGCCCGACCGGGCAGGCGCGGCATGCCGACCGGATCGGCGCAAGCACCGATCCGGCGCAAGCGGGCCGAGCGGAAGCGCACCACGCAAACACGCAAAAAACAAAAAGGCGCCGCGAACATCGTCCGGGGCGCCTGGGCCGGCGACGGGGAAGCGCGAGCGCGTCCCGTGCGGCGATCATCAGGCCGTCGCGGCGGGCTTCGGCGCCTTCTGCAGCTTGCCCTTGCCCGCGCGCTGGATCTCCTCGAGCTTGATTTCCACGTGGCGCGAGAACACATACTCGGCCGGACGCTGGTTGTCGATCGGAATATCCGGCGCGAACGCGCCTTCGGTCCGGATGCCGCTCATCGACACCTTCAGCGCCTTCAGCGGATGCGCGATCGTATCCATCACGGCGGTGGCCTCGAAGCCGCAGTGGACCATGCAGTCCGCACACTTTTCGTAGTTGCCGACGCCGTAGTTGTCCCAGTCGGTCGATTCCATCAGCTCCTTGAAGGTCTTCACGTAACCTTCGCCGACCAGGTAGCACGGCTTCTGCCAGCCGAACACCGTGCGCGCCGGGTTGCCCCACGGCGTGCACTTGTACGTCTGGTTGCCGGCGAGGAAATCGAGGAACAGCGACGACTGGCTGAACGACCAGCGCTTGCCGCCTTCGCCGCGCTTGAAGACTTCGCGGAACAGGTTCTTCGTCTTGTCGCGGTTCAGGAAGTGCTGCTGATCCGGCGCGCGCTCGTACGCGTAGCCCGGCGACACGGTGATGCCGTCGACGCCGATCGGCCCCAGCGTATCGAAGAACTTCGCGACGCGTTCGGGGAGCGCATCGTTGAACAGCGTGCAGTTGATGTTCACGCGGAAGCCGCGGCGCTTCGCTTCGCGGATCGCCGCGACGGCCTTGTCGTACACGCCTTCCTGCGACACCGAGTGATCGTGCATCTCCCGGTCGCCGTCGAGATGGACCGACCAGACGAAGTACGGGCTCGGCGCGTAATCGTCCATCTTCTTTTCCATCAGCAGCGCGTTCGTGCACAGGTAGACGAACTTCTTGCGCTTCATGATGCCCTTGACGATTTCCGGCATTTCCTTGTGCAGCAGCGGCTCGCCGCCCGCGATCGACACCACGGGCGCGCCGCACTCGTCGACGGCCTGCAGGCATTCCTCGACGGACAGGCGCTGGTTCAGAATCGGATCCGGATAGTCGATCTTGCCGCAGCCGTTGCACGCGAGGTTGCAGCGGAAGAGGGGCTCGAGCATCAGCGCGAGCGGATAGCGTTTGTTGCCGGACAGGTGCTGGCGCATGATGTACGCGCCAACGCGGACTTGCTGGAGCAGCGGAATAGACAAGGGATGTCCTCCTTAAACTTCGCGGGCGACAGCTTGCGTGAGCTTCGCCGGCAGCTTGAATTCGACTTTTTCCTCGCGGCCCGACATCGTCGCGACCTCGAGCGGACCGAGCGCGCGCAGCGCGGCGATCACGTCCTCGACCATTTCCTCGGGCGCCGACGCGCCGGCCGTGAGGCCCACCGTGCGCGCGTTCGCGAACCATTCGGCGCGGACTTCCGAGCCGTCCGCGACGAGATAGCTCGGCACGCCGCTTTCGGTGCCGATCTCGCGCAGCCGGTTCGAGTTCGAGCTGTTCGTCGCGCCGACGACGAGCAGCACGTCGACCTGTTCGCTCAGCTCGCGCACCGCCGCCTGGCGGTTCTGCGTCGCGTAGCAGATGTCGCGCGTGTCCGGGCCGACGATGTCGGTGAACCGGCGTTGCAGCGCCTCGATGATGCCGCGCGTGTCGTCCACCGACAGCGTCGTCTGCGTCACGTACGCGACGGGCGTGTCGGCCGGCAGCGTCAGCGTGTCGACCTCGGCCTCGCTCTGGACGAGGATCACCTCGGCCGGAATCTGCCCGATCGTGCCTTCGACTTCCGGATGGCCGGCGTGGCCGATCAGGATCAGCCGGCGGCCGGCCGCGACGTACTGACGCCCCTGCACGTGCACCTTCGTGACGAGCGGGCAGGTTGCGTCGAGGACGTCGAGGCCGCGGGCCTGCGCATCCTGCTCGACGGTTTGCGCGACGCCGTGCGCGCTGAAGATGGCCACGGCGCCGTGCGGCACTTCGTCGAGTTCCTCAACGAATCGCGCCCCTTTATTTCTCAGGTTTTCGACTACGTGCCGATTATGGACGATCTCGTGACGTACATAGACCGGCGCGCCGTTCTGTTGCAGCGCGCGCTCGACGATCTCGATCGCGCGGACAACCCCCGCACAAAAGCCGCGAGGCTGGGCAAGGATGACTCGCATATTTGGGCGAACTCCGACGACTGACGCGGGGTGCGAGCGGCCGGCAGACCGGGCCGATCGCCCCAACTTGGATGTTATGAATGCTGGAACGGGCCCGGCACCCCGAAGGAATCGCGCATTTTAACCCTATCGGCCTTTGCGTGCTTTACCGTTCCTGACGTTGTGGCAATTGGAGCAACCCCGGAGGTCCGGCGCTTGCGCGCGGCAAACCCAGTAAACTAGGCGGTTTTCACCGAAGCTTTCGGCTCGCTGACGCCGGAACGCATTGAAGAACGCATTGAAAGGGCTGATTCGCATGGAAGTCGATCGTAACGAAACGCGCGCGGCGGCGTGCGCGGCCGCCCGGCCGGACGGTGCGCCGGGCGGCCGCGACGCACGGGCGGAGGGCCGCGCATGACGCTCATCGTCGTGTTTCTGCTGTCTTGCCTGTCGCTCGTGATCTGGCTCGTGCTGCTGTTCGGGCGCGGCGGCTTCTGGCGCGCGCGTGCCGCGCGGCGGCTGCCGCCCGACGCGCGCGGCGCGGCCGCCGGCTGGCCGGCCGTCGCGGCCGTCGTGCCCGCCCGCAACGAGGCGGACGTGATCGGCGAGGCGGTTCGCTCGCTCGTCGAGCAAGCGTACGAAGGCGCGTTTCACCTGATCGTCGTCGACGACCACAGCACCGACGGCACCGCCGAGGCCGCGCGCGCGGCCGCGGCGGCCGTCGGCTGCGCCGACCGGCTGACCGTGCTCGCCGCGCAGCCGCTGCCCGCCGGCTGGTCGGGCAAGGTGTGGGCGCAGTCGCAGGGGATCGCCGCGGTGCGCTCGCTCGGGCTGCCCGCCGACTACCTGCTGCTGACGGACGCCGACATCGGTCATCCGCCGGACGCGGTCGCGCAGCTCGTCACGCGCGCGCAGGCGGAGCAGCGCGATCTCGTATCGCTGATGGTGCGGCTGCGCTGCGATTCGTTCTGGGAAAAGGCGCTGATTCCGGCGTTCGTGTTCTTCTTCGCGAAGCTCTACCCGTTCTCGTGGATCAACGATCCGCGCAACCGGACGGCGGGCGCGGCGGGCGGCTGCATGCTCGTGCGCCGCGACGCGCTCGAGGAGGCGGGCGGCATCGAATCGATCCGCGGCGCGCTGATCGACGATTGCAGCCTGGCCGCGCAGATCAAGCACCGCGGCGCCGGCCGCCACCCGATCCGGCTCGATCTCGCCGATCGCAGCGTGTCGTTGCGGCCGTACGACAGCTGGCGCGACATCTGGAACATGATCGCGCGCACCGCGTTCACGCAGCTGCGGTATTCGCCGGTGCTGCTGCTCGGCACGCTCGTCGGGATGACGATCCTCTACCTGGTGCCGCCCGTCGCCGCGCTCGCGTACGGCGCGCGCGCGTGGCCGGCATGGCTCGCGTGGGCGTCGATGTGCACCGCGTATGCGCCGATGCTCAGCTACTACCGCCGCTCGCCGTGGTGGGCGCCGGCGCTGCCGCTCGTCGCGCTGTTCTATGTCGGCGCGACGTTCGCGTCGGCCGTGCGCTACTGGCGCGGCAAGGGCGGACAGTGGAAGGCGCGCGTGCAGGCGCCGGTGCGGGATCGTTGAGTGTCGGGCGATCGGTTGATCGGCTGATTGGCTGATCGGCGGGCGCCGGCGTTCGCCGGAGAGCGGGGCGGGCCCGCGGCGCGATTCGGTCGCTGTCCCTGTCCCTGTCCCCGTTCCTGTTCCCGTCGAGCCCCCTTCCGGGTTCGGCCTTTCCGAATCGACGGCGCGGCGCCGCCGCGAGTTACCCGGCCCGCTTCGGACGCCGCGCGCCGCTTCATCACTCCATCACTTCTGCGTGAGCAGCATGTACAGCTGAATCACGACATCCGGCGAGAACGTGAACGGTACCCAGCCATAGCCGCTGTGCCGCGCGACCAGCAGACGATCGCCGTTCGCCTGCTTCTGGACCGCCATCAGCGGGTTGCGTGTCGTCACGAAGCGCCAGCCGTTCGGCAATCCGCTCGGCTGCTCGATCGTCATCGATGCCCGCGCGTGCGCCAGTTCCTCGATCAACTGGCTGAGCTGGTGCGGCGGCAGCGACACCGAATGCTCGCCGAGCGCGAGCGAGATCTCGTCCTGCGACGGCCGTGCGACGTGCAGCGAAAGCGTGCCGTTCGCGGTTTGCGCCGTCGCCACGGGCGCGGCGGGCTCGGCCTCGATCATCGCCCGGTTGCGCTCGGCCTGCGCGGCGAGCGCCTCCGCTGTTGCCTTGTAGCTCGCCGCGCGCGCGGCGGCGGCCTCGGCGGCCGAGCGCTCGGCCGCGGCCTGCTTGAACAGCGACTCGGCCGCATCCTTGTCGGCCGTCGCCTGAGCGGCGGCCTGCTCCGCGGCGGCGCGATCGGCGGCGGCCTGCGCGGCGAGCGATTCGGCCGCGGCCTTGGCGTCGGCGGCTTGCTCGGTCGCGCGCGCCTCGGCAGCCGCGCGGTCCGTCGCCGCCTGGGCGGCGGCGTGTTGCGCGGCGGCGCGATCGGCCTCGGCTTGCGCGGCGGCTTGCTCCGCCGCCGCCCGATCGGCGGCGGCCTGTTGCGCGAGCGCTTGCGCTTGCGCCTTGTCGGCGGCGGCCTGCTCGGCCGCGTGTTCGGCCGCGGCGCGCTCGGCGGCCGCTTGCGCGGCGAGCGTCTCGGCCGCGGTCTTCTCGGCCGCCGCTCGAGCCGCCGCCTGCTCGGATGCGGCGCGCTCCGCCGCCGCCTGGGTCACCGCGTGCTCGGCGGTCGCGCGCTCCGCCGCTGCTTGGGCGACGAGCGATTCGGCCGCGGCTTTGTCCGCCGCCGCCTGCGTTGCCGCGTGTTCGGCGGCAGTGCGATCCGCCGCCGCCTGCGCGGCGAGCGCCTCGGCGGCGGCTTTGTCTTCGGCCGCTTGCGCCGCCGCTCGCTCGGCGGCGGCGCGCTCCGCCGCCGCCTGCATCGCGAGCGCTTCGGCCGCGGTCTTGTCGGTGACCGCCTGCGCGGCGGCCGCTTCGGCCGCGGCCTGGACGGCTGCGGCCTGCCTGGCGAGCGCGTCGGCGGCTTCCTTGTCGGCGGCCGCCTGGGCGGCGAGGGCTTCGAGCGTCGCTTGCTCGACGGACATGCTGGCGGCTTGCGTGTGTTTCTCGGCGGCTGCTTCGAAGGCGGCCTGCGCGGCGGTCTTGTCCGCGGCGGCGGTTACGGCGGTGTGCCGAGCAGCGCTCGCGACTTCGCACACCGTGCGGATGAGCTGATCGAAGCGGCTGTCGAGCGTATCGATCTGATCGTTCAGGTTCATGCGTGCATTCTCTACGTAAGACCCGCGATTTTACCCGCAGGCCTCATGCGGATTCGAACGTCGCATGTAACAAAATGCTGGCGATGCGGCGCGCGACGATCGGCCCGGCGTCGACGCGAGCGTCGGTGGCGTTTTGGCCATGCTTCGGCCATGTTCCGGCGGCGCCGGTGCGCGCGGGCGGGCCGCATCGAACGAACCGGCCCGCCCGCGCGGTCTGCGCCCGCTCGCGTCCGGACGCCCCGCGCGGTTGGCGCTCAGCGCAGATAGCCCGCCTGCCTGAACCAGTCGAGCGCGTCGCGAATGCCTTCGCGGTACGGCCGCGCGCGGTAGCCGAGCTCGCGCTCGGCTTTCGCGGACGTGAAATACATCTTGTTCTTCGACATCCTGAGCCCGTCGACCGTCACGAACGGCTCGCGCTTCGTCAGCTTCGCCACCGCCTCCGCGCCGAGCGCGATCGGATACAGCGGCCAGCGCGGCAGCGCGATCGTCGGCGGCTTGCGTCCCGTCGATTGCGCGATGTCGGCGAGCATCGCCTGCAGCGGCAGGTTCTCGCCGCCGAGGATGTAGCGCTCGCCGACGCGCCCGCGCTCGAGCGCGAGCAGGTGGCCCTGCGCGACGTCGTCGACGTGCACGAGGTTCAGCCCCGTGTCGACGAACGCCGGGATCTTGCCGAGCGCCGCCTCGACGATGATCCGGCCGGTCGGCGTCGGCTTCACGTCGCGCGGGCCGATCGGCGTCGACGGATTGACGATCACCGCGGGCAGCCCGTCCTCGGCGATCATCCGCTCGACCGCGCGCTCGGCGAGCACCTTGCTGCGCTTGTATACGCCGATCGCCTGCCCGGCGGCGAGCGGCGACGATTCGTCGGCCGAGGCGCCCGACGGCGTCACCTTCAGCGTGGCGACGCTGCTCGTGTAGACGATCCGCTCGACGCCCTCGGCGAGCGCCGCGCGCATCGTCGCGACCGCGCCTTCGAGATTCGCGCGCTCGATCTCGAGCGGATCGGGCGCCCACAGCCGGTAGTCGGCGGCGACGTGCAGCAGATGGCGCACGCCGCGCAGCGCGGCGCGCATCGATGCCTCGTCGCGCATGTCGCCGGTGGCGATCTCGGCGTCGAGATCCGCGACGTTCGTGCGCGGGCTCGTCAGCCGCACGAGCACGCGCACCCGATAGCCCCGCCGCCGCGCGGCGCGCGCGACGGCGGAGCCGACAAAACCGGATGCGCCGGTCACCAGAACGAGATCGCGTTGTATGTCAGTCATGGTCCTCATGGCCGCGCGGCCGTGCGGCGCGGCGTGTTGTACGTCGTGCGAGATTGTACGTGCTCGCCCGGGATGCGCGGCGCGCGGGCTGCATCGAGCATCGTTCGCGCCGCGCGACTACAATGCCGGGCTTGAGCGACTGGATGACACGGGGGATGCGATGAGCGGCGACGATCTGGACGAGCGGATCGAAACCTATTACGTGCGGGTGCGCGGCGTGGTGCAGGGCGTGGGCTTCCGGCACGCGACCGTGCGCGAGGCGCACGCGCTGAAGCTGCGCGGCTGGGTGGCGAACCTCGACGACGGCTCGGTCGAGGCGATGCTGCAAGGCTCCGCGCCGCAGATCGACAGGATGCTCGCGTGGCTGCGGCACGGCCCGCCCGCCGCGCACGTGACCGAGGTGACGTTCGAGGAGCACCGGACCGACAAGCGCTTCGAGCGCTTCCAGCAGCATTGACGGGCGCGGGTGACGATCCGCAGGCGGCGCGCGGGATCGCGCTGTCGGTCGCGGCATCGGCGCTGTTCGCGCTGCTGTCCGCGTATGCGAAGCTGCTCGCGCCGCTGACGGGCCTCGACATTTTCGCGTGGCGGATCATATGGACCGCGCCCGGCGCGCTCGCGGTCGTCGCGCTGCGCGGCCGCTGGCCCGCGTTGCGCGAGCTGCTCGCGCGCGCGTTCGCGAGCCGGCGGCTCGCGCTGTCGCTCGCGGCGAGCGCGGGGTTGCTCGGCCTGCAGCTCTGGCTGTTCCTGTGGGCGCCGCTGCACGGCCGGATGCTCGAAGTGTCGCTCGGCTATTTCCTGCTGCCGCTGACGATGGTGCTCGTCGGGCGCTTCCACTATCACGAACGCCTGAGCGCGCTGCAATGGTTGGCGCTCGCGTGCGCGGCGGCGGGCGTCGCGCACGAAATTTGGGCGACGCGCGCGTTCGCCTGGCCGACGCTCGTCGTCGCGCTCGGCTATCCGCCTTACTTCGTGTTGAGACGCCGCGTGAACGCTGATTCGCTTGCGCTGTTCTCGGTCGAGATGCTCGCGCTGCTGCCCATTGCGGCCGCGATGCTCGCGGCGGGCGGCACGAGCGTCGCCCGCCGGCCGCTGTTGTGGGCGATGCTGCTGCCGGGCCTCGGCGCGATCAGCACGCTCGCGCTCGCGAGCTACCTGAAGGCGAGCCGCATGCTGCCGATGGCGCTCTTCGGGATTCTCGGCTACGTCGAGCCGGTGCTGCTCGTCGCGGTGGCCGTGCTCGTGCTCGGCGAGGCGCTGTCGTGGCAGCAGCTCGCGACGTATGCGCCGATCTGGGCGGCCGTCGCGCTGACCGCGTGGCACGGTTTTCTGATCGCGCGGCGATAGGCGCGCGGGCGCTCGACGGCACTCGGTTCCGCAGGCGCCGCATTCGCATGCGGGCTATCGGCGAACTTCGCCGGCGCGCCGCGACGGGCGCGGCCGGCCTTCCGTGCTCCGTGCGCGGCGCTGTAATCCGGTTAAAAATTTCGTTGCATTTTGTTACTTAGGGCATACCCTGAGCGGCGATTAAAATTTTTAGACGAATTTTTTTCGCTTCTCGCCCAAGGGCCCGCCCATGAACGGTCATGTCTTCACGTCGCAGGGGCGCTGCTCCTTCATACCGACGCATCGCCGCGCATTGCGTCGGCAATCGCATCCCGCCGCAGCCGAACGCTTCGGCGTGCTGAGCGCCCCGTCGCCCGTCGGCCGACCGGCGCGGGCCGCGCGCATCGATCCGGCCGCGCGATGAGCGTCGATGCGATGGCGTCGCCGGCGCCCGCGGGGCGCTCGATCGAGGTCGATTTCTTCCGCGGCCTCGTGCTGCTGACGATCGTCGTCGATCACATCGGCGCGAGCGTGCTGTCGCGCGTGACGCTGCACGCGTTCGCGCTGTGCGACGCGGCGGAGGTGTTCGTGTTCCTCGGCGGCTTCGCGACGGCGAGCGCGTTTCTCTCCGTCAGCGCGCGCCACGGCGCGGGCGCCGCGCGGCGGCGCTTCATGCGCCGCGCCGCGCAGATCTACCGCGCGTTTCTCGCGACGTCCACGCTGATGCTCGTCGTGTCGGCCGTGCTCGATCACTACGGCATCGATGCGCCGAACATGGCGCTCGACGACATCAGCGTGCTGCTCGCGTCGCCGCTCACCGTGCTCGTCGAGCTGCTGACGTTCAAGCGGCAGCCGTATCTCGCTTCGGTGCTGCCGATGTACGTGCTGTTCGCGCTCGCGACGCCCGCGATCGTGCCGCTCGCGCGCGCGAAGCCGTGGTGGCTGGTGTTCGGCAGCGTGCTGATGTGGGGCTGCGCGCCGTGGCTCGCGGCGCAGCTCCTCGACACCGAATCGTTTCGCTGGAGCTTCAATCCGTTCGCATGGCAACTGATGTTCGTCTTCGGCGTGCTGATGCGCTGCTGGCCGCTGCATCGCGACGCCGCGACGCGGGCGGGGGGCACCGCGATTACCGCCGTCGCGCTCGCGGTCGTGCTCGCATGCGCGTACTACAAGCTGGGTTCCGGATTGCCGCTGCCGGAGGGCGAGTTCAAGCGCCATCTCGCATGGCCGCGCGTGATGAACTTCGCCGCGTTCGCGTGGCTGATGGCCGAGCTCGTCCGGTACGGCTGGATCGCGCGGCTCGCGCGGGCGGCGCGGCCCGTCGTCGCGGTCGGGCAGCGCGGGATGCTGTGCTTCGTCGCCGGCGCGGCGATTTCGTTGACGCTCGATTCGGTGCTGCATGGCATGCACGGCGGCGCGCGGATGATGCAACTGGGCGCGGGCCTCGCCGCGGATGCCTGCGCGCTCGCGCTGATGCTGAGCATCGCGCGCTCCGATCTGCTGTTGCAGCGGCTGCGCCGCGCCTCCGCCGCCGCCGCCGCCACGTGAGGCGGGCGAGCGCGGCGCGCCGCGGGCCCGCGCCGCGCGCGTTCGGCCCCCCCCTTGGTCCGCTGGGCCCGCCTTGCTCAGCCCGCGACGAACAGCGGCGGCAGCGCGGCGACATCCTGCAGCTCGTCGAGCCGCCACAACCTGTCGAGCGCCGCGCGCATGCGCTGCTCGCTCAGGCGCGCGCCGCCGTTCTTCACGAATTTCGCTTCGAAATCCTCACGGCGCATCGGCCGCGTCGGCGAGCCGGGCAGATCGTCGACCTGCTTCGCATACACCGCGCCGTCGCGGCAATGCGCGGTCACGCGATTCGCCGCGCGCGCGGGGTAGCCCGCCGTCAGCGCCGGATCCTCTTCGACGCGAATCTTCGCGATCAGCGCGTGCAGCACCGGATCGCGCAGCGCGGCGTCCGAGAAGCTCGTGGTCCGGATGTCGCCGTCGAGCATCGCGCGCGCGACGATGTACGGCAGGCTGTGGTCGGCCGTTTCGCGCGTCGACGGCTTCCATTTCTCCGGCTCGCTGCCGGCCGTTACGTAGCCGACGCGCGTCGTGTGCACATCGATGCGGCGGATGCGGCTCAGGTCGCCCGCTTGCGACGCGACGTCGAGCGCGGCCGGAATCGCGGTCTGCGTGAAGCCTTGCGCCGGGTAGTATTTGACGAAGCAGCGCGCGATCCTGAACGGCTCGCCGCGCCCGCCGAAACGGCTCGTCTCGAGCTCGAACGGCCCCGATACCTGGCGGAAGAAGCCCGCCTCGCCCTCGAAGATCGGCGACGGCCCGGTGAGCCCCGCACGGGCGAGCTGCGTCGAGAACACCGCGTTGCGCGCGGCGTCCGCGTCGGCGAGCGCCTTCCAGTTCGATAGCTGCTGCACGCGCGTCTGGTTCAGCGCGAGATGGCTGTTGAGCGACAGGTTCACGGCCTGCGTGAGCGCTTCGACCGGCATGCGCATCAGCTTGCCCGCCGCGAGCGCGGCGGCGGGCAGCGAGTAGCACGTGTGGTCCCAGCCGCGCGGGCTGATCGCGGCCGCGTCCATCAGCCGGCATGCGATCTCGTAGGCGAGCGCGATCGACAGGATCAGCTCGCGGCCGCTCGCATGCTGCGCCTCGGCCACCGCGACGCACGCGGCGATGTTGTCGCTCGGATGGCCGATTTCGCGGCCCGCGTATGCGTCGTTGAAATCGAAGTAGCGCAGCGCGGTGCCCGTGGCGAACGTCGCGAGATCGGGGCTCGTTCGCTCGGCCGTTCCGATGATCGTCGACGGTCCGCCGCCGCCGCCGGCGCTGCGCGCCGCGTCGCGCGCGATGCGCACGGGCGGCTCGTCGAGCGCGGCGAGCGCGCAACCGAGCGCGTCGATCAGATGCGATTTGACGATGTCGATCGTCGCCGAGTCGAGATCCTCGTAGCGCAGCCCCGCCGCGTATTCGGCGAGTTGGCGCGCGAGCGTGGGCGCGGCGGCCTGCGTTGCGTTCGGCTGTGCGCGCGCGCCGCGCGGCGCGAGCGTCGCGGCGAGCGGCAGGCTCGCCGCGACGGCGGCGGCGAGGAAATGGCGTCGATTCATGGTGATGAGGCTCCTGTGACGAAAGGATCGGGGCGCGCGGCTCAGAACAACTTGCGCACGCCGACGGCGACGCCCGCGCTGCCGGCGCGCGCGCCGGCGAGCGAGTAGTGGAGGAAGCCGTAGTTATAGTTGTCGAAATCGAGCGCCGCGTGGCGCGCGTAACCGGTTGCCGCGTACAGCGTCGTGGTTTTCGAGACGAAGTAGTTCAACTGCAGCGTCGCCTGCTGCGGCGTGCCCGACGCATGTCGCGCGGCGGGCGGGCTCGCCGGGTTTTGCGCGCGCACGCGCTCCGCATACAGCGCGCCGATCAGTTGAACGACGGGTGTGATCGCCTGACGCACGCCGATCCACCAGAACGTGTAGCGCGTGACGACCGATGGCGTCGCGACGTTGCCTTGCCCGTGCGCGGCGCCCGCGATCAGTTGCGTCGCCTCGACGGTCAGCATCGCGGCGGCCGCGTAGCGGCGCAAGTACGCGAAGCCGCCGGCTTGCGGCGTGTGCACGTCGTCGTATGCGAACGCGAACGACAGCGCGCCGCCCGTGTACTCGAAGCCCGCGCCGTGCGCGGCGCTCGCCTGGAACGCGCCCGGTTCGTTGCTGAACGCGTAGTGCGCTTCGAACGTGAGCGGGCCGGCCGTCGCCAGATATTTGACGACGTTGTTCTCGCGAAAGCTGATGCCGACGATCGCGCCGTCCGGTTCGTACAGCGTCGAATACGCGCCCGTCGGCGAGTAGTGCTCCATGATGTCGAACATCGTCGTGTATTGGCGACCGAAGCGCAGCGCGCCCCAGCGCGGATGCTCGAGCCCGACCCACGCGGAGCGGTCGAAGCCGACCGCGCCCGTGCCGGCGCCGTTGTTCAGGTTGACGCCGCTCTCGAGCCGGAACGCGGCGCGCCAGCCGCCGCCGAGCACTTCGGTGCCCTTGATTCCCCAGCGTGAGCCGCTCTTGCCGCCCGAGCCCATTCGCGCGAGCGCGGCGGGCTCGCCTTTCGCGTCCGCCTGGTTCGTCGCGTACTCGACGTACGCGTCCGCGACGCCGTAAAGCGTCACGCTCGTTTGCGCGCATGCGCCGGCCGAGGCGAGGCCCAGTCCGCAAAGCGCGGACAGTCGTTTGTCCATCGTTGTCTCCACCTATGTTCCTGCTTTTCTTTGGAATCGTTCTTCGTCGTGCTTGCTGCCGCTGTGGGTATTGCCGTTACAGCCGTTGCCGCTGTTGCCGCCGGCACGGCTGTTTGGGTTCGGTGCCTTCGCCGCGCAAGCCGGGTTCGGCGCGGCCGATGGCGCTGCGATCGCTGGCGTGCCGCGTGTACGGACCGAAGCCGCTCCGCGGCACGCGAGCGGCAGCGCAATCGCGCCCGAACATCGTCGCGGAGCGGTTGCGCGCGGCGCCCGCGCGCCCGGCGCGCGCGTCTCGGTCTCGGATGGCGGCGCGCGTCACGCGGCCGCGCAACGCCTTGGGCGGCGCGCGATCGCGTCGGCGCGCGCGAGCACGTTGCGCGCGTGCGCGACGCCCGGCGCGTCGACCATCCTGTCGCCGACGCGCAGCGCGCCGCGGCCGTTCGCGCGCGCGTCGTCGTAAGCGGCGACGATCTCGCGCGCGGCGCGGACCGCGGCGTCGGACGGGCGAAACGCGCGGTTCAGCGCTTCGACCTGCGCGGGATGGATGCACGTCGCGCCGGCGTAGCCGAGGTCCGCCGATTCGCGCGCGAGCCGCTCGAACGTGTCGAGATCCCGAATCTCGTCGAGCCCGCCGACGAGCCCGAGCGGCTGCACGCGAGCCGCGCGCGCGGCGATCACGAGCAACTGCTTCGGCACGCGCAGCACGTCCGCGCGCGCCTCGGCGCCGCAATGCAGCGCGAAATCGCCGCCGCCGAGCATCATCGCGGCGATGCGCGGCGAAGCGCGGGCGATGCGCTCCATCGCCTGGAATGCGCCGGGCGTCTCGATGATCGCGACGATTCGCGTGCGGCCCGCCGCGATGCCGTGCTCGGCCTCGAGCGCGTCGAGCAGTTCGTCGATCGCTTCGATGTGCGACGCGCCGCGCACCTTCGGCAGCACGATGCCGTGCACGCCCGCGGCGAGCGCCGCACGCAGATCGGCCACAAGCGGCTCGAGCGGCCCGTTCGCGCGCACGAGCACCTCGTGCCCGACGGCGGCGAGGCCGGCCACCGTATCGGCGAGTCCGTCGCGCGCGGGGGCCTTCCATTCGGGCGGCACGCTGTCTTCCAGATCGAGAATCAATGCGTCGGCATCGCAGCCGGCCGCCTTCGCGACGAAGCGCGGCACGTGAGCGGGTACGTAGAGCAGCGAGCGCCAGACCGGCTCGTTCGATGTTTTCATGTCTAATCTAAAAAATGAAAGTCACTTTCATTTTTGTCGATTGTGGCGTAACGTCAAGTCTGTCGTTAACCCTGAGAAATAGGAGTGTCGGGTAAACAACGATGTGCTGATCAAGCTCGATCGGTTGTTTTTCACAGGTTCGTTCGTATAATGAAAGTAACTTTCAAAAATTGGAGCGCGGCCGATTCGCGGCGCGAGAAGGGCGCAGCAAGCACGCGATAAGGCCGTGACGACGAGGCAGACATGACGAATCAAACGGATGGCGGCGTGGCCGCGGTCAATCGGGCGCTGGCGGCGCTCGTCGCGTTCGGCGAAGCGCCGGGCGGCCTGACGCTCGCTCAGGTCAGCGAAGCGTCGGGCGTCAACATGAGCACGTTGCTGCGGATGTTCGAGTCGCTCGAGCGGTTCCGCTTCATCAAACGGCTCAACGACGGCCGCTACGTGCTCGGGCCCGCGGTGTTCCAGCTCGGGATGATGTATCGCGAGTCGTTCCAGTTGCGCGAGCACGTGATGCCCGTGCTCGACGCGCTCGGCGCGGAGACGGGCGAAACCACCGCGTTCTACGTGCGCGAGGGCGACCAGCGCGTATGCCTGTTCCGAGTGCATCCGCGGCGCGCGGTGCGCACTTATCTGCGCGAGGGCGATCGCTATCCGCTCGACGTGGGCGCTGCGGGGCGCGTGCTGCTCGCGTTTTCCGGCGCGCGCGGCGGCAGCTTCGACAAGACGGCCGCGCAGGGCTATGCGGTGTCGCTCGGCGAGCGCGATCCGGACAGCGCGGCGATCGCGTGCCCGGTGTTCGGCGTCGGCCGCGCGCTGATCGGCGCGCTGTCGCTCGGCGTGCCGCGCTTTCGCTTCAACAAGAAGGTGCAGGCCGATTACCTGCCGCGCGTGCAGGCGGCCGCGAACGCGCTCACGCATGCGCTCGGCGGCGATCTGCCGCCGGCGGCGGGCGTCGCGCAGGTCGTCGATCTGTTCGGCGCGGCGCACGAATGACGTGAGGACGGCGGGCTCCGGCATGCGCCCGGGCGCCGGCCGGTGACGCAACGGATTCGATTCGGGGGCAACGATGGATGTTCGACAAACGCAGGTCGAGGAACGCGCGTCGCCGCGCCGCCGCGCGGACACGGGGCCGATTCACGCGAAGCGCTTCGACGCCGATGCGCGCGGCCCGCTTGCGGGCGTGCGCGTCGTCGATCTGTCGCGGCTGATGGCGGGCAACATGCTGAGCCTTCAGCTCGCGGATTTCGGCGCGGACGTCGTGAAGGTGGAGAACGAGCGCGGCGACACGCTGCGCGCGGTCGGCGCGGGCGGCGTCAGCACCAACTGGAAGGTGTACGGGCGCAACAAGCGCAGCGTGTGCGTCGATCTGCGCTCGGCCGACGGCATCGACATCGTGAAGCGGCTCGTGCGCGACGCCGACGTGTTCGTCGAGAGCTTCAAGCCGGGTGTGCTCGAGCAGATGGGGCTCGGGCCGGACGTGCTGCTCGAGTTGCGCCCGTCGCTCGTGATCGCGCGCATTTCGGGCTGGGGGCAGACAGGCCCGTATCGGCACAAGCCGGGCTTCGGCACGCTGGCCGAGGGGTACGCGGGCTTCGCGTCGATCAACGGCTTCGCCGATCGCGAGCCGGTGCTGCCGCCGATGTTTCTCGGCGACATGACGGCCGGGCTGTCCGGCGCGATCGCGGTGGGTGGCGCTGCACGCGTGCCGCGACGGCGCGCGCGGGCAGGTGATCGACGTCTCGCTGTTCGAGCCGCTGTTCTCGATTCTCGGGCCGGCCGCCGCGAACTACGTGCTGACGGGGCGCGTGAAGGAGCGCACCGGCAGCCGCTCGTCGAACACCGCGCCGCGCAACGCATACCGCACGCGCGACGACAAATGGCTATGCCTGTCGAGCTCGACGCAGGGCATGGCGGAGCGGCTGTTTCGCGCGATCGGCCGCGCGGACCTGATCGACGATCCGCGCTACGCGACGAACGTGCAGCGCGTGCAGCACGCGGGCGAGCTCGACGCGATCGTCGGCGCGTTCGTCGCCGCGCGCGATCTGGCCGACAATCTCGCGTTCTTCGAGAAGACCGGCGTGACGGTCGGGCCGATCCTCGATATCGCGCAGATCGTTCAGGATCACTATGTGATCGAGCGCGAGGCGCTCGTCGAGCTGCCCGACGACGACGTCGGCAGCTTGCCGATGCATGGCGTCGTGCCGCGCCTGTCCGGCACGCCGGGCGGTTTCAGGCGCGCCGCGCCGAAGCTCGGCGAGCATAACCGCGAGGTTCTGTTGCCGTTGCTCGGCGCGCACGAGTATGCGCGGCTCGCCCGCAACGGCGTGATTCGGCCGGAGTGAGGCCGCTTGCCGCGCATCGCATCGCGCACGCGGCGTGATGCGATGCGATCGAGGAGACGTATCGATGGAACGAAGATGGAAGCGCCGCCCGGCGGGAGCGAACTGGGGCGAATTCGGAGATGACGACCAGAAGGGGAGGCTGAACTGGCTGACGGAGCGCAAGGTGCTGGAGGGGATGGCGGAGGTGAAGGCGGGGAAGGTGTTCTCGCTGAGCCTGCCGCTGGACGTGCCGCGCGGCGGAGGGCTGAACGCGCGGCGGCAGCCGCCGCGGGTGATGGCGGCGCGGGCGGGGGGCAGGCCGTACTTCGGCTACCGCGCGGACGAATCGGCGCGCAACGCGACGGACGTGGTGTGCGACGACGCGTTCTGCGTGCACTCGCAGTATTCGACGCAATGGGATGCGCTGTCGCACGTGGGCGGGGTGTTCGACGCGGACGACGACGGCCGTGCGGAGGTGGTGTTCTACAACGGCTACCGGCTGGGGGAGCACGTGTTGGTGCCGAAGGAGGGGGACAGCGTAGGCGGCGCGCACGCGTTGGGGATCGAGGTGATGGCGCAGACCGGGGTGCAGGGGCGGGGGGGGCTGATCGACTTGAGGCACCACTATGGAGACGCGCGGCGCAAGGTGGGGTATGAGGCGCTGATGCGGGTGCTGGATGCGGATCGGGTGGAAGTGGATGTAGTGGTTCAATGCCCTTGGACGGTTCGAAAAGAAGGTAACGTGTCGTCTGGAGGGCCAAACCATGGTCAGGCGTGCGTTTTCCGGGGAATTCAAGGAAGATGACCTGCCCCCTTCGATAGGGCCAATGGGCTTCTAGCAAAGTCCCTTTAAACCAACTCCTGGAAAGCGGCAGGAGCGTCCGCGGTTGCCCGATGTTTCGCCGCAAACTCTGACGGCGCAAGGTAGTTCAGTGCGCTGTGCGGCCTTTGCTCGTTGTAGTCCTGACGCCATGCCGCGATGACTGCCCGAGCGTGCGCGAGCGTCGTGAACCAGTGCTCGTTAAGGCATTCGTCGCGGAACTTGCCGTTGAACGATTCGATGTACGCATTCTGCGTGGGCTTGCCCGCCTGAATCAACTTCAGCGTGACGCCGTTCGCATACGCCCACTGGTCAAGCGCGCGGCTCGTAAATTCGGGTCCCTGGTCTGTTCGCACCGCCTTGGGATAGCCACGGAAGCGAGCTGCACGGTCCAATGCCCGAGCGACATACAAACCTGAGATGCCATGGTCGACGACGATGTCGACAGCCTCTTTCGTGAAATCGTCGACGACGGTCAGGCACTTCACGCGCCGGCCGTTGGAAAGCGCATCCATCACGAAATCGATTGACCATACCTCGTTGGGTGCGCCCGGCAATGCCAGTTGCTCGCGCTCAATCATGACGCCGTGGCGCTTGCGACGGCGCCGCACAGCCAGCCCTGCCTCACGGTACAGGCGATAGATGCGCTTGTGATTGGCGTGCGTGCCTTCGCGTTCCACCAGGGCGTGCAGTCGGCGGTAGCCGAATCGACGACGTTCGTGCGCCAACTTCACCAGACGCGCCGCGAGCACCTCATTCTCGTGGTCCGGCTTCGCGTCGTAATGCAGCACGCTGCGAGAAAGCCCGACAAGCCGGCAGGCGCGGCGCTCGGAGATGTTGACCTTCTCCCGAATCGCCAACACTGCTTCGCGTTTGGCTTGCGGGCTCAGGGCTTTCCCTTGACGACAACCTTCAACGCTTCCATATCGAGCATTGCTTCGGCCAGCAGTTTCTTCAGTCGGGCATTCTCCACCTCGAGGCCCTTGAGCCGGCGGGCTTCCGAGACTTCCATGCCGCCGAACTTCGCGCGCCAGGTGTAGAACGACGCGTCACTGAACCCATGCTTCCTGCACAGTTCCTTGACCGGCATACCGGCCTCGGCTTCCTTCAGAAACCCGATGATTTGCTGTTCCGTAAAGCGCTTCTTCATGTTCGTCTTCTTCTCCGAAAACGAACTTTACTAGACTCCGGCTGGCCCTGTTTGTAGGGGGCAGGTCAACCCGCGATGCGCCGTTGACCGCCGTGCCGAGGAACGACTTGGCCGCCGGGCCCCGCACGGGCGCGGCGCCGGGCGAGCCGAATGCTTCGGCAGCCGAAGTATTCGCCGGTAGGGCCGCCGCGCCCGCGAGCGCGGCCAGACTGCCCACCAGCACCGCCTGCTTGAATCCGAAGTGCCTTGCCGACATTTTTTTCGTCTCCGTTATGAATGCGTCTGTTGTGATTCTTGTAGCAAAACAACATCCGCTGTATCTCATGCGAAGTCGAAAGAGTCAATATTTTCAATGTTTTGTAGTCGACTATGTATTGATACTACATCCGTTCGGCGAGGGAGGGACGGTGGAGCAGCGCAGGGAATCGGGGAATCCGCCGGCGCGGGCGGCGCGCTCGCCGGCGAGCCGTTCGCCCGCCGGGGGGCGGCGGCGAGGGACGGCTCGCGATCGCGCGTCAGGGCATGGGAAAGGCGGTGCGCGTCGCGCACGAGACGGGCGACATGCTGCCCGTGCCGGTGACGACGTCGCGGGTTTCGGGTTTGCGCCCACGCTGCCGGGCGAGGGCGCGGAGTTCGGGGCTCGGGGCTCGGAGTTCGGAGTTCGGAGTTCGGAGTTCGGGGCTCGGAGTTCGGGGCTCGGGGCTCGGAGTTCGGGGCTCGGAGTTCGGAGTTCGGAGTTCGGAGTTCGGGGCTCGGAGTTCGGGGCTCGGAGTTCGGAGTTCGGAGTTCGGAGTTCGGGGCTCGGAGTTCGGGGCTCGGGGCTCGGGGCTCGGAGTTCGGAGTTCGGAGCTCGAAGCTCGAAGCTCGGAGCTCGGAGCTCGGAGCGCGGGGCCGGTGCGTGGGGCGAGAACGCGGCGTATCGTCGGCGGGGTGGGGTGGGGCGGGGCGCGGCTCGGGGCCTGAGCGCGCCGCGATCGGCGGCGGTGAACGGGGCGATGCGGCGGTATCTGGCGGTGCCCGGCGGTATTGGATGGTATTCGGCGATGTCGGCCGGCCGGCTGGCCCGGCGCGCCGCGGCGTGACGCCTATTCGACGCCCGTGCAGCGCGCCCCCGCGCGTCATTCGTCCATCAGCCGCACCTTCACCCGCTTGCCCTTGATCTTGCCCGCGTTGAGCTTGCGCAGCGCGTCGCGCGCGATGCCGCGTTCCACCGCCACATAGGTCGAGAACTCGGTCACGTTGATCTTGCCGATCTGCGCGCCGCTGAAGCCCGCGTCGCCCGTCAGCGCGCCCAGCACGTCGCCGGGGCGAATCTTGTCCTTGCGGCCGCCGAGAATCTGCAGCGTCTCCATCGGCGGCAGCAGCGGCGCGTCGCCGCCGGCCTTCAATTCGGCGAGCGGATGCCATTTGACTTCGCGCGCGAGCGCCTGCTCGATGCCGCCCACGCGGCCCATCTCGTTCATGCTCGCGAGGCTCAGCGCCCAGCCGTCCTGGTCGGCGCGGCCCGTGCGGCCGATGCGGTGCACGTACACTTCCGGGTCGGGCGTCACGTCGACGTTGATCACCGCCTCGAGCTGCGCGATGTCGAGGCCGCGCGCGGCGACGTCGGTCGCGACGAGCACCGAGCAACTGCGGTTCGCGAACCGGATCAGCACCTGGTCGCGCTCGCGCTGCTCGAGCTCGCCGTGCAGCGCGAGCGCGTGGAAACCCTGCGCATGCAGCACGTCGAGCAGATCGCGGCATTGCTGCTTCGTGTTGCAGAACGCGATCGTGCTCACCGGGCGATAGTGGTTCAGCAACAGGCCGACCGCATGCAGCCGCTCGTCCTCGGTCACTTCGTAGAAGCGCTGGCGGATCTTGCTGTCGTCGTGGCGTTCCTCGAGCTTCACCCTCTTCGGATGGCGCAGGAACTGCTGGCTGAGCTTCGCGATCCCGTCCGGATACGTGGCGGAGAACAGCAGCGTCTGGCGCGTCGGCGGGCATTGCCGCGCCACCTTCGCGATGTCGTCGAAGAAACCCATGTCGAGCATCCGGTCCGCTTCGTCGAGCACGAGCGTGTTCAGCGCGTCGAGCGTCAGATGGCCGCGGTCCAGATGATCCATGATGCGCCCCGGCGTGCCGACGATGATGTGCGCGCCGTGTTCGAGGCTCTGCGTTTGAGGGCGCATCGGCGTGCCGCCGCACAGCGTCAGCACCTTGACGTTCTCCTCCGCGCGCGCGAGGCGGCGGATTTCCTGCGCGACCTGGTCGGCCAGTTCGCGCGTCGGGCACAGCACCAGCGCCTGCACGTCGAAGCGGCGCGCGTCGAGGCGTGCGAGCAGCGCGAGCGAGAACGCGGCCGTCTTGCCGCTGCCGGTTTTCGCCTGCGCGATCAGGTCGTGGCCGGCGAGCGCGATCGGCAGGCTCGCGGCCTGGATCGGCGTCATGTCGGTGTAGCCGAGCTGCGCGAGATTCGCGAGCGTCGCGGGCGTCAGCGCCAGCGCGCTGAACGGCGTGGCGGTGGGGGGGTAGGTCATGGCGTTGAACTCGGGTCGGTTGACGGATGGCAAAGGAGCGTATCGTACATTCCCTTGACGAACCGGCCGTGGAGATCGCTCGCGCGGCAGGCGGCACCGGCGCCGCGGACGCGCGACGGCGCCGCCGCATGGCTGCGATACGCGCGCACGACGCCGCGTGCGGGCGCGACGCCGTGCCTGCGCCGCCGGCCCGTCAGAACGGGTGCGGCAGCGCGGGCCGCACGACGTACTGGTTCGGTCCCGACGCGATATTCGCCGCGCCCGGGATGTACGCATGGTCGAAATCGGTGCCCGTGCGCGCATTCATCGCGTGCTGCGCGTGCTGGTAGACGCCTTCGGCGAACCCCGACGAGCGCTTCGACAGATCGTAGTCGAGCTTCGTGCTCAGTGGGCGCCACTTCGGATGGAATGCGCCGGCCGTCGAATCGACGCGCGCCTGCGTATACGTGTACGCGGCGCCGGCGTAGAACGCGGGCGTCACGCGATAGCGGCCGTTGATCTCGAAGTGGTCGAACTTCCACGATTGCCAGTGCCCGCCCGCGGGCCGCGTCGTGCCGGTGAAGTATGCGTTCGAGGTGGGATCGTAGACGTCGACGTGCGAATACGCGAAGCCGATCAGCGCCTTCGAGAATGCGTAGGTCGCGCCGATGCCGACGTTCTGCTGCGACGATGCGTCGAACGTGTTGTCGCCCGTGACGGCGCCCGCGGCATCCGCGCTGCGCGCGCGGTTCATCTTCGGGTACGACGCGCCGACCGTCAGGCCACCGCGCTGGTATTGGAGCGCCGCGCCGTAGAGGCGATCGTTCGCGAAGCCGCCCGCCATGCCGATGCGCGGCCGCGCGCCGCGGCGCGCGGCGTCAGTCGAGCGGCTTGCCCGCCTTGTCGTCCATCGAGCCGAGCGCGGCGAGCGTCAGCGCGCCGCAACCGATCGCGTACCACGCGGGCGCGTTCGCATTGCCCGTCGCGGCGATCAGCCACGTGACGAAGAATTGCGCGAATCCGCCGAAGATCGCGACGCCGACGCTGTAGACGAGCGCGCCGCCCGTCGCGCGCACCGCGCGCGGGAACAGCTCGCCGAGCATCGCGCCCGTTGCGCCGATGTTGATCGCATGCACGCTCGCGAGCGCCGCGATGATCGACAGCAGCGAAGCCGCGCCGGGCCAGCGGTTGAGCGCGACGAACGCCGGATAGATCGCGAGCATCAGCGCGACGCGCGTCCACCAGACGATCCGGTTGCGCCCGTAGCGGTCCGACAGATGGCCGCCGATCGGCGTGACCACCGCGAGGATCGCGCCGGCGATGCAGCCCGCCGACATCGACAGCCAGCTCGGCAGATGCAGCACCTGCACGCCGTAGATCGCCATGTAGAACACGATGATGTAGTGGATCGACGTGCCGCCGATCGTGATGCCGAGGCCGGCGAACACGGCCTTGCCGTGATGGCGCAGCACGTCGGCGAGCGGCAGCGGCGCGGCGTCGCCGCGCGGCGCGGAAGCCGGCGCCGGCGCCTCGTCGACCGTGCGCCGCAGCCAGTAGCCGAGCGGCGCGAACAGCGTGCCGATGACGAACGGCACGCGCCACCCCCAGCTCTCGAGCTGCGCGGCGCTGAGCGTCGACGTGAGCAGCACGCCGGTGAGCGCGCCGGCGAGCGCGGCGAGCCCCTGGCTCGAGAACTGGACGACGCATAGAAGCCGCGCCGCGCCTGCGGCGCCTGCTCGATCAGCAGCGTGGTGGACGCGCCGACCTCGCCGCCGGACGCGAACCCCTGCAGCAAGCGCGCGGCCACGAGCAGCAGCGGCGCCGCGATGCCGATCTGCGCGTAAGTCGGCGCGACGGCGATCGTCGCGGTGCCGAGGGCCATGATGAGCAGCGTTGCGATCATCGCGCGCTTGCGCCCGGCGCGATCCGCGTAGACGCCGATCACGAGCCCGCCGAGCGGGCGCGTGACGAACCCCACGCCGAAGCTCGCGACCGCGAGCATCAGCTGCCCGAACGGCGAGTGAACCGGGAAGAACAGCTTGCCGATCAGGATCGCGAAGAAGCTGTAGACGGTGAAATCGTAGAACTCGAGCGCGTTGCCGACGGCGGCCGCGGCGATCAGGCGGCGTTTCTTCGCGGCGGCGCGCGCGTCGGCCGGCGCGCCGGCGAAATTGAGAGCGGACGTTTCCATGTGACCCCCGAGGAGCGCGAGACGGCGCGGCGGCGCCGCATCAGGCGGCGAGCCATGCTTCGGCAAGCCGCACCCAATAGCTCGCGCCGATCGCGAGGATGTCGTCGTTGAAGTCGTAGCCGGGGTTGTGGACCATGCAGCCGCCCTTGCTGCCGACGCCGTTGCCGATGAACGCATAGCAGCCGGGGCGCGCCTCGAGCATGTACGCGAAATCCTCGCTGCCCATCAGCGGCGCGGTTTGCGCTTCGACGCGCGCCTCGCCGAGCATCCGGCGCGCGACGTCGATCGCGAACGCGGTCGGCTCGTCGTGATTGACGAGCACCGGATAACCGTAGTCATACTGAACGTCCGCCTCGATGCCGAAGCTCTGCGCCTGGCCTTTCGCGAGCGCCTCGATGCGCTGCGCGAGCAGCGCGCGCACGTCGGCGTTCAGCGCGCGCACCGACAGCTTCATCACGACGGTCTCGGGAATCACGTTGAACGTCTCGCCGGCCTGCACGCTGCCGACGGTGATCACGGCCGATTGCTGCGCGTCGATTTCGCGCGCGACGATCGTTTGCAGCGCGACGATGATGCTGCCCGCCGCCGACATCGGATCGCGCGCGAAATGCGGCATCGCGCCGTGCCCGCCGACGCCGCGCAGCGTGATCGTCACGCGATCGGACGAAGCCATCGCGGCGCCCGTGCGGAACGCCATGTCGCCCGCCGCGCGGCCGGGCATGTTGTGGATCGCGAAGATCGCGTCGCAGGGAAAGCGCTCGAACAGGCCGTCGTCCATCATCGCCTTCGCGCCGCCGAAGTTTTCCTCGGCGGGCTGGAAGATGAGGTTCAGCGTGCCCGAGAACCGGCGCGTCGCGGCGAGATGGCGCGCCGCGCACAGCAGCATCGCGGTGTGGCCGTCGTGCCCGCACGCATGCATCTTGTTCGCGCGGCGGCTCGCATACGGCAGGCCCGTTGCCTCGGCGATCGGCAGCGCGTCCATGTCCGCGCGCAGGCCGAGCGTGCGCGTGCCTTGACCTTCGCGCAGCACGCCGACGAGGCCCGTCTTGCCGAGCCCGCGATGCACGTCGTAGCCCCAGCCGGCGAGCAGCCCGGCGACGAGATCGCTCGTGAGCGTCTCCTCGAATGCGAGTTCGGGGTGCGCGTGAATGCGGCGGCGCACGTCGATCAGCTCGGGTGCGATCGCGGCGATGCCGGGGATGACGGGGTGTTCGGACGGGGCGGAATGCATGCTGTCTCCTCGTGGGGGCTGGGGGCGCTTGCGCGACATGTCGACGAAGCATATGAACTTTTTTTGTGCACCATAAGCTGATAAATTGCGTCGGTGCTCACCGCAGGTTGCCTCTAGGGAACACCCTGATTCGCCGCGGCGCAGCCGATCAACGGCTTTCACGAACCGCGCGTTTTCCCATGAAATATCATCAGTTGAAAGCGTTCGTCGCCGTGGCCGACGAAGGCAGCATCCGCGCGGCGGCGCGCCGGCTGAACGTATCGCCGGCCGCATTGACGAAGGCCGTGAAGGAACTCGAGCTCGCGCTCGGCGTATCGCTCGTCGTGCGCACCGCGCGCGGCGTGCAGCTCACCCGCTTCGGCCAGCAGTTGCAGGTGCGCGCGAGCCTGATCGTCGCCGAGATGCAGCGCGCGCGCGACGATATCGAGCAGGCGCAGGGCGCGACGACGGGCGCCGTTGCCGCCGCGATCACGCCGGCCGCCGCGGTGACGATCCTGCCGGATGCGTTTCGCGCGTTTCGCCGGCGGTTTCCGCTCGCGCGCGTGAGCATCGTCGAAGGGTTTCCCGGCGTCGCACTGCCGAAGCTGCACGACGGCTCGCTCGATTTCGCTGTGTCGGTGGTGGTGCCGGAGCTGCTCGCCGCGGAATTCGAGCACGCGCAGCTGTACGCGAGCCGGCACGTGATCGTCGCGCGCAACGCGCATCCGCTCGCGACGGCGACGTCGCTCGCCGATCTCGTCGATGCCGACTGGCTGATGAATCCGTCGCCCGAAAGTTCGACGCAACTGATGTTCAACTGTTTCGCCGAGCATGGCTTGCCGGCGCCGACGCGCGTCGTCGAGTGCCCGAGCTACGCGATCGCGCACAGCCTCATTCAGGGCTCCGATCTGATTGCGTCGATGCCCGAGCAACTGCTCGGCGTCGAATGGTCGCGCGACCGGATCGCCGTGCTGCCGATACGGGAGGCGCTGCCGGCCGCATCCGTGCAAGTGGTGACGCGCCGCGACAGCCCGCTGACGCCCGCTGCGGCGATGCTCGTCGATTGCATGCGCGACGCGGCGCGGCGGCATGGCTTGCGTTGACGCGCGCCGCGCGCGCGGGTTGCCCTCGGCGGAGGTGGGCGGCTCGATGGGCGCTGCTTGTGCGCAGCCTTTGGCCTAAGGGCTGCTTGCAGGCGGAACACGCATGCGAATGCCCGAAACCGCCCGTCCCACGGGGGACTTCCTGCGGGGGACTTCCTGCGGGGTGTCGGGCCCGGCCGAACGATGCTGCTCGTACCTCGCGATACGCCCGACGGGAAGTCCCGTTGAGGGATAAGCGACGAGCGACGTTGCGATGCGGGCGGGTACGATCGTGGTCGTTATCGTCGTGTCGATCGGGGATTCGTTTCGGGCGGAGCGCGTGAGGTGCCGCGCATCGCACATCACGCGAGCGCCGGATAACCGAGCGCGACCGCTTCGCGCTCGAACCGCTCGATCTCCGCATAAGCATCGGGCGCGAGCCGCGCGAAGCCGCGCAGCCGCAGCGCGCGCGCCCGTTCGGCGTCGATCGCGACCGCCGCATCGAGCGCATCGCGAAGCGCGCCGACGTGTTCGCCGGCCAGCGCGCGCGACGCGATGAACGGCAACCCCGGCGCCGCCGCCGTCGCGCCGATGATCCGCACGCGCCGAAGCCGCGCCGGCAGCGCATCGCGCACGTAGGCGAGCGTCACGCAATCGATCGCGGCGAGATCGGCCGCGCCCGCGTCGAGCGCGCGTAGCGCGCTCAGGTGCGAGCCGGTGCGCGTGACGGCCGAGAAGAAACGTCCGCCGCGCGCGTGCGGCGCGATTGCATGGCGTAACGCGTTCATTCCGCTGTGCGAATCGTCGCCGTTGCAGGCGGCGCGCAGGCCGCGGCACGCGGCGAGCGTCGTCGCGCCGCGCGCGTGCGCGCCGGCCGACACGGCGAGCATGCTGCAGTAGCGCGGGCCGTCGCAGCCGGCGGCGTCGAAGACGGGCGTGGCGATCAGATGGACCGCATCACCCACGCCGAGCATTCGATACGGATAGCCGCACGTCTGCGACAGCAGCAGATCGCCGCGGCGCCACAGCGGCAGCAACTCGCCGTCAGGCTCGCCCGACGGCTCGCCGAGCAGCGTGACGTCGGCCGGGCCGCCCGCGCGCGCGAACGCGTGCAGCGCGTCGCGCAGCAGCGATCGCCACAGCGCGGCGTGCCGCGGCGTCACGTTGTACATCGGCAGTCCGGCGATCCATCGGGTCATGCGGCCATTCTACGGATTTCCGGGCACCTGGCGCGCGCGGCTTGCCGGACGCCCCGAACGCCCCGAACGCCCCGAACGCCGCGTCGCCCGGCCGCGCCGGGCGGTACCGCTGCGCCGCGCCTTTTGCGATTTCGCCACATCGAACGCTCGCCGCGCCGCATAAGCAAATGCGAATCCATTGGTTGGTCGGGCCGCCGCGATTGGTTACGGTGCACGCTTGGCCGTGCGTGCCGCGGAAGGCGCAGTCGTCTTCCGTGTGCTTGTCGACGTTCGGCTTTCATCCTCACCGAAACATGGCCGAATATTTCGACGTGGATCATGCGCGCGAGATCGCGGCGCTCGGCGAACGCTTTGCCGCGCGCACCGAGTGGCCGACGTGGCTGCTGATCTTCGTCGTCTACGGCGGCTGGCTCGGCGTGCTGCTGGGCGTGCGCGCCGGGCAACTGCCGCTCGCGGCCGCGACGCCGCTGCTGATCGCGCTGTGCGCGTGGCACATGTCGCTGCAGCACGAGCTGCTGCACGGTCATCCCACGC
This sequence comes from Burkholderia mallei ATCC 23344, assembly GCF_000011705.1. Lineage (NCBI taxonomy): Bacteria > Pseudomonadati > Pseudomonadota > Betaproteobacteria > Burkholderiales > Burkholderiaceae > Burkholderia > Burkholderia mallei. Next base: position 2,127,299 of record NC_006349.2, on the reverse strand, counting down.
GCTCGGCGCGCGTGAACAAGCTGCTCGGCTATCCGCCGCTCGCGGTCTGGTATCCGTACACGCTGTACCGCGACACGCATCTCGAACATCATCGCGACGAAGACCTGACCGCGCCGGGCATCGATCCCGAGAGCAATTACGTGCCGCTCGCGCAATGGACGCGGCTGCCGCGCTGGCGGCGTGCGCTGTGGCGCGCGCGCAAGTGCTTCGTCGGGCGGCTCGTCGTCGGGCCGCCCGCGAGCGTCGCCGCGATGGGCGCGGCGACGCTGCGCGCGTGGCATGGCGGCGACTGGCGCGATGCGCCGATGTGGGCCGCGCACGCCGTGTCGGTCGTCGCGTTGCTCGCGTGGCTGCATGGGTCGATCGGCGTGCCGTGGTGGTACTACCTGCTCGCGATCACGTGGCCCGCGCAGTCGCTCGCGATGATCCGTTCGCTGTACGAGCATCGCGCGGCCGAGCATCCGAAGGCGCGCATCGCGATCAACGAAGCGGGCCTGGCGATGCGCATGCTGTACCTGAACAACAACTATCACCTCGTGCATCACGATCTGCCGACGCTGCCGTGGTATCAGTTGCCGCGCGCATACCGGATGCGACGTGACGCGTATGCGCGCAAGTGCGGCGGCTTCGTGATTCGCGGCGGCTATTGGGAACTGCTGAAAAGGCATGCGTGGCGCGTGACCGATTCGCCGGTGCATCCTTTCGCCGGGCGCGGCGCATCCGATCGGGCATCCGGCGGCGGCGCGACGCCGGGCGCGCGCGTCGCGGTGATCGAAGACTGCGTTCAGATCGGCGGCTGACGCGCGTTCGAACGAACGCACGGGCCATGTGAGCGCGGTGCGCACGCCGCGCACATGTGCCGAAGAAGGCGGCACGCGGCGCGCCCGACGCCACGAAAAACGCCGCCGCGTGCCGGCATCGCGCGATGCCGGCCGCGTTTCGCGCCCGCCGGGCAATGTCGGGCAATGTCGGGCAATGCCGGGGCGTGACGGAGGCGGTCTTTCGCATGCCGCCCGGCGAGGCGAAAAGGGCGACGATGCACGGCGGCCTTCGTGCCCATCGCTTCCATCGTTGCCATCGTCGCCGGCGATCCATGATTCGACCTCGCCATGGCCGTTCGGTCGCGCGTCGGCCTGACCGCTCGGCTGCGTGACGACGGCCACGCGGAGCCGCTTCAACGCGGCTCGATCACTTTGTTACATCTCTTACCAGCGCCGTGCCCAAAGGCAACAGTTGCCTTTCACCGTGCCGGTATACTCGGCGCTGCTTCAAACCCAAAAACGATAGAAGACCTGTCAACTATGTCGAAGAAACTCATCCAGATCATGGCTGTCGCGGCGCTGAGCGCCGCGGCGTCGCTGCCGGCCTTCGCCGGCGACATGAACAACGCGCTCGGCGGCGCGCTCGGCGGCGTGGCCGGCGCGGCGGTCGGCGGCGCCGTGGGCGGCAGCACGGGGGCGGTGATCGGCGGGGCGGTCGGCGGCGGCGCGGGCGGTGCGGTTACGTCGAATCGCCGCGAACGCACGGGCGCGATCATCGGCGGCGCGCTCGGCGGCGGCGCGGGCACCGCGGCCGGCAACGCGATGGGCGGCCGCGGCGGCGGTCTGATCGGCGCGGCCGTCGGCGGCGGCGCGGGCGCCGCGCTCGGCGGCAACATCTCGCGCTCGAACTCGTACAACGACGACTACGATCGCGGCTATCGCCGCGGCAAGCATCACGGCAAGCACCATCATCGCCACTGATCGGCGCGGCGGGCCCGTCCGGCTTCATCCGGTTCGGGCTCGCGCGCCGCGGAGCGCATGATGCCGGCTTCGGCGCGCGCCGGCCCGGTCTCGGCGGCGCGGCGAGCAACCGGTGTCGGGCCGTGCGCGTCCCGCACGATGCCCGTCGTGCCGGGCGCCGCGCCGTGGAAACATGGGCCCCGCGATGCACGGCGGGTGCCGCCGATGCGCGGAGAGTTCGCCGGAATCGACGGCGAATGTACCGGGCGGCGGCGTGACGGCCAATTGCCGCTCGCGTGACGGCGCGCGGCGCTTCGTCGATATCGGACGCGTTTGACGGATGATTTGCCGCCGAAGCCGAAGCCGAAGCCGAAGCCGAAGCCGAAGCCGAAGCCGAAGCCGCAAGCCGCAAGCCGCAAGCCGCAAGCTCGCGATTCCATCGGATGCCGAATGAAATCGCGTTCGAACCCGGTTCGAACCGTGAGCGATCGAACGCTGCAATCGGCCGCGAAATCGGGCGTCGAAATCGGCCGTCAAGAGAAAACGGAAGAAGCCGGGCTTCTTCCGTTTTTCGTTTCAACCGCACTCGGCCCGGCGGCCCCCGGCGCGCGCATGCGTTCGCCTGCTCAATCGAGGGCCTTGTCGTTCGGATTCGCGAACAGCTGCTTCATGTCCGCCGACAGCGGATAGTCGAGATTGACGCCCTTCGGCGGTATCGGCCGGTTGAACCACTTCACGTATAGCGCCTCGGCCTCGCCGGAGCGCTGCATCCGCGCGATCACGCGATCCGCGAGCTGCTTGAAGCCGGGGTCGTCCTTGCGCAGCATGCAGCCATACGCTTCGGATACCGGTGAATTGCCCGTGATCACGTAGTCGCCCGGGTTCGCTTCCTTCGCCTTCGCGCCGTACAGCAGCGGCTCGTCCATGAAGAACGCGACCGCGCGGCCGCTCTTCACGTTCAGGAACGCGTCGGCGTGATCCTTCGCGCTGATGATCTGCATCGCCATGCCTTTCTCGGCGTTCCATTGCCGCAGCAGCCGCTCCTCGGTCGTGCCCGCCGTCGTCGCGACGGTCTTGCCGGCGAGATCGGGGAAATCCTTCACGCCGGAGGACTTCTTCACGATCAGGCGCATCCCGTATTGAAAGATGCTGTTCGAGAACGACACCTGGTTCGCGCGCTCCTTCGTGTGCGTGGTCGAGCCGCACTCCAGGTCGACGGTGCCGTTCTGCACGAGCGGAATGCGGTTCTGCGACGTGATCGGAATCTCGCGGACCGTCAGGTTCGGCCGGTTCAGCGTCTTCTTGATTTCGTCGACGATCTTCAGCGCGATTTCCTGCGAGTAGCCGATCGTCCGTTGCTGCTGATCGTAGTAGGAGAACGGAACGGACGATTCGCGCACGCCGAGCGTGACGACGCCGGTATCGCGAATCTTCTTCAGCGTCGGGCCGGCGTCGTTCGCGTGCGCGGCGGCGGCGAGCGCGCAGCCGACGGCGATCGAGAGCAACGGGCGGAGGGGTTTCATCATCGTGGTCTCCTGACGGAACGGGGGGCGGGTGACAAATCGGGCCGTGCAACGGGCAATCGGCGTGGTCGCGCGATCGGCATGCGCGCGGCGCCGGGGCGGGCGGCGGCCGATCGACGCGGCGGCCGCCGTGCGGATCGCGGCGGCAAGACGCAGGCGCGCCGGCTCAACGATGCAATGCATACGCGCGGGTGTCCAGCGCGGGCGGGCGGCCCGCGATCAGATCGGCGAGCACGCGGGCGCTGCCGCAGGCGAGCGTGAAGCCGAGCGCGCCGTGGCCGGTGTTGAGCCACAGATTCCGGAACGGCGTCGCGCCGATCAGCGGCTTGCCGTCGGGCGTCGCGGGGCGATGGCCGCACCACGTTTCGCCGTGCGCGTAGTCGCCCGCATGCGGAAAGATCTCTTGCGCCTGTTGCGCGAGCAAGGCGAGCCGGCGCGCGGCGCCGGACGAACGCAGGCCGGCGATCTCGACCATGCCCGCGATCCGCAGGCGCGCGCCGAGCGGCGCATAGACGATCTTGCGATGCAGGTCCGTCACGCTCACGCGCGGCGTCGCGTCGTGCCGGGCGGGCAAGGTCAGGCTGTAGCCCGTCAGCGGATAGATCGGCAGCCGCATGCCGAGCCGGCGCAGCATCGGCGCGCTGCCGTTGCCGGCGGACAGCACGAACGCGTCGGCGGCGATCTCGCCGCGCGGGGTGCGCGCCGCGACGATCGTCGCGCCTTCGGTGCGCAGCGTATCAACGGGCGTTTCGTAGTGGATCGCGACGCGAAGCCGCTCGCGCAGCACGCGGGCGAGCTCGATGCCGAAGCGGCGGCAATCGCCGACTTCTTCGGACGGCGTATGAATGCCGCCCGCGAGCAGGCCCGACGCGGGCGCGAGCGCGGGTTCCAGCGCGACGCATGCAGCCGTGTCAAGCGCCTGCTGCCGTGCGCCGGCCGCGATCAGATGGTCCATCGCGCGGCGCGCGCGGTCGAATTCCCGCCGGTCGCGGTACACGACGAGCTTGCCGTTGCGCGCATAATCGAAATCGAGCGTTTCCCGCTCGACGAGCGCGTGCAGCGCGATGCGGCTGAGCGCGCCGAGCTCGAGCATCTCGGCTGCGGTGCGCCGTGCGCGGGCGGTGCGGCACGCGGCGAGGAACGCGGCGCACCACAGCCATTGATCGACGTCGAGCCGCGGCACGAAGCGCAGCGCCGAGTCGCGCCTCGCGAGCCACGCGGGCAGCTTGCCGAGCACCGCCGGATCGGCGAGCGGCGCGACATAGCTGTAGCTCAGCTGTCCGCCGTTCGCGAAGCTGGCGTCGAGCACGGCGTCCGGGCGCGCTTCCAGCACCGTCACGTCGTGCCCTTCCCGCGCGAGGCAATAGGCGCTCGTCAGGCCGACGACGCCCGCGCCCAATACGCAAATTCGCATGAATGCCGGCCGTCCTTGAAGAAGTTGTCGAGAGGGCCCGGGGGCCGGTGTGAGCTTGAACGGCCTTTAGTCTTGCCGACCGAAACGACCGCGGCAAGTGAACAGATGTACCGCCCCATAACCCTGGGTTAAGGGTGCCGGACGCGTGTCGTTCAGCGCGCCCGCCGCTTCGGCGCACCCGGCGCGCGCATCGAGGGCGGCTTGCCGGACGGCTCGCCGAATGGCGCGCGCAGCGCGTCGACGAACGTCGCACCCGCATGCGAGTCGAGCCCGCCGTCGCGCCACAGCGCGAACACGCCAACCGACAGCGCCGGCTCGATCGGCCGGATCGTGACCGGCTCGCCCGGCGCGCGCGCCGTCAACTCGTCGAGCAGCACGCGGCCGACGCCGCGCGCTGCGAGCGCCCGCGCGACGTACCACGTATGCGCCTCGACCATCGTCACGCGATCCTCGCCGAACGCTTCGAGCGCGTTGCCGATCGCGTCGCCGAGCGGATCCTCGGTGCCGATGCCGATCGATTCGCCTTCCATGAACGCGTGCAGCGAAAGCGGCGCGTCCGGCGCGTCGTCGTCGGGCGGGCCGACGCTGACGACGGCCGTGCGACCGAGCTCCGCCGACGTGATGCCGGGACGCGCCGGCGGATCGATCGCGACGGCCACGTCGAGATCGCGCGTGAGCAACGCGTTGAGCAGCGCGTCGGTGTGCAAGGTCTGGATTTTCAGCGCGACGCGCGGGTAATCGTCGCGGAACGCCTTCACGGCCTGTGGAATCAGGCTCAGGCCGAGACTCGGCAGGCAGCCGACGCGCAACTGCCCTTCGGGCTGCAGCGCCAGATTGCGTGCGAGCGCGCGAATGCGCTCGAGGTTCGACTGGAGTTTCTGCGTCTCGTCGAACAGCAGCTCGGCTTCACGTGTCGGCAGCAGGCGGCCGTGCGCGCGGCTGAACAGGCGGATGCCGAGGTTCTGCTCGGCGTGCGCGAGCACTTTGCTGACGGCGGGCTGCGATACGCATAGCAACTGCGCGGCTTTCGACAGCGAGCCGGTGCGCATGATCGCGTGGAAGACTTCGATGTGGCGGAGGCGCATGATGGGGCGAGAGCGAGACGGATCTTCGTGCGTCGGACACTACCGCGTGTCGCGGCCGATCGCAATCCTGTGCGGCCCGGAAGGCGGCTGGGGGGCGGCGAGCGCGGCCGGGGCGCCGTTCGGGGGTGGGCCGCGGGACAGGATCGGCGCCCGAGGCGCTGAGCGGGCAAGCGCCTCGACGAAGCGTGCCGAAGAAGCGTCCTGAAGAAGCGTGTCGAAGGAGCGTATCGAAGAAGTGTGCCGAAGAAGCGAGCGGGAAAAGCGAGCGGGAAAAGTGGACCGGAAAAGCGTCGCGGCGATGCGGCGCATGGACGATTCGAGCCGCCGGGATCGGCGCGACCGATTCGACTCGTACCGCGCGACAAGTCGAATATCGGCCGGCAATTGCCGACCGATCGCCGACCGATCGCCGACCGGCGCGCAAACCCTCGGTGCGACGTATCGATCGCGCGGCGCGCGCCTCGCGACTGTCGGGCGCGCCGTCGCCGAATCCGTTCGAGCGCGCGCGGTTCGACGCCGGCGCTTCGTCGCCGCGCGCCGCGGCTCACCCCAGATGGCGAATGTCGGCGGTCGGCGTCGAGCCGAAATCGTCGCTCAGCACATAATCGATCAATTGACGCGCGGCATCGTCGGGCGTCGACAGCGCGCCGCTCGACTTCAGTTGCGCGAACCGCTCGCGCGAGGGAAGCCGCTCGTCGCTCGTCGCGCGGATCGTCGCCTGCATGCCGGTATCCACGACGCCGGGCGCGACGCTGCAGATCCGCAGCGCGCGGTTCGCATCCAGCGCGACCGCCCGAGCGTGGTGATCGAGCGCGGCCTTGGTCGCGCAATAGACGCTCCAGCCCGCATACGCGTTGCGCGCCGCGCCGCTCGAGATGTGCGCGATGCGGCGCTCGAGCGCATCCGGCGCGAGCTTCGCGAGCGCGCTCGCGAGCATCAGCGGCGTCGCGACGTTCAGGCCGACCGCGCGTGCGATCGCCGCCGTGTCCTGCGTATCGAGCGGGCCGATCGGCTCGACGGTGCCCGCGTTGTTGAACAGCAGCACGCGGCTCGCGCCGGCGACGAATGCGCCGAGCGTGTCGCCGCCGAGCCACGCTTGAACGCGCGCCGGCTCCGACAGATCCAGCTCGGCCTCGACGAGGCGCTCTGGCGCGTGCGAGGCGAGCGACGGATGGCGGCCGCGCGACAGACCGAGCACGGCGATGTCCCGCCGCAGCAACTGCTCGGCAAGCGCCTCGCCGAGCCCGCGCGTGTGACCGGTGACGATCGCGCGAACGGCGGGCAATGGAGAAGGGGAAGTGGTCATGTCGATGCGCAAAGTGATGGAAACGGGATGCGTGACGCGCGCGGCGCGGCATCCGGCGAAGCCCGGCGGCCGATTCACGCGTCGCGCGGCCGGCCGTCGCGGCCAGGCGGACGATCGCCGCGCGTGCGGCGCGCGGTGCGACGAACGGGCGAGCCGGTATCCTAACGTCGACACCGGCTTGGCGCAAACGGCCATTCATGGGATATTTTTCCGAGCGCGCCTGTCTTCGATTAAAAGCCGAGCAATTTTCGACGAATTTCTTCATGACATGATCGCGTGCTAGCCTTGATTTCGAACCGTCGATGAAATGCCGAATACGAAAAGAAAACGATTCGGCGCATCCGTCGGCCGATGGGGCAACCCGCCGAATGGCGCCGCGCCGCGGCCGGATTTTCTCAAGCGATCTTCGAGACTCACGCCCGATGGAACCGATCACGCAGGCCTTCGCGCAGCAATTCAGCCGGGAATGGATCGACGCATGGAGTGCGCACGATCTCGACCGCGTCCTGTCGCACTACGCGGACGCGTTCGAAATGTCGTCGCCGATGATCGTGCAGATCGCCGGCGAGCCGAGCGGACGCCTGTGCGGCAAGGATCAGGTCGGCGCATACTGGCTGAAGGCGTTGCGGATGATTCCGGCGCTGCATTTCGAATGGATCGCGACGCTCGCGGGCGTAGACAGCGTGGCGATTCATTATCGAGGCGCGAATGGGCGGCTCGCGCTCGAAGTATTCCACTTCGGGCCGGACCGGCGCGTCGTGAAAGCGTTTGCTCACTACGCCGAATAATGGAATAACGAGATAACGGCGCGCCGGCTCGGCTGTATTTTCTACCGCCGCCGAAGCGGAACCGCCGGCGGTTTTACCGAATGAAGTGGTGCGGCATCGGTCGAAATTCATTAACACATTCAATGGAATGCCGAATGGCATGCTCAATGCGCCGGCAGTCGCGTTTCGAATGAACGGCGTCGTGCGAAGAATCGTTTCGCATCCACGGCGAAGCGGTGAAGCGGCAAAGCGGTGAAGCGGCGGATCGGCGGGATAGCGAAACGATTCGGCTGAACAACCCCGAACGCGGGACGCGGGATAGGGGACGCCCGGCAGACGCAACGCGGCGGCAGTGACGTGGTGACCAATCAACGAGGGCGGCGATGATTCGTTCGTCGTACTCACCTATGTCATACCCGGCGACTCATACTGTCGACGGGGCAGATCGGGAGAGCATCACTCATGGTCAGGAAACGAATCCGTGCCGTGTTCGCCGCCGCGCTCGTGGGGCTGGCCGCGCACGCGGCGCACGCGCAATACACGACGGACTGGATCGCGAACACTTACGGGACCATCGCGTCGCACGTCGGCAACAACGCGCGATCGATGTGGGTCTCGCCCGAAGGCGTGATCTATACGGCATCCTTCTGGGACGAAAACGCCGGCGGCGTCGCGATCTATCAGAACGGCAAGACCCTCGGCTCGATCGGCACGCACGCCGAATTCCAGGGTGGCGCGATCACCGGCAACGCGACGTCGATCTTCGCGGCGATGCAGTACAGCACCCCGCAGGGCAGCGGCACGGTCGGCCGCTACAACCGCGCGACGCTGCAGCGCGATCTCACGATCCCGGTCAGCGTGTGGAACGCGGTCAGCCGAGCCGACGTGATCACCGGCCTCGCGACCGCGGGCACGCTGCTGTACGCGAGCGACTACTTCGGCAACCGCGTGCGCGTGTTCACCACCGACGGCGTCTGGCAGCGCGACATCGGCATCGCGAACCCCGGCGCGCTCGCGCTCGACGATGCCGGCAATCTGTGGGTCGCGCAGAAGAATGCGGCGAAGATCGTCGAATTCAGCCCCACCGGCGCGCTGATGAACACGATCCAGATGGCGAGCGCGTCGCGGCCGGCTTCGCTGTACTTCGATGCGTCGAAGCGGCAACTGATGATCGGCGATCAAGGGCCCGACATGAACGTCAAGCTCTACGCGATCGCGGGCATGCCGAAGCAGGTCGGCACGTTCGGCGTGCAGGGCGGCTATCTCGACACGACGACGGGCATCAGGGGCCAAGTCGGCGACCGGCGCTTCACGCGCGTGGTCGGCATCGGCAAGGATGCCGCCGGCACGCTGTACGTGCTCAACAATCCGTGGGGCGGCGGCTGGGACCTCGGGCGCAACGGCGCGACCGACATTCACGCGTACGACGCGCTCGGCAACGCGCTGTGGAAGCTGCAGGCGCTGAACTTCGAGGCGATCGCCGCGCCGGACCCGACGACCGACGGCGCGCTGTTCTACAGCGGCATGAACGTCTATTCCGGCACCGCGGGCGGCACCTTCGTCGCGAACACGGTCGATTCGTTCACGTACCCGTCCGATCCACGTCTCGACATGAACGATTATCAGCGCGGCCAGCATTTCGGCCAGCTCGTGAGCGTCGGCGGCCACAAGATTCTCGTCGCGTCGGGGCAGAATCCGGGCAACTTCAATTTCTATCACTTCAACGCGGCGAGCGGCTACATCGCGATTCCCGATGCGTCGCTGCCGGGCAAGGGGTTCAACACATCGCTGCAGGTGACGGCCGGCTTTTCGATCGACAACAAGGGCGACGTGTGGGCGGGCCTCAATGGAACGAACGCGATCTCGCACTATCCGCTCGCGGGAATCGATGCGAGCGGCAAGCCGTCATGGGGCGCGCCCAGCTCGATCCCGACGCCGGCGAGCGTCCAGCCGACCACGCGCATTCTCTACCTGTCGGACAGCGATACGATGATCCTCGCGCAGGGCATCGCGGGAAGCTGGGACTGGACCGCGATGAACGGCCGGATCGAGGTGTATCACGGCTGGAGCGCGGGCAACGTCACGCAGCCGAACCCGGTGATCGCGCTCACGAGCCCCAATCCGAAATCGATCGCGTCGGCCGGCAACTATCTGTTCGTCGGGTACGTGCATACGGTGCCGAACATCGACGTGTTCGATCTCAACACGGGCCAGCTCGTCGCCACGCTGACCAATTCGAACACGGGCATGATGGACGTGGGCAACGACGTCGATTCGATGTACGGCCTGAGGGCGTATCTGCGCTCGACCGGCGAATACGTGATCACGAAGGACAACTACAACGGATCGAGCATCGTCGTCTATCGCTGGCGGCCGTGACGGCGGCGCGCGCGAGCGTGCGAAAACGGGCGGCGCCGGGGGGCGCGCTTGATGCGCACGCGGCGGCTCGCGGGTATTCGAGATAAACACGTCGCGTTGCATGCTGTTTCGTGTCGTTTAGTAAATCTGATAAAAACATTACAACGCCCTTCATTTCATTGACGAAGAATCATCCGGTGTCCTAGTCTTCCAGCGCAGTCGGAATTCACGATTGGCCGTCGACGCGCCGTCGACCGTGCCGCTCGCATGCGAAGCACAAGAACCGGAGACAATCATGAATCGATTCGTCAGGCTGGGCGCCGCGATGGCCGTCGCTTGCGCGCTCGCAGCTTGTGGAGGGGATGACGGCGGTCCCGCCGTGGCGGCGTCCTCGTTCGCCGCGGCGGGCGCGAACGGCGCCGCGGCCGGCGTGGCCGACACGGCGCAAGCGGACGGCGCGCCGCGCACCGGCTCGCTGACGCAATATGTCGATCCGCTGATCGGCACGCTCGCGAGCAATTCGCCGAACCCGGTGCCGGCCGGGCAGGCGGGCAGCGTGGTGCCGGCCGCGGGTCTGCCGTCGGGCATGATCCAGTGGGCGCCCGACACGAACACGACTCCCGCGCCCGCCGACAGCAAGGAGCCCGGCTCCCCCGCCGGCTACTACTACGATCTGAACGCGATCCAGGGCTTCAGCGTCACGCACATGAGCGGCGCGGGCTGCGCCGGCAACAACGGCGAATTTCCGGTGATGCCGACCACCGACGCGACGAAGCTCGCGCCGACCTTCAGCCATGCGAATGAAACGGCGAAGCCCGGCTATTACTCGGTGCTGCTCGACTCGCAGATCAAGGTCGAGCTGACGGCGACGCTGCGCACCGGCTTCGGCCGCTTCGCGTATCCGGCCGGCAAGCCCGCGCTGCTCGTGATCGACGCGACGCGCACGAACACGAAGACGTCGACGAGCGGCGCGATCACGCGCGTATCGGCGAACGCGATTTCCGGCAGCACGGTGGGCGGCGGCTTCTGCGGCAATTCGGTGCCGGTGCCAGTGTATTTCTACGCGACGTTCGATCGGCCGTTCGCACCGGCTTCGTCGATCTCGCGCGGCGTCGCGAAGCTGGCGTTCGACTCGGGCGCGACCGTGCGGATGAAGATCGGGATTTCGTACGTGAGCGTCGATAACGCGAAGGCGAATCTCGACGCGGAAAACCGCACGTGGGACTTCGACGGCGTGCGCGCGCTCGCCGACGCGGCTTGGAACGACCGGCTCGGCGCGATCCGCGTGTCGAGCAGCGATGCCGACGCGCTGAAGAAGTTCTATACCGCGTTCTATCACGCCCTGTGGGCGCCGAGCGTGTTCAGCGACGTCAACGGCCAGTACATCGGCTTCGACAAGCAGGTGCACACGGTCGCGAAAGGCCAGGCCGCCCAGTATTCGAGCTTCTCGGGCTGGGATGTCTACCGTTCGCTGATCCAGCTGAAAGCGGTGCTGTTCCCGCGCGAGACGAGCGACATGATCCAGTCGCTCGTCAACGACGCGGACCAATGCGGCGCGATTCCACACTGGGTGAACGACAACGTCGAGGATGGCGTGATGCCGGGCGACGCCGGTTCGCTGATGGTGTCGAGCGCATACGCGTTCGGCGCGCGCGAGTTCGACGCGCGCGGCGCGCTCGCGCACATGATCAGGATGGCGAATATTCCCGGCACCGCGTGCGCGGGCGTGACGACCAACGGCGGACGCGCGAGCTATCTGCAGACGGGCTACATCACGAGCGGAGAATGGGGAATCGCGTCGTCGACGCTCGAATACACGAGCAGCGATTTCGCGATCTCGCGCTTCGCGCTCGCGCTCGGCGACACCGCGACGCAGAAGATGCTGCTCGGGCGCTCGGCATACTGGCAGAACCTGCTGAACGCATCGCTGAATCCGCCGCTGATCGCCGCGCGCCAGTCGAACGGCGCATGGATCGCCGAGACGCCGGGCAGCACCGACAACTACGTCGAGGGCAACGCCGAGCAATACACGTGGATGGTGCCGTACGATCCCGCCGGCCTGTTCGCGCAGCTTGGCGGCAATCAGGCGGTCGTGCCGCGGCTCGACAAGTTCTTCACGGTGCTGAACGCGGGGATGAGCCTGCCGAATTTCTACATGGGCAACGAGCCGACCTTCGAGGTGCCGTGGCTGTACAACTGGGCGGGCTCGCCGTCCGGCACGCAGCGCGTCGTCCGGCAGATCATGCAGACCGCGTTCAGCACGAAGCCCGACGGGCTGCCCGGCAACGACGATCTCGGCGCGGTGTCCGGCTGGTACGTATGGGCCGCGCTCGGGCTGTATCCGCAGGTTCCGGGCGTCGCGGGCTTCGCGATCGGCAGTCCGCAATTCGATGCGATCGATGTGCGGCTCGGCAGCGGCAGGATGCTGAAGATCCGCGCGCCGGGCGCGCCCGCATCGGGCTACGTGCAGAGCGTCGCCGTGAACGGCCGCGCGCAGGCGAGCCCGTGGATCGCGCTCGATGCGCTCGACGGCGGCGCGGTGATGCACTTCAAGATGGGCGGCGCGCCGTCGCAATGGGGCGCGGGCGAGGCGCCGCCGTCGTTCGGCGTGCCGGTCGCGCGCGATGTGGCGGACAGCTTCAACAATCGCGGCATCAGCGCGGACGGCGCGACGAACGCCGACGGCCAGGGCGCCGATTTCGACGGCAGCCTGTTCAGCTACTCGGCGAACGCGCTCGCGCAGGCGGGCGTGCGGCCCGGCGCGCCGTTCACGTACGGCGGCGCGAGCTTCGTGCTCGGCGGCGCGTCGTCGCTCGACAATGCGGTGGCGGTCGGGCAGACCGTGATGCTGCCGCCGGGCTCGGCGGGCACGAGTGTCGTCGTGCTCGGCGCGTCGAACAACGGGCCCAGCGCGGGCGTCGCGCGCGTGAGCTTCGCGGACGGGACGAGCGCGCAGGTCACGCTGTCGTTCGACGATTGGACGCTGAACGGCGGCAGCACGGGCGCGACATCGGCGATCGCGGTGACGAGCGCCTACCGCAATGCCGGCAACGGCCAGAAAGACAACGTGAAAACCTACATCTTCGCGCAGAAGATTCCGGTGCCGGCTGGCAAGGTCGTGACGAGCGTCACGCTGCCGAGGCAGGTAAGCGCCGGCAAGATGCACGTGTTCGGCATCGGCGTCGCGGCCTGACGGCTGCACGGGCGTTCGTGCTTCGACATGGCGCTCGCACAGCCGGGTTGCAGACCGGGATCGTTGCCTAAAGGCGGGGCGCGCCGCCGCGCATCGTTTCGCACCGCCGGCCCGATATTCGCGCGCGCCATGCGCGCGTGTGGAGCGGCGGCGCTCGAGGCAGGCCGCCGCGCCGCTTCTCGTATCGCCGTGCGCCCGGATATTTCAGACGACCGGAAAATGATTTTATCCGTCGGCTATTTTCGATTTTGTTTCTGAATTTTGAATTGGTAATCGAATCGCGAGACAGTAAACAAAAATAGAATGAACGGGTCTCGCGATTCGCTTGCCATGAAGCTGCTCGCATTGTGTTGTTGCAGACCGCCTTGCTCCCCTCTTGGAAACCCCTCCTGCCTTTGCCGGCGGCCGATCGCGGCCGATCTGGCGAGTCCGGCCCGTCCTGATCCGTGGCTTGAAAGAAGCCGTTAAAAACGGTTTTTTTAATTCGCCATGTAAATGGATTCTCCGAACGGTTATTTCAATTAATTCGTGTTTTTCAGGATTGACCGGAAAAATAGAATCCAACCTCGCCATTAACCCTTGATAAGCGAGGTCGAAATTCATGAAATGCGACCGGAACGATGAGATTGCGCTGGCGATCCTGGGCGAGATCCTCGGGATTCACCGGCGGTATCCGGAATACACGACGGATTCGGACATCCGTCACGAGATCGAACAGATCCACGCCGTTCAGCTTCCCCGAATCCGGGCGTTCGTCGACGCCGCGCGGCCGGTCGAATTCGTGCTGCCCGCCTTCCCGTCGAAATCGCCGAATCCGAACAAGGTGCTCGGGCGGCTGCCGGACATGGCCGAGCAGTTGTCGCTGTCGTTCCTCAACGATCTGTGCGAACGGATCAGCGGCTTCTACGCACCCGGCGCGAAGCTGACGATCTGCTCGGACGGCCGTGTGTTCGGCGATCTGATTCGCGTCGACGACCGCGACATCACCGCGTATCAGCACGCGCTCGGCCAGCTCATCGCGGCGCTGCGCGCGGACCGCCTGTCGACGTACAACCTCGAGAACTTCGAAGCGTTCGCGCAGCGCGCGGCGAATTTCGACGATATGCGGCGGCGGCTCGTCGACGAATTCGCCGATTCGATCGAAGCGATCCGGCACAGGCTGATGGCCGACGAAGAGGGCACGCTGCTGTATCGCGCGATGACCCGCTTCATGTTCGAGGACGGCTTCACGCCCGACTATCGCGGCTCGAAGGCCGCGCTGCAGAAGGATTCGAAGACGCGCGCGCTCGGCGTGATCCAGCGCAGCTGGGCGTGGGGCGCGCTGCTCGCGACGCGGTTCCCGGATGCGATCCGGCTGTCGATCCATCCGCAGCCGGCCGCGAGCCTGAAGATCGGCGTCCACATGATGCCGACGCGGGACAACTGGCTCACGCCGTGGCACGGCGTCGCGGTCGATCTGGGCGGTCAGTTCGCGCTGATGAAGCGCCGCGACGTCGAACTGCTCGGCGGCCGCGTCGTGATGCGCGGCGGCCGGCCGAGCCACTACGCAATCGAGCGCTGGCGGGTCGCCGGCGACGCGCTTGCGCCGCTTGCCGGCGGCGGCGCCCGTCCGCGCGCGGATGCCGGCGGCGCGCTCGTCATTTCCGGGGAGGCCGTATGAACGATCTCTTCCTGCAGCGGGCGGTGTCGCTCGAACCGTTGACGAGCGACGCCGGCGCGCCCTGTTCGTTCGGCGTGCTCGTGAAGCCGCGCCGCGCGCGCACGCACGTCGGTGAGCTGTCGATCGAGTGGCTGCGCGCGCTCGTGCGCAGCCAGCAGCTCGTCGTGCTGCGCGGCTTCGACAGCTTCGCCGATGCGCCGGGCATGACGCGCTATTGCGCGGCGTTTGGTGAAATCATGATGTGGCCGTTCGGCGCGGTGCTCGAGCTGCGCGAGCAGGCGAATCCGGTCGATCACGTGTTCGCGAGCAGCTACGTGCCGCTGCACTGGGACGGCATGTATCTGGAGACCGTGCCGGAATTCCAGGTGTTCCAGTGCGTGCAGGCGATCGGCGATGCGCACGGCGGGCGCACGACGTTCTCGAGCACCACGGAGGCGCTGCGCGTGGCGACGCCCGAGACGCGCGCGCTCTGGCATCGCGCGCACGGCCGCTATCGGCGCACGGTCGAGCTCTACAGCAACACGGTCGAAGCGCCGATCGTCGAGCGGCACCCGCGCCGCGAATTTCCGATCCTGCGCTTCTGCGAGCCGCCGATCGCGGACGATCCGACGTTCATCAATCCGTCGAGCTACGCATTCGGCGGCATCGCCGACAGCGAGCGGGACGCGCTGTTCGGCAGCCTGACGCGCGCGCTCTACGATCCGCGCGCGCACTACGCGCACCGCTGGCGCACGGGCGACGTCGTGCTCACCGACAACTTCACGCTGCTGCACGGCCGAGAGCGCTTCACGAGCCGAAGCGGCCGCCATCTGCGCCGCGTGCACATCCATGGCGATCCGCCGCTGCGCAATCCGCACCTGTCGAAGCACCCGCACGACGCGGCCGCTTCGGCCTGACGCATTGGTTCAAGGAGGAACGACCATGACGTTGATGACGGGAAACGACTATCTCGACAGCCTGCGTGACGGGCGCAACGTGTATGTCGGCGGCGAGCGGATCGCCGATGTCGCGTCGCACCGCGCGTTTCGCAACGCGGCGCGCAGCATCGCTTCGCTGTACGACGCATTGCACGGCGAGCATCGCGAGCGGCTGACCGCGCCCGACCGGCACGGGCAGATCACGCACCGCTTCTTCAAGCCGAGCGAATCGCCCGACGATCTGCTTGCCGCGCAGGATGCGATCGAGCTGTGGTCGCGGATGACTTACGGCTTCATGGGCCGCACGCCCGATTATAAGGCCGCGTTCATGTCGGGGCTCGAGGCGGGCGCCGACTATTACGGCGATTTCCGGCAAAACGCGGCCGGCTGGTACAAGCGCTTCGCGGGCAGCGGCCTGTATCTGAATCACGCGATCATCAATCCGCCGCTCGATCGCGGCAAGGCGATTCATGACATGCGCGACGTGTTCGTGCGCGTCGTCGGCGAGACCGATCGCGGGATCGTCGTGAGCGGCGTGAAGATGCTCGCGACGGCGGGCGCGCTCACCAACGCGACGTTCGTCGCGCCGGTCGCCTCGGCGCTGCTGGAGCCCGGCAAGGCCGACGATTTCGCGATCGTGTTCTTCGCGCGGATGGACAACCCGGGGTTGAGCCTGATGTGCCGGCCGTCGTACGAAGCGGCCGCGACGAGCCCGTTCGACGCGCCGCTGTCGAGCCGTTTCGACGAGAACGACAGCGTGCTGATCTTCGATCGCGCGCTGATTCCATGGGAAGACGTGCTCGTCTATCGCGACGTGAAGCGCGCGACCGGCTTCTACGCGGCGTCGGGTTTCGCGAATCTCTACAACTTCCAGTCGGGCATCCGGCTCGCGGTGAAGCTCGAGCTGATGATCGGCCTGCTGTCGCTCGGCACGCAGGCGAACGGCACGCAATCGTTCCGCGGCATTCAGGCGGCGCTCGGCGAGCTGATCTCGCTCCAGCATCTGCTGAAGACGATCACGGCCGCGATGGCGCGCGATCCCGAGCGCACGCCGAGCGGCGTCGTCGTGCCGAAGCTTCAGTATGCGAGCGCGCTGCGGATCCAGGTGCCGCAGATCTGGAAGCGCGTGCGCGAGCTGATGGAGACCGCGCTCGGCGGCTCGCCGCTCGTCACCGTCTCGGGCGCGGCCGATCTGCTCGATCCGCGGGTGAAGGGCCTGATCGACGCGTACTACCGCGGCGCGGCGCTCGAGCCGCAGCAGCGGATCAAGCTCTTCAAGCTGATCTGGGATGCGACCGGCAGCGAGTTCGGCTCGCGTCATTCGGTCTACGAAACGCATTATTCCGGCAACTTCGACCAGATCCGGCTCGATTCGCTGACATGGGCGACCCGCTCCGGCCAGCTTGCCGGCTGCGAGGCGTTCGCGCGGCAGTGCATGGGCGACTACGACGCGTCGGGCTGGCTGCGCGGCCCCTGGCTGCACGGCTGAAGCGCACGCTCGAACCCCTGTCTTTTCAACTCAAAAGGAGCAAGCATGTGCGGCATCACCGGATGGATCGATTTCGCCCGCGATCTGCGCAACGAAGCGCCGATCGTCGACACGATGACCGATACGCTCGCGCGCCGCGGGCCCGATGCGCGCGGCGTGTGGCTCGACACGCACGCCGCGCTGGGGCACCGGCGGCTGTCGATCATCGATCCCGAGCGCGGCGCGCAGCCGATGCTCACGCCCGAGCGCGGGCCGCGCGGCCTGCCGCGCGCGGTCATCTCGTATGCGGGCGAAACCTACAACTTCCGCGAATTGCGGGCCGAGCTGGGCGCGCTCGGCCACCGGTTCGACACGCATTGCGATACCGAGGTGGTGCTGCGCGCGTATCTCGAATGGGGCGCGGCGTTCGTCGACCGTCTCAACGGGATGTATTCGATCGCGATCTGGGATACCGCGCGCGACGAACTGCTGCTCGTGCGCGACCGGCTCGGCGTGAAGCCGCTGTTCTACTATCCGACGGCGGACGGCGTGATCTTCGGCTCGGAGCCGAAGGCGATCCTCGCGCATCCCGACGTGCGCGCGCGCACGTCGTCGGAGGGGCTTTGCGATGCGCTGCTGTTCCTGCGCACGCCGGGGCAGGTGCCGTTCTCGGGGATGCGCGAGGTGAAGCCCGGCCATGTGCTGCGCGTGCGGCGCGGCGGCCTCGCCGAGCAACGCTACTGGGCGCTCGAAGCGCGCCCGCACACCGACGATCTGCCGACGACGATCGCGACGATCCGCGCGCTGCTCGACGACATCGTGTCGCGCCAGATGATCTCGGACGTGCCGCTGTGCGCGCTGCTGTCGGGCGGCGTCGATTCGAGCACCATCGCCGCGCTCGCGCAGAAGCGGCGGCGCGCGAACGGCGGCGGCGCGTTGTCGACATTCTGCGTCGATTTCACCGGCCACACGCGCAACTTTCGCGCCGATCCGATTCGCCCGACGGCCGATGCGCCGTTCGCGCTCGAAGTCGCGCGGCACATCGGCAGCGATCACCATACGATCGAGCTGGACCAGGCCGGGCTGCTCGATCCGCAGGTGCGCGAAGCGGTGCTGCGCGCGTGGGACTTGCCGTTCAACTTCGCCGATCTCGACGTGTCGCTGCACCGGCTGTTCGCCGAGGTCCGCAAGCACGCCACCGTCGCGCTATCCGGCGAGGCGGCCGACGAGATCTTCGGCGGCTACCTGTGGTTCTCCGATCCGGCCGCGCGGCGTGCACACACGTTCCCGTGGCTGAAGCTGGGCGCGCATCGCGGGCTCGATCCGCGCGCGCTGTTTCATCGGTCGTTCATCGATGCGCTGCGACTCGGCGAATACGAAGCACAGCTCTACCGCGCGGCGCTCGCCGAAGTGCCGCGCCTCGACGGCGAGAACGCGGAGGACCGCCGCACGCGCGAGCTGCATTACCTGACGCTCACGCGCTGGCTGCCGGTGCTGCTCGACAAGAAGGACCGGATGGGGATGGCAAGCGGCCTCGAGGGGCGCGTGCCGTTCTGCGATCACCGGCTCGTCGAGTATGTGTTCAACATCCCGTGGGCGATGAAGACGTTCAGCGGCCAGGAGAAGGCGCTGCTGCGCGCGGCGGCGGCCGATCTGCTGCCCGAATCGGTGCTGAACCGCAAGAAGGCCGCGTATCCGTCGATTCAGGCGCCGGGCTATGACCGCGGCCTGATCGAGCGCCTCAATCGCGCGATCGCGGCCGGCCGCGCGCCGCTCGAACCGTTCATCGACGCCGGCGCGCTGCGCGGCCTGACCGAGAAGACCGCCGCCGGCAGCCTTTCGGAATTCGAACGAATCCTGCTGGAGTCGAGCAGCCGGCTCAACGACTGGCTCGATCTCTATCGTGTCGAGCTCGACGGCGTGCCGGCGGGCTGATCCCTTGACGAACATTTGGAGTGAACTGATGCAAGCCATCGAAATCCGCGAGACGGGCGGCCCCGACGTTCTCGAGTACGTGACGCGCGCCGCGCGCGAGCCGGGCCGCGGCGAGCTGCTCGTCGAGCTCGCCGCGGCGGGCGTGAATTTCATCGATCTGTATCGCCGCGAGGGCCGCTATCCGATGCCGCTGCCCGGCACGCCGGGCGAGGAGGGCGCCGGGCGCGTGCTCGCGGTCGGGCCGGACGTCACGCGTTTCAAGCCCGGCGATCGCGTCGCGTGGACGACCGTGATGGGCAGCTACGCGACGCGCGTGGTGGTGCCCGAGGACAAGGCGATCGCCGTGCCGGACGGGATCGACCTGCGCACGGCCGCCGCCGCGCTCGTGCAGGGCATGACCGCGCACTATCTCGTCAACGATTCGTATCGCGCCCGCGAAGGCGACGTCGTGCTCGTTCACGCGGCGGCGGGCGGCGTCGGGCTGCTGCTCACGCAGTGGCTCAAGCGGCGCGGCGTGCGGGTGATCGGCACTGTGTCGACCGCCGGGAAGGCGGCGCTCGCGCGCAGCAACGGCGCGGACGACGTGGTGCTTCATGGCGCGTTCGACGATCTGGCCGCCGAAGTGCGCCGGCTGACGGACGGCCGCGGCGTGCATGCGGTGTACGACGGCATCGGCGCGGCGACGTTCGACGCGAGCCTCGCGAGCCTCAGGACGCGCGGCACGCTCGTGATCTTCGGCGGCGCGAGCGGCCCGGTGCCGCCCGTCGATGTGATGCGGCTGCTGTGGGGCGGCTCGCTCACGCTCACGCGGCCGTATCTCGAGCATTTCCGCGCGAGCGTCGACGAATTCCTGTGGCGCGCCGGCGCGGTGTTCGACGGCATTCTCGACGGCTCGCTGAAGATCCGGATCGGCGGCGCGTATCCGCTCGCCGACGCGCGTCGCGCGCACGCGGATCTCGCGGCGCGCCGCACGACCGGCAAGCTGCTGCTCGTGCCGTGAGCCCCCGCCGCTCGCCCGCTCATTCACTCGTTCATCGAACAGGAGGCCTAATCCATGGGAAAGATCGTCGGCGCCGGGCTCATTTCGCACGCGCCCGTCGTGATGATGCCGCAGGCCGTGCGGCTGCGCGAAAACGGCGGCCGGGACTTCACGCTCGCAACCGGCCTCGCCCGGTTGCGGCGCGACGTGTTCGACGCGCACGATTACGATACGGTGCTCGTTTTCGACAGCCATTGGCTCACGACGACCGAAGCGGTGGTCACCGCGCATGCGCGGCGCGCGGGCCGCTTCACGTCGGACGAGATGCCGAACGCGATCCGGCAACTGCCATACGATCTGGCGGGCGACCCGGCGCTCGCGCATGCGATCGCCGAGCAGGCGCGGCGGCGTGCGTCGTGGATCGACGCGGTGGACGACCCGTGCCTGCCGCTGCACTACGCGACGCTCAATCCGTGGACCTATCTCGGCCGCCCGGACAAACGCTGGCTTTCCGTCTCCGTGTGCCAGACCGCGACGACCGAGGATTTCCTGTGGATGGGCGAAACCGTCGCGCAGGCGATCGCGCAGCTCGAGCGCAAGGTGCTGCTCGTCGCGTCGGGCGGCCTGTCGCATGCGTTCTGGCCGCTCGCCGAGCTGCGCGGGCGGATGGCGGGCGCGGCGTCGAACATCGTCACGCCCGCCGCGCGCGCGGCGGACGAGCGGCGGATCGCGTGGCTCGAGCAAGGGCGGCACGACCGGGTGATCGACGCGATGCCGGAATTCCTGCGCTTCGCGCCGGAGGCGAACTTCGGCCACTACCTGATGATGGCGGGCGCGCTCGGCGCGCGCGCGTGCGCGGCGCGTGCACGCCGCTTCAGCGAGTACGAGAACGGCATCGGCACCGGGCACGTCCATCTGTGGTTCAGTCCCGCCGACGGCGGATGGGCGCGGGCCGAAACGCACAACGAACGGCGCACCGAAACGGACGCGGCGAGCGCTTGAGCGGCGCGATGCGACGTGCAGGCGGGCGACGGCGCTCATGCCGGCGCCCGCGCGGCCAGCTGTTTGTGACGCCGGCCGATTGTGCCGCCGTGCGCGCGACGCCGGCGTGGCTCGACGGGGCGCCCCAGCCGCGGCACGACGCGGGATGCAATCGGCGTCCCGTTGACTCGGGCATCGACGCGGGCACCCGGTGCGCACCGAGCCGAGCCATGCCGCGTCGCGACCCACCGCGCCGCGCGCGGCTAGGTCGGGACCGCGCCCGCGCGCGCGTGCTCGCCGCACAGGCCGGCCAGATACGCCTGGACCGCGGCGAGAAACAGGCGCTCGCGAACCGACGCCTGCCGCGGCGCCGTGCGAAACGCGTAGATGCCGCCCTTCGGCATCGTCCACGTCGGCAGCAGCCGATGCAGGCGCCCTTCGCGCAGATCCTCGGCGACCAGATAATCGGGAAACGCACTGATGCCCGCGCCGGCGAGCGCCATCTGATGCGCGAGCAGCACACTCTTCACCTTCAGGCGCCCGGGGGGCTGAATCCGGACCGATCGCCCCTCGTTGCCGAACACCGAATAGCTGAGATTGGCGAGCCCGCCGTGCCCGATCCAGTGCGAGCCGGGCAGATCGTCCGGATGCCGCGGCACCGCGTGCCTGCGCGAATACTCGGGCGACGCGACGAGCACCTGATCGAATGCGCCGAGCATCTTCATCCGGAAGCCCTTCTTCTTGGGCCATCCGGTTTCGAACGCGAGATCGACGCGCTCGCCCACCAGATCGATCTCGTCGTCGTTGCAGACGATCTCGAGCTCGATCTGCGGATGCTGATGAATGAAGGTCGCGGCGATCGAGCTTAGATGCGTGGTGGAAAAGCCGCTCGGCGCCGCGACGCGCAACAGGCCGGTCGATTCGTGGCGCAGGCAGCGGATGCTGCCGATCACGTCGTACAGGCCGCTCACGAACGCCTGCGACGCGCAATACAGCTTGTTGCCGGCGTCGGTCGGCGCGATCCGGCGGGTGCTGCGCATCACGAGCTGCGTGTCGATCTCGGCTTCGAGGCGGCTCAGGTATTCGCTGACCAGTGATTTCGACATGCTCAGGCATTCGGCCGCCGCAGTGAAGCTGCCCTTCTCGACGATCGCCATGAAAACGCGCAGGTGATTCAAATTTCTTATCCCCACCTGGGACATATTTCCCACCTCAAGAACGGTCATGTTTCGAAATACCGAGCGGCGCTCGCCCGTTCGCGGGCGAGGCGCCGATGTCGCGCGGGCGCTGCATCGCGATTCGGCGACATGAGCCCGGTGCTGGATATGGATCGGGACGATGGCTGTTGCGCCGCATGCGGGAGGGGCGGCGCAGCGTATCGTGGGCGGGCGCCACCTCGGGCGGGCGCGAACGCGCGCGGCGCGGCTCGCTGCCGCCGGCGCGCGGATTGGGCGTGCGGCGTCGCCGATGCGGCGGCCGCCGGCTTCGTTTCGCTTCGCATGCGCGCGCCGCGCAAGCGGGCCCGGGCGGGCCGGTACGCGTCGCGGCCCTGGTTCTTCATGCGCGGCAATCGGTTCATCGGCAACGCAATGCGATGCGGCGGCAATCATAATTGCGGAATTCAATCCTTACTCACATACGCTTTACAACCATCACCGCCAGTATTCCATAGCCAACTTACGATCTTAATAAAATAAGAGTAAATAATTCTATCTGATGCGATTGCGGCTGTGATTCAGGTGCGATGGAGACTCGCGCGGCGTTACAAATCAGCGCAAGGCAAATCCATTCATTATTTCGACTTCGTTCGATTCGCTCAGTCGGCGAACGGCGCTCGGGCGAATCGCGCGCGACGCCGGCCGAGTGCTCGCGAGCATTGACGTCGATAGGCACGGGAGGCGGGCGGAAACGCACGCCTGGCGCGCCCCGCGCGCCGCCCGGCAGCGAGCGGGAAGCCGCCGTGCGCGAACGCGGATCCCGCTACGGCACCCGATTCGGGATAGCGAATCCCGGCAGGAAAATGCTTGAATCCGATGGAATGCGATGGCGGCGCATATTCATCGAATAAATGTCGGCGCGTGATTTTATTGGAGGGCGCGACGGATGTGCTCGTTTGAAAGCAAGTTACCTGAAGGTTACTAAGCGGGATAAATCGATAAGAGTGGCGAGTGACGTCCGGATTGACGTTAAGCCGATTACGAGAGCCATTCGACGCCTCGCCTGCCGCGCATGCGGCCGGCGAGGCGTCGCCGGCGCCGCGTGCGTGCGCAGGGCATGCGCATGCCGGGGCGTTCGAGGTCGAGTGGCGTCATGGTGTGGGGAAAGGCGGCATGCATCACGATCGATGGGGCGGCGGTTGCGCGCGCGCCGTGATAAGGCCGGTGCGGCGATCGAGGTTGTTGCTGCCCCGTCACGCGGCTCGCCACGCGCGCGAACGCCCCGGGTTCACCGCCCGTCGCGCGCGACGCGCGACGTCGGCGCCGCCGGGCTCCCGGGCGGCAAGCCCGGCGGCGCGCCGGTGTCCGCGAGACTGAACATCGGCATCGAGCCCGGGCACCGGAACGTCTTCAGCACGTCGCTCGTCAACGGATTCGCGACGCTGCCCGTGCTCGCGAGGTCGAGCACCGCCTTGCGGCCGTCGAAGTCGAGCGTGACGCGCGTGCGCCCGGGCGTCGCCGTGCCGCTCACGCGTCCCTTCTGAAGCAGGCGCAGCAGCGCCCACGGGCCGTCCGTCGACACCGCCGACGTGTCCGGCCGGATGCGCGGGCTCGCGGTGATCTCCGCGTGCACGCCGCCGCGCGGCCCCGGCCAGCTCACCGCGAACGGCGCGACGGGGCCGTGCTGATAGAGCGCCGTCTGTCCGTCGACGTCGATCGCGAGGCTCGTGATCGTCGGGTCCAGTTCGGGAATCCGGATGTCGGCCTTCCACGCCATCTGCTTCTGGCCGGGCGCGCCGAAAAACACTTCGCGAATCGCCTTCGCGTGCTGAAACGGTTCGAGATCGGGGCCCTCCACCGGTTCGGTCGCGCCGGGCAGCGTCTTGTAGCGCCAAGGCCGCGTCGACGTGTCGACGAACGGCGCGAGCGTCTTCGCGAAGAAGTCGTCGATCACGCCGCCTTGCGCGAACACGCGCGTGAAGTCCTCGATGCCGACGTCGCGCTTGCTGTCGGGCGCGAACGGATAGTTGCCCTCGATCGCGAGGCGGCAAACGTCGCTTACCGTCGCCTGCAACTGCCGCGACAGCAACTGGCCGATGCCGCGGTTCACTTCGCGCGAGCCCTGCGCGGCGAGCCCGGTCAGCACCGAGCGAAACGGCGCGGGCATCGTCTGCGCGGCCATCTTCAGTTTCGCCGCGGTATCGTTCGCGGGCGGCATGCTGTTGTTCGCGAGCGCGTCGTCCGAGACGGTCAGCGCCGTGTAGTAGTCGTTCAGCAGGTTCGCGACCGCATCGAGCCCGCTCTTGCCGGCCGGCGCGCCCGGGCGCGCGTCCGTTTGCGTGTCCGCGCGGCCCGTCACCATTTCGCGCAGGCCCGCGAAGCGATTGTCGACGAGCTCGCGCTCGACGCGCTCCTGCGCGCGCACGCCGAGCGCCTTGTCCGCCTGCTGGCTCAACTGGGCGGACGCCTTTTGCAGGAACGAGCGATCGGCGCTCGCTTCGGGCTGCGCGAGCGTCGTCTCGTGAACCGCCGCGCGCGCGAGCCGCTCGAGCGGCGAATCCGGCGCCGCGAAGCTGCGCAGCACCACGAGATCGAATGCGAGGCTCGTGCCGCCGATCGTGCGGATGTCGCCGAGAAACGCGTCCCATTGCTGCGCGTATTCGATCAGATATTGCCGGCGGATCGCGTCGGTCAGCGGATCGTCGGCCCCCGCGAGCGCATTCGCGATCTCAGCCGTTTTTTTTGAGCGTCGCCGAGATACGCGCGGCCCATCACCCATGCATCGTCTTCGCGCGCGGTCCGCACGAATTCGGCGAGCCGCTTGTCGAACACGCGCCGGTATCCGTCGAACGTGAAGAGGCCCGGCACGCCCCGCGCGAGCGGCGCGCCGCTCGCGCGCGTGAACACCGTGCCGGCCTGCGGGCCGACGGCCCGCAGCAGCGTGAACTCGTCGGGCGCTTCTTTATTCATCGCCGCCTTCGCGCGCTCGTAGAGCCGCTCGGTCGCGTTGCTGCCGTCCAGGAACGCGCGCGCCTGGCGGATCAGCGCATCGTTGCGGATCAGCGGGGATTGCACGATGCGCTCGCCGCGGAACAGTTGCTCGACGTGCGCGATCATCGACGCGCGGCCGCCGAAGACCGCCGCGCTGTCGGTTCGCGCCCAGTCGTCGAGCACCCACGCCTCGACCTGCGCGGCATCGAAGCGGGCCCGGTCGTACAGCATCAGATAGACGCGCAGCGCGTCGTACGCGGCCTTCGGATCGCGATCGGCGATCGCCTGCGACAGCACCGCCTCGATGCGCGTGACGATCCGCGGCAGCAGCAGGGTGTCCTCGAGCGCGTCGTACGTGCGGCTGCTTTCGGCGACGATGCCGGGCGGCGTGTACAGGCCGAACCGCCAGCCGCTGCCCGCCGCGGACAGATCGAGGCCCGGGTACGCGCTCAGCGAGCGGGCTTGCGTCAGCACGTCGGGCACGGCCTCGGGCTTCGGCGCCTTGTACAACTGGTCGACCCGGGAGGCGAGCGCCGCCGTCTTGCGCGCGAGCGCGTCGAGATAGGCATCGTTGTTGCCCATGCTGACGCGCAGGCCGATCGCGACCCACGCGAACAGCAGCAGCGCGAGCGCGTGAGCGGCGAGGCTCAGCGTGCGCGAGCGATACTCCCAGCGAAGGTTCGGCTGGACGAGGCGTGCGTCCGGAATGACGATCTTCGTCAGCAGATCGTGCAGGAAGAAGCTCTGGCTGGTTTCCTGCTGCGCCGCGCGCGCGGCCGCGGCCGGCGCGCGGCCCGTCGCGGCGGCGAGGCGTCGCGCGACGGTGCGCGTTTCGGCGGCGGCCTCGCCGCCCGTCTGCGCGGCGCTCGTGAAATACACGCCGCGCAGCGTCGCGTGATGCTGCGTGTCGTCGTAGCGGGAATCGGCGAAGACGCGATCGATCAGCTCGCCGAGCGGGCGTGTCAGCACGAGAAATTCCTCCGGCAGCGCGGCGAGCCGGCGGCGCCGCTGCGTGTCGTGCTCTTCCTGCAGGCGGGTGTTCACGCCCGCGGCGAGCCGCGCGGCCAACGCGCGCAGCTCGTCGGCGCAGCGCGCGTGGACGCCTTCGTCCGCGATGGTCTCCTTGTCGTACGGCAGCGTGAACCCCCACGTCTGCGCGCGGCCCTCCGTGGTCAGCGCGCTGAAGTATTCGGCGAAGCCCGGCAACTGGTCCGTCTTCGTGACGATCAGATAGACGGGAAAGCGCACGCCCAGTTGCGCGCGCAGATCGGCGAGCCGCGCGCGCAGCGCGGCTGCCTCGGCATGGCGCGCATTGTCGTCGGCGCTCGTGAGCGTGGCGACGTCGACGGCGAGCAGCGCGCCGTTGATCGGCTCGCGCGGCCGATGCTTGCGCAGCGTCCGCAGAAAGCCCAGCCATTCGGCCTGGTCGACGGTCTGCCGCCATTGCGCCTGCCGCTCGTCGACGAACGCGGCGCTCGACGGCGCCGCCGCGGCCATCGCGACGGCGTGCCGCTCGCCCGCCGGCTGACCGTTCGCGCGGCGCGCGTCGGCGGCCGCGTCGGCGGGCTGGGCGTGCGGCGCGGGCCCGGCGGGCGGCAGCGGCGCCGCGTGCGCCGACGTGCCGTGACGCGTGTAATGGCCGGCCGTGTCGATCAGCACCGCATCGTTGGTCAACCACCAGTCGACCGAGCCGCCGTGATCCGGCAGCCCGGCTGCCGCGCGCGGCATTTGCGCCGCGACCGGAAACGAGAGCCCGGCGTTCAGGAGCGCGCTCGTCTTGCCGCATGCCCGCGAGCCGAGCGTGACGTACCACGGCAGTTCGTACAGATAGCGCTTGCCGCGCAACAGGCGGCGCAGGCCGCGCGCGCCGCTGCGCATGCCTTTCAGGCGCGCGATCGCGCCGGCGATCGCGGCGTTGACCGCCGCCAGGCGGCCGGCCGCGGGCGATTCGGGCTGCTTGCCGCCGAATTCGAGCAAGCTCTTCAGAAAATCCGGATCGGTGCGCGCCTTTTGCAGCAGCCGGAACGCAAGGTGCAGCGCGAACGCCGCGAGCACGAGCGCGATCGCGATCGCCCGGACCGCCTCCGCCGCGAACGGCGTCGCGCCGCCGAACGCGAGCAGCGGCGACGCATGCCAGATCAGCACGCACAGCAGCGCGACGAACACGATGCTCGTCGGCCGGCCCGCGAGCCACAGCAGCACGCCCGCCAGCAGCAGCGCGATCGCGAGGACGCGCATGCCCGCGCCCGCGAGCGGCGTGAGCCTGCCGAACGCGACGAACGAGCCGACGAACCAGATGACGAGCGCGACGGCGAGCAGCGCGACGAACGCGATGAACGATCGAGACACCAGAAAGGACAGGAACTTGTTCATGTCGAGGGTCCGGGTAGCGGGCCGCGGCTCAGCGCGCGACCGTGATTTCGACGCGGCGGTTCAGCGCGCGGCCCTGCGGGGTCCGGTTGTCGCCGATCGGCTCGGCGCCGCCCTTGCCGAGCGCCTCGAGGCGGCTCGCGGGCACGCCCGCGCTCTGGAGCATCTGCATGACCTGCGTCGCGCGCTCTTCGGATAGCGCCTCGTTCGACGCGAACTGGCGGCTTTTGATCGGCTGATTGTCGGTGTAGCCGCGCACCGTCACCTTGCCCGGCACCCTCGCGATCTCGGCCGCGATTTTCCGGATGAGCGGCCCCATCGCCGGGTTCACGCCGGCCGCGCCCGGCGCGAACATCGCGTCGCCGCGGAACGTCACCGAGCTGCGGCGCGCGTTTTCCTCGACGCTGAGCGTGCCTGCCGCGATCTCGCCGGCGAGCAGCGTCGCGAGGCGCAGCTCGGCCGGCGCGGCGGGCGGCGCCATCCGCGCGATCGCGGCGATCCGCTGCTGCACGTCGGCGCTGCGCGTCGACAGCGCGTACTTGAAGCAGCCGAACAGCCCGAGCGCGATCAGCGACAGCACGGCGGCCGTGACCCACGCGGGGAAATCGCGAAACGGCGCGCTCCTGTTGCGGGGGCCGGGCTGCCAGTGCGGCGACAGCGCGACCGACACCGGCCCGCGCTGCGATGCGATCTCGTTGTAGAGCCGCTGGCGCACGGTCTCGTGCTTGCGCTGGCCGTCGGCTTCGTAACGGTAGCGGCCCTCGAAGCCGAGGCTCAAGATTCGATAGATGACTTCGAGCAGGTCGATGTGCTCGTGCGGCGAATTCATCAGCCGGCCGATCAGCAGATAGACCTTGTCTCCGCCCTGGCGATCCTCGTGGAACGACGTCGCGAGCCCCTCGCTGATCCACGTGCCGAGATTGCCGCTCGCCGATTGTGCCCACGACGTCTGCATCGCCGCCTCGTCGAGCGCGGTGCACAGGCAGTAGCGCGCGCCGAGCATGTGGTCGCGCCGGATGTTCGCCTGTTCGCAGAGCCGCTGGAACAGGCGCACCTCCTGTTCCAGCAGCAGTCGCAATTGCGGAATGTCGTCGCGATCGAGCCGCTCGGGCATGTCGGCGAGCGCCCGCAGCAGCACGCGCGCGGCTTCGAGCAGCGGGTTGCGGGCGAGCCTGATCGCGGCGAGGCGCGCGGCGGGCGGCTCGCCGGCCGGCGCAGGCGCCGGCTCGCGCCGCGCGAGCGTCGCCGCGACGGAATCGAAGGTCGGGGCCGGAGCCGATATGTCCGGATGATGCACGGTTTCTGAGGTCACGGGTATGCCCCACAGGGGTTGGATTCGTCACGATGGCCGGCGCGCGAGGCCCGGCCGCTGCGCGCACTCGCCGCTATCCGCGAATGCCCCATAGCTCGAGCTTCAGCGACGGAAATTCGCCGGCGATGTGCAGCGCGAGCCCGCCGTGCCGCGCGACTTCGTCCCACAGCGGCCCGCCGCGCGCGAGCTCGTAATAGACGTAGCCGGCGTTGAACGGGATCTGTCGGGGCGGCACCGGCAGCGCCTGCAGCGCGATGCCGGACAGATGGCTGCGCACGAGGTCCGGCAGCCGCTCGGACGGCCCCGCCTTCGCCTGCGCGGCGAACTGCTGCTGCAGCAGATCGGGCGGCATCTGCGCATGCACCGCGAGCACGACCGCGGTGAAGCCCTGCATGTCGACCGGATCGACGACCGCGTTGAGCATTCCGTGCCCCAGATCGGCGAGCGCGAGGCGCTGCGCGCTGCGCACGAGCACGGCGTTGAGCAGCCGGTGCGTGTCGTCGACGACGGGCTTCAGGCACAGATGCGGCGCGACGTGCTGATAGGGCGGGTGCGTATCGAGCGGCCGGCGCGTATCGGTGCGCACGTAGGTGGACAGCTCGCCCGCCATGCCGATGAGCAGCGCGTACAGCTCGGCGGGCGACGTCGTGGGCACGCGCTGCAGGTGTTTCAGCAGCGGCTCGTAGCGATTGAGCGTTTGCAGCAGCAGGTAGTCGGATACTTCGGCCGTCGTGCTCGCCCGGCCGTCCGAGCCCGTCAGGCGCTCGGCGAGCGCGTTCGCGCGCAGGCGCGTGAGATCGTGGATCTTCGCGAGCCAGCTCGCGAGCGTGTCGCTCGCGCCGTAGCCGACCACGGGCGGAATCAGCATGTCGTCGAGCTCGATGCTCGCGTCCGCGCGAATCGTCTTCACGCGCGTGAGCGCGAGCCCGATCCACGCGTCCGTCAGTTCCTTTTCCGGAAGCAGCCGCAGGCGCAGGTTCGACAACTGGACCGTCTTCGGCCCTTGCCCGATCGAGTTCGTGTCGCGCAGGTCGGTTTCGAACACGGCATAGCGCGCGAGCGATTCGGCCGCGCGGTCGAATGCGGTTTCCTCGCCGTTCGGCACGCGGATCGGCACCGCGAGGTAGATCACCTGGTCCAGATGCTCGGGCCGGATCGTGAGCGGCGCGGGCGGCGGCGTGCTGCCCGGCGCGTCGAACGGCGTGCCGTCGGCGAACACGCCGCTCGCCGATTTCACGATGATCTTGCCGAGCGCCGGCGCCTCGCTGTCGAGGCTGAAGTGGCTGAAGCCGAAGAAGAACGGCGACAGCGGCGCCGCGCGCTTGTGCGCGTAGTGCTCGAGATAGCGCTCCTGCTGCTGGAACAGCTGCGGGCGCATGAAAAGCCCCTCGCTCCAGACGACCTTGTTATGCCAGCTCATGGTTTCGGTCCGCCGTGCATGTCATTTTCCGGGTTCGGTGATCCTGATCGCGTGCGTGTCGAGCTCGATGGTCAGCTTCAGCTTCGGCGACGAGAAGCGATACCATGCGGCGTCCCGCGCGGGCGGCAGCGGATATGCCGCGCGCCACACCGAGTTCGGCAGATCGCGGTACGCGGCGACCACGCCGAGCGTGCCCGCCGCCGGATCGGCGTCGCGCCGGATCACGCGGCGCTCGCCGGGGCGCAGTTGAAAACGCTCGCGCGCGAGCAGATCGTCGGCGAGCACGGTCTTGTCCGGGCCCTGCAGCGTGAAGAAATCGGCGGCGTTGAATGCGCCGTCGGTCTTCAGCTCGTAGACGCTCACGACGATCGGAGCCGGCCGGCTCCGATCGTCCGGATTGACCGTGGGCGCGGCGCGCACGGCGAGCTCGAGCCGCAGCGGCTCCTTCTGCTTGGCCGCGCCGCTCGCGCACGCGGCGCACGCGAGCGCGAGCGCGACGGCGGCAACGGGGGTGGTCGGATGCATTCGAGGCACGCGTTGGGTGTGAGGGGGAGAACCGGCCGAGGGCGGCGCGGGCCCGGCGAACGGCGCTCTGCCGCGCGCCGCTCGGCGGGCCCCGCGCGGGCGCCGCTCAGGCTTCCTTGTTGCCCTTGATGTCGAAGCTCGTCGTGACGGCGCCGCCGCTGCCGCCCTGCGCGTTCTGCACGACATACTCCTGCTTCACCTTCGCGAACGACAGCGATACCGTCTCGCGGCTGCGCTCGGTGTCGTCGCGGCTGCCCGACGGCCGCACGCGCGTGATGATCACGTCGCTCATCGTGAGCTTCAGGTATTCGAGCGGATTGCCGCCCGCCTTGCGCATCACGAGCACCGCCTGATCGACGTGCTTGCCGGTCAGCGCGTACTTCATCAGGTTGGGGCTCGCGCGGTCGATCGCGTGCTCGAACGTCAGATCCTTCACGCTCGCCTTGCCGGCGCCGCCGCCGCTGCCCGTGTGCATCGTCGATTCCTGCTGAATCTCCCAGTTCCAGTTCAGGACTTCGATCTCGTCCTTGTGGCTGTCGTCGAGGGATTCACCGTTGATGCCGTCGATCTTCAGAAAAATATCCTGCGCCATTTCATTGCTCTCTTACGTGGATTGCGTGGATGACAAAACAGCCGGCGCCGCGCGGCGTCGCGCGCGTGGGCGAAGGCGCGAAGCCGGCCGACCGGGGACGCCCGCCCGGCGATGCGTCAGGCGGCTTCCTTGATCGACGGCAGCTTCGCGACGAGCCGCAGCGACACGGTCAGGCCCTCGAGCTGGAAATGCGGCCGCAGGAAGAACTTCGCCTGGTAGTAGCCGGGGTTGCCCTGCGCCTGCTCGACGACCACCTCGGCGGCCGCGAGCGGCCGGCGCGCCTTCGTGTCCTGCGACGAGTTCGCCGGGTCCGCGTCGACGTAGTTCATGATCCATTCGTTCAGCCAGCGCTGCATGTCCTCGCGCTCCTTGAAGGCGCCCACCTTGTCGCGCACGATGCACTTCAGGTAGTGCGCGAAGCGCGAGCATGCGAACAGATACGGCAGGCGCGCCGACAGGTTCGCGTTGGCCGTCGCGTCGGAATCGTCGTATTCGGCCGGCTTGTGCAGCGATTGCGCGCCGATGAACGTCGCGTGATCGGTGTTCTTGCGGTGCACGAGCGGAATGAAGCCGTTCTTCGACAGCTCCGCCTCGCGCCGGTCCGAGATCGCGATCTCGGTTGGGCATTTGATGTCGATGCCGCCGTCGTCGGTCGGGAACGTATGGCACGGCAGGTTCTCGACCGTGCCGCCCGATTCGACGCCGCGAATGAGCGAGCACCAGCCGTAGAGCCGGAACGACCGGTTGATGTTCACGCCCATCGCGTAGGCGGCGTTCGTCCACGCATAGCGGCGATGGTCGGCGCCGTTCGTGTCTTCCTCGAAGTCGAACTCGTCGACGGGATTCGTCAGCACGCCGTACGGCAGGCGCGACAGGAAGCGCGGCATCGCGAGGCCGATGTAGCGCGCGTCGTCCATGTTGCGCAGCGCGTTCCATGACGCGTATTCGAGGTTTTGCGTGAAGATCTTCGTCAGGTCGCGCGGGTTCGCGAGCTCCTGCCACGATTCCATCTGCAGCACCGAAGGCGACGCGCCGGAGAGGAACGGCGTGTGCGCGGACGCGGCCACCTTCGAGATCGAGCCGAGCAGGTCGACGTCGGGCGGCGTGTGGTCGAAGTAGTAATCGGCGACGAGGCAGCCGTACGGCTCGCCGCCGAGCTGCCCGTACTCCTCCTCGTAGATCTGCTTGAAGAGCGGGCTCTGGTCCCACGATTGCCCCTTGTAGCGCCGCATCGTGCGGCGCAGCTCTTCCTTCGAGATGTCCATGAAGCGGATCTTCAGGCGCTCGTCGGTCTCGGTGTTCGACACCAGGTGATGCAGCCCGCGCCACGCCGATTCGAGCTTCTGGAAATCCGCGTGATGGAGGATCAGGTTGATCTGTTCGGATAGCTTATGGTCGATCTGCGCGATGATCGCGGCGATGCTCTTGTATGCATCGTCGCTGATCGTCGCCGATTGCGCGAGCGCCTGCTCGGCGAGCGTGCGCACCGCGTATTCGACCGCTTCGCGCGCCTGCTCCGTCTTCGGCTTGAACTCCTGCGCGAGCAACTGCGCGAAATCCGAATCCGCTTGCGGCTGGACGCCGGCGGCGGCCGTCTGGGCTTGCTGTTTCTTCATGGTTCGTTTCCCCGGTATGGTGTAGGGCGGCCGCTCAGGCCGCATCGCTGTCGTGGTTCGCCGTGTCGGGCGCGTCCTTCGCGCCGCGCGCATTGCCCGCGTCCGGCCCGCCAGCGAGCTGCGGCTTCGGCGCGGCCGCGAGCGAGCGCAGCAGCGCCGGGTCCTGCAGCAACTGGTTGACGAGCGTCTCGGCGCCCGATTTGTCGTCCATGTAGGTCTGCAGGTTCGCGAGCTGCGTGCGCGCCTCGAGCAATTGCCGTAACGGGCCGACCATTCGCGCGATCGCGGCGGGCGAGAAGTCCTCGATGCTTTCGAACGTCATGTCGACCATCAGCTGCCCGTCGCCCGACAGCGTGTTGTCCACCGCGAACGCCACGCGCGGCTTGATCGCCTTCATCCGCTCGTCGAAGTTGTCGATGTCGATGTCGAGGAAGCGCCGGTCGGCGACGGCGGGCAGCGGCGCGACCGGCTTGCCCGACAGGTCGGCGAGCACGCCCATCACGAACGGCAGTTCGACCTTCTTTTCCGAGCCGTAGACTTCGACGTCGTATTCGATCTGCACGCGGGGCGCGCGGTTGCGCGCGATGAATTTTTGAGAGCTGCTGGATGCGGACATGCGGGACTCCGTGAGTGAAGGGAAAGACAGCAGGGCTAGCCGGCCTGCACGGCGGTGAGCGGCGCGTTCGGCGGCCCCGCCCGGCTTGCTTGGCCGGGCCGGAAGACGAGCGCGCGCGCCGCGGGCGCGGCCGCGTCGGCCACACCGATGTCGATGCGCGCGAGCGCCGCCTTCGACGGGAACGCGTCGAGCCACAGCGCGGACAGCCGAGGCAGCACGTGCTGCTCGATGAATCCGATCAGCAGCCGCGCGCCGGTTTCCTGCACGAGGCAACGCCCGACGACGTAGTCGACGACGGCGTCGTCGTACGCGAGCGCGATGCGGTGCCGCTCGGCCATGCGCGCGACGACGCGATCCAGATGCAGGCGCACGATGCGCGCGAGCGCGCGCGCTTCGAGCGGCCGGTACGGCACGACGCTCACGCGCCCGAGGAACGCGGCGGGGAAGACCTTCAGCAGTTCGGGCATGAGCGCGTCGCGCAGCGCGGCGGCATCGGGCGCGAGCGATGCGTCGGCACACAGGCTCGCGCTCAGTTCCGCGCCGACGTTGCTCGTGAGCAGGATCGTCGTGTTGCGGAAATCGATGTAGCGGCCGTCGCCGTCTTCCATGTAGCCCTTGTCGAAGACCTGGAAGAAGAGTTCGTGCACGTCGCGGTGCGCCTTCTCGATCTCGTCGAGCAGCACGACGCTGTACGGCCGCCGCCGCACCGCCTCGGTCAGCACGCCGCCCTCGCCGTAGCCGACATAGCCGGGTGGCGCGCCCTTGAGGCCCGACACGGTGTGGGCTTCCTGGTACTCGCTCATGTTGATCGTGATCAGGCTCTGTTCGCCGCCGTACAGCGCCTCGGCGAGCGCGAGCGCCGTTTCGGTCTTGCCGACGCCCGACGGGCCCGCAAGCAGGAATACGCCGAGCGGCTTCTTCGGATCGGCGAGGCCCGCGCGCGCGGTCTGCACGCGCTCGCCGATCTGCCGCAGCGCGTCGGGCTGGCCGATCACGCGCGCCTCGAGCGTCGCGGGCAGCGCGCGCACGGCGGCGACTTCGTCGGTCATCATGCGGCCGACCGGAATGCCGGTCCAATCCGCGACGATCTGCGCGACGATCGCCTCGTCGACTTCCGGGAACACGAGCGGTGCGTCGCCCTGGGCCGCCGCGAGCGCGCGTTCGAGCTCGCGCAGCCCGGGGGCGGCGCCTGCGTGCGGCGTATCGGCGGCGGGCGGGGGCGAGGCGGGGGCGGCGTGCGCTTCGGCGTGCGTGTCCGGACGCGTTGCGGTGCGCGAACCGGCGTGCATTTCGGCCGGGACGTCGCTGTGAGCACAGGCGCTGGAGTCGATGTGTGATCTGGCGCGCGATTCGGTACGAGATTCGGTACGAGATTCGGAAAGCGAGCCGGCGCGCGTTTCGGCGCAAGACTCGCGGTGACATTCCGCGAGCGCGGCCTCGCGCGCGGCGAGCAGCGCGCGCGCCGCGTCGGCCTGCGCCTTCCAGCGCGCGTCGACGGCCGCTTCCTCGGCCGCGAGCGCTTCGATGCGTTTGCGCACCGCCGCGAGCGATTGCCCGGCGTCGAGCCCGATGCGCGCCTCCTGTTCGAGCAGATCGCGCTCGGCGCGCGCCGCGAGCAAGCGCTGGCGCACGTGCTGCAGTTCGCCGGGCGCGGCGTGCTGCGAGAGCGCGACGCGCGCGCATGCGGTGTCGAGGAGGCTGATCGCCTTGTCCGGCAGATGCCGCGACGGAATGTAGCGGTGCGACAGCGCGACGGCGGCGCGGATCGCCTCGTCGCGCACCGTCACGCGGTGGTGCCGCGCGAACGCTCGCGCGACGCCCCGCACCATGTGCACCGCGGCCGGCTCTTCGGGCTCCGGCACTTGCAGCACCTGAAAGCGGCGGGTCAATGCGGGATCCTTTTCGATGTGCCGCTTGTACTCCGCCCATGTCGTCGCGCCGATCGTGCGGATCGTGCCGCGCGCGAGCGCGGGCTTGAGCAGGTTCGCCGCGTCGCCCGTGCCGGCCTGTCCGCCCGCGCCGATCAGCGTGTGAATCTCGTCGACGAACAGGATGACGGGCGCGACGGATTTCGCCGCGGCCTCGAGCACGCCTTTCAGGCGCGATTCGAATTCGCCTTTCATGCCCGCGCCGGCCAGCAGCGCGCCCACGTCGACGCTCATCAGGCGCACGTCGGCCAGCTTCGGCGGCACGTCGCCGTTCGCGATCGCGAGCGCGAGGCCCTCGACGACGGCCGTCTTGCCCACGCCCGCCTCGCCGGTGAGCAGCGGATTGTTCTGCCTGCGCCGCAGCAGCACGTCGGTCATCGTGCGGATTTCGAGCTCGCGCCCGATGACGGGGGCGATGTCGCCGTCGCGCGCGCGGTCAGGTCCGTGCAATATCGCTCGAGCGGCGAGCCGTTCGGCGCGGCGCGCGTCGCGCCGGACGGCTCGCCCGGCGAAGCGGGCGCGGAATCGACGTGGTCGTACGGCGCGTCCGCCGCTTCCGGCGAACCGGCCGTCCACGCGGGCAGCACGTCGTCGAGAGCATCGTCGTGAGGAATCCTCGCGAACGCCGGCGAAATGGAAAGCAGCACGCGCCGCAGTTCCGGCGTATCGACGAGCGCGGCGACGAGCCATGCGCCGCGGATGCGCCGGTCGCCGAAGCGCAGCGTTGCGAGCACCCATGCGCGCTCGATCGCGGTTTCGACGTGATGGGAAAAATCGCTGATCGAGCCCGCGCCGGCCGGCAGCGCGGCGAGCGCGCGCGCGATGTCGCGATCGAGCGCGTCGCGCTCGATGCCGGCGTGCCGCACGATCCGGTGCAGATCGGAGTCGGACTGCTGCAACAACTGCTGCAGCCAGTGCACCAGCTCGACGTACGGATTGCCGCGCAGCTTGCAGAAAACCGTGGCCGATTCGATCGCCCTGAAGAGCGTAGCCCCGAGTTTCCCGAACAGCGCCTGACGCGAGATCGCCATGGACAGGTCCTTTCCTGATCGGTGTGATCGTTATCCCGAAAACCCAAAGCGCATCGATCAATTTGCCGGCGCGACGATCGGGGAAATCCGATTCGTTCGATTGCGCTCGTCCGGTCTCGTTGAATTGATTTTCGTTAATTAAATTATTTTGAGGCGGCGGGCGGATGGTCAACTACCATAAATGGTAAGTCGTCTGGTTTTTAAAAAATAGAAAGACAAACTGTTCTATCAAGCGAAGCGTCGAATTGTTAAAAATTGCAAAGACCGTATTGACGGTTCTGGACAGTCGGTTTTCCCTGGGCGCACACTGTTTTCACGCAGCCGCCGCGCGAATGAGGGCGCCGCGGGGAAAAGGCGCCGGGCTCGAAATGATCCGGGCGGCATATCGATGGAATTGAATAATGTGCAGGTAAATTCGATATCCTGATTTATGAGATAAGGCGGAGTGCGCCGGATTTTATTTAATGAGATAGCATGGCCCGGTAATATTGCTGGGCGGATTTTAATGATCTTTTTTCGGATCGAACTCATCATGCGTGCTTTTAAATTGTTTCGTCGCGGCCCGCCGGATATCGAGCGTGCCGAAACGGCGACGCGGCGCGATTTCGAGCCGTCATGCGCAGGTGTCGACATGGAAGGCAACGCGGGCGACGAGACGGGCGCCTGCCTCGCCGAGGCGCAGCCGCCCCGCGCGCCGCAAGCCGGCCCGCAGGGCGCCACGGACGGCGGCGACGCGGTGTTCGGCGTGATCGGCGCGGCGTTCGCGGCCGACACGCCCGGCGAGCGACAGGGCGGCACGGCTGCCGGCGCATCGGCCGTGTGCGGCACGGTCGCGGCCCAAGACTTGCTGCACACGCTGTACGAGCAATACTGCCGCGTGCTCGACGATCCGCGGGCGTCGCTCGCGAGCGACGACGCTGCGCGCCTCGCGATCGAGCGCACGCGCGACGCCGGCCCGCAGATCGATCCGCAGCGGTCGGCCGACGGCGCGGATTCGATCGATGCGCTGCTGTCCCGGGCGCGCGTGCTGGACGACGCCTTCGGCACGTTTGCGCCGGGCGAGGCGCCCGATCCGGCGGACGCGGAGCCCGTCCCGGAAGTATTGCGGCTCTTCGCGCCCGCCGAATACCACGCCGCGTCGGCGCGCAGGCCGGCTGGCTTGCCGCCCGCGCTCGCGCGGCGCGAACATCAGACGCTCGCGATCGACAGCCCGCTGCCGGCGCCCGTCGCGACTTCGGAGCACGGCGCATGACGACGCCTGCCTTCCCGGCGCCGCCCGGCGCACGCACGTCGGCCCGGCCGCACGATACGCCGCTCGACGCGCGGCTCGCGGCTGCGCAAGCCGCGGTGCGCGCCCGGCCCGTCGATGCGGCGAGCCGTTGGGCGCTGTTTCAACTGCTCTGCGTGACGGGCCAGGGGGAACGCGCCGTCGGGCAGTTGCAGGCTTATGCGCGGTTCGCCGCGCAGCACGCGCACATCGCGCACGCCTATCGCGACCTGATTCGCGCCGAGCGCTTTCACGCCCGCGTGATGGCGGGCCAGGCGCGGCCGGGATTCGTATTCGATGCGCCGCCGTGGATCGACGATCTGCTGGAAGCGTTGCGCGCGCAGGCGGCCGGCGCGCGCGACGAAGCCGACCGCGCGCGTTCGCGCGCGCTCGATCGCGCGCCGTTCGTCGCGGGGCGCGGGCCGGATGCGCCGTTCGACTGGATCGCCGACAGCGATTCGCGATTCGGGCCGGTCTGCGAAGTCGTGACCGCCGGGCATGATCGTTGGCTGCCGTTTTCGGATCTGGCCGGATGGCGGCTCGCGCGCCCGGGCGTGCTGCTCGCTCTGGTCTGGGCGCCGTGCGTGCTCACGCTTGCCGACGGCAGTGTCGCGCACGGCTTCATGCCAGCGCGTTACCCGGGCTCCGAACTGGCCGACGGGGGCGGCGCGCCGGGCGCCTCAGCGGCCGCGCACGAGGCCGATGCGCACGAGAGCGCCGCGCGCGAGGCCGATGCGTTGCGGCTCGGCAGCCGGACCGCATGGCGCGACGTCGGCCGCACCGGCGTGTTCGCGCTCGGCCGCAAGACCTGGTCGACGAGCGCGGGCGACGCCGGCCTTTTCGAGCTGCACGCGTGTGAATTCGGCGCGCGCGCCCGTGCGGGCGCCGTGCTCGGCGGCGCGGCGCGCGAAGCGCGCGGCGGGGAGGCGGCCGATGGATGCGCATGAGACGCGCGCGGACGCGCCGCGCAACGGCGACGAGGCGCGCGTGCGCGGCGAAGGCCTCGCGACGCCGCGCCGCGCGAACACGCAACTGCTGCCGACGCTGATCGACCGCCTGCGCGACGACGCGCCGCAACGGCAGACCGAAGCGCCCGGCGAATATGCGCTCACGCGCATGCAGATGCGCGGCATCGTCCAGCGTGATCTCGCCTTCCTGCTCAACACGACGAGCATCGACGAGCACATCGATCGCGAACGCCATCCGGCCGCCGCCGCCTCGACGCTCAACTTCGGCGTGCCGCCGCTTGCCGGCGCGTTTCTCGCGTCGTGCCAGTGGGCCGAGGTCGAACGCATCATCCGCCGCGTGATTCTCGATTTCGAGCCGCGGCTGATCGCCGAGACGCTCGTCGTCGCGCCGTCGCGGGCCGTCGGCGCGGTCGCGCGCCCGAACGTGCTCGCGTTCGAGGTGCGCGGCATGATTCGTATGGATCCCTATCCGATCGAATTCATGGTGCAAAGCGCGCTCGATCTCGAAACGAACCAGGTCAACATCACCGGCATGCGCGCGAGCTGACGCGCGGGCCTGAAAAAACGGGGGGACACGGTGGACCCGCAATTGCTCGACTACTACAACCAGGAACTGATCTACATGCGCGAGCTCGGCGCCGAGTTCGCGCGCGCGCACCCGAAGATTGCGCGGCGCCTCGGAATGCAGGCGGGCGAAGTGGCCGATCCGTACGTCGAGCGGCTGATCGAATCGTTCTGCTTTATGGCCGCGCGCATGCAGATCAAGCTCGATGCGGAATTTCCGCGCTTCACCGGCCGCCTGCTCGAGGTGCTCTATCCGAACTATGTCGCGCCGACGCCGTCGATGGCGGTCGCGCGCCTGTACCCGAGCCGCACCGAAGGCAACCTCGCGCAAGGCTTTCGCGTCGCGCGCGGCACCGCGTTTGCCGCGCGCGTGCCGGCCGGCGAGAAAACCGCGTGCCGGTTTCGCAGCGGCCAGGACGTGACGCTCTATCCGCTCGAGATCGCCGACGCGCGGCTGACGGGGATTCCGCCGGACATCCCGGCGCTCGACCGCTACGTGCCGGCCGGCGCGCAGGTGCGCGGCGCGCTGCGCCTGCGGCTGCGCACGACCGGCAACATGCGCATCGCCGATCTGCGGGGCCTCGACCGGCTGCCGCTGTATCTCGCGGGCGACGCTCAGGTGGCCTCGCACCTGTTCGAGCTGCTGCACGTGGCCGGCGTCGCGACGCTCACGGCCGCGCCCGGCGAGTTCGCCGCGCCAGGCCGCCCGCCCGCGGCGGTTACCGTCGACGCGCTCGCTCACGAAGGGCTCGGCGCCGACGAGGGGCTGTTGCCGCTCACGTGGGCGAAGTTCCATGGGCACAACCTGCTGCACGAATACTTCGCGTGCCCGGAGCGCTTCTATTTCGTCGCGCTGACGGGGCTCGAGGAAGGGTTGCGGCGCATCGCGGGCAGCGAGGTCGAAATCGTCGTGCTGCTCGAACAATCGCCCGAGCGGCTCGCGGACGTCGTCGACGCGTCGCGCTTCGCGCTGTTCTGCACGCCGGTGATCAACCTGTTTCCGCGCCACATGGACCGGATCGAACTGTCGAGCGGGCAGACCGAATGCCATCTGGTGCCGGCCCGCCTCGCGCCGCTCGACTACGAAGTATTTTCCGTCGAGGCGATGTACGGGCAGGTCGCCGCGACATCGGCCGAACTCGAGTTCCGGCCGCTGTACCAGACGCTGAACGACGACGAGAGCAACTATGGACGCTATTTCTCGACGCGGCGCGAGCGCCGGCTCGTGTCGGATTTCGCGCGCCGCTACGGCACGCGCACGCCGTACGTCGGCACGGAGATGTTCGTATCGCTCGTCGATCAGAACGAGGCGCCCTACAGCGAGGACATCCGCTATCTGTCGGTGGACGCGCTGGTGACGAACCGCGACCTGCCGAGCCTCGTGCCGCGCGACGGCGTGCGCGACCTCACGGCGATCGAATCCGCGCCGATCGACAGCGTCGGCCTGATCCGCGCGCCGTCCGCGCCGAAGGCGCCGTATGCGGAGCGCGAGATCGCGTGGCGGCTGATCCGCCAGTTGAACTTCAACTATCTGCCGCTCGACGAGCTCGACCATCGCGCGGGCGGACAGGGCCTGCGCGGCCTGCTGCGGCTGTTTCTGGCGGGCGACGAGGCCGACAGCCGGCGGCAGGTGGAAAGCCTTGTCGGCGTGAAGACGCGGCCCGTCACGCGCAAGCTGCCCGGCGCGGGCCCGCTCGTGTTCGGGCGCGGCGTCGAGTGCGCGCTGAGCGTCGACGAAACGGGCTTCTCCGGTGTGAGCCCGTATCTGTTCGGGCTCGTGCTCGAGCATTATCTGGCGCGGCACGTGTCGATCAACGTGTTCACGCAGACCGAGCTGAACTCGATCCAGCGCGGCTGCATCGCGCGCTGGCCGGTGCGCATGGGCGCGCGGGGAGGCGCGTGATGGCGCGCGACATGACGCAGGCGGCCGTTGCCGACACGGCGCTGTCGCCGCAAGCGCTCGCGCGGCTGCGCGCCGAACCGTGGCGCTATGGGTTCCTCGCGCTGCTGCGCCGCATCGGCGCGGATGCGCGCATCGATCCGATCGGCAGGCGAGGCGCCCGCAGGCGGAGCCGTTTCGCCTCGGCCAGCAGCCGAGCCTCGCGTTCGCGCCGCGCGAGATCGCCAGCGTCGGCGACGCGAACGGGCGGCTCAAGGTGCGGCTGTTCGGGCTCGGGATGCTGGGGCCGAACGGGCCGCTGCCGATCCACGTGACGGAGATCGCGCGCGATCGCGAGGAGAGCCGGCGCGATCCGACGCTCGGCAATTTTCTCGATATCTTCCATCATCGCTATCTGACGCTGCTGTATCGCGCGTGGGCGTCGGCGCAGGCGGCGGCCGGCCTCGATCGTCCGGATGACGAACGGTTTTCGTTCTACGTCGCGAGCCTCGCCGGCCAGGATCTCGACGAGGTCGGCGCGCGGCCGCTGCCCGCGCACGCGCGGCTGTCCGCCTCGCCGCATCTGGTGCGCGAGGCGCGCAACGCGGACGGCCTGCGAATGACGCTCGAACGTTACTTCGGCGTGCCGGTGACGCTGGAGGAAAACGTATTTCACTGGATCGCCGTCGATCCGCTCGAGCACAGCCGGCTCGGCCGGCCCGGCGACGCATCGACGATGGCCGCGGGCGCGCTGCTCGGCGAGCTGGTGCCGGATCGGCAGCACAAGTTCCGGCTCGTGTTCGGGCCGCTCGACATCGACGCCTATCTGCGCTTCACGCCGCGGGGCGAGGATCTGCCGCGGCTCGTCGAATGGGTGCGGGCGTTCGTCGGCTACGAGTTCGAGTGGGAGCTCGAGTTGCGGATCAAGCCGAACGGCGCGCCGCCCGCCGTGATGGGCGGCCCGCATCAACTCGGCTGGTGGGGCTGGCTCGGCCGCTCGCCGTCCGGCGAGCCGGTGACGGGCATGCGTTTCGAACCCGAGCACTATGCGCACGGGTTCGCGCGCGGCACGGCTCGCGACACGCGCGGCATGCGAGGTGAACGATGACCCCCAGCAGAAAACCGGCCGGCAGGGCGGCTGCCGCGCGTACGCCGAAGCCCGACGGCTGGATGGCGCCCGTCGATGCGGCCGCGCCGTGCGGAGCGGACCTTGAATACGATCCCGAGTTCGTCGTGCTCGCGGCGAAGGTCGCGCCGCGCGCCGAAGCGCAGTACGGGGACTTCGTCGGCTCGCCGGAGCCGGTGAACTGGAGCGACGTCGAGCGCGACTGCCGACGGCTGATGATGCGCAGCAAGGACATGCGCCTCGCGGTGCTGTTCGCGCGCAGCCGCACGCGGCTTGCCGGCGCGACCGGGCTCGCGGAAGGCATTGGCTTGCTGGCCGCGTGGCTCGCCGCGTTTCCCGATGCGATTCATCCGCAAGCCGACGTCGACGCGGACCGCGACGCGGCGCTCGAGATCCGGCGCAACGCGCTGCAGGCGCTGACCGATGCCGACGGGCTGCTGGCGGACGTGCGCGAGATCGCGCTGACCCGCTCGAGCGCGACGCGCCTGCAGGTGCGCGACGTGGAACGCGCGTTCGCGCAACCGCGGCCCGGCGATGCGCTCGCGCCGGAATCGGTCGTGCGCCAGCTCGACGATTTGCACGCGCAGCAGCCGGAGACGCTCGCGGGCTTCGGCGATGCGCTCGCGGGGCTGGCCGCGATCGACGCCTGGAGCGGCGAGCATCTCGGCGATTATGCGCCGGACCTGTCGGCGCTCGATGCGCTGCTTCGCCGGATCGCGGGCGCGAACGCGCGCGGCGATCGCGCGGAGGCCGAGCCGATCGCGCCGGCCGAAGCCGATGCGCCGCCGGCGAGCGAGGCGGCGGCCGCGCACGCGCACGCATCGCCGCCGCGGCGGCGCGAGCCCGCGGCGCAGGCACTCGCGGCTGCCATTGCGGGCGAACCGGCCGCGCAGCCGGTGGATCGTTACGCGGCGCGCGAGCTGATCCGGCAGGCGCGCCAGTGGTTCGAGCAGCACGAGCCGAGCAGCCCGATTCCGATTCTGCTCAGGCGCGCGGAGCATTTCGTCGGCAAGCGCTATGCGGATGTGGTGCAGGCGATTCCCGCCGAGCTGCTCGCGCTGTGGAGCGCGGACGAAACCTGAGCGCGGCCGGCGCGCGAGATGCGCGCGCTTGGGGGCTTCATCGGTTCACACCGTTTGTGGAGAGATCAGTCATGCCGAATTTTTCCGCCGCCCGCACCGTGACGGTGAGCGGCCCTGCCGTGCCGACGACGCCCGTCGGCGAGCCCGCGCTCGAACTGAGCGCGATCCGGGGCGACGAAACGCTATCGGAAATCTATTCGTACACGCTTGATTGCCTGACGCCGCCGGACCCGTTGCTCGCGCACGAGCGGGCCGCGAATCTCGATCTGAAGGCGATGATCGGCAAGGCGCTGACCGTAACCGTGCAGCTCGAAGGCATGGGCTCGTTCGTGCCCGGCATGCCGGGCATGGCGGGCGCGGCCAATATCGGCGCGGGCGCGCGCGAGATCAGCGGCATCGTGACCGGCGCGCGCTTCGAGGGCCAACTGAACCGGCAGTGCCGCTACCGGCTGACGATGCGGCCGTGGATCTACCTGGCCGACCTGCGCTCGGACTACCGGATTTTCCAGAACCGGAGCGTCGACGAGAT
This sequence comes from Burkholderia mallei ATCC 23344, assembly GCF_000011705.1. NCBI lineage: Bacteria > Pseudomonadati > Pseudomonadota > Betaproteobacteria > Burkholderiales > Burkholderiaceae > Burkholderia > Burkholderia mallei. The sequence goes on along the minus strand of NC_006349.2, from coordinate 2,083,019 downwards.
CGTCGACGAAGTGCTGAACGCGTATTCGTACTCGTACGACAAGCGCTTGAGCGGCCGGTATCCGAAGCTCGGCTACCAGGTGCAGTACGGCGAGACCGATTTCGCGTTCATCCAGCGGCTGATGCAGGAGCACGGCATCTACTGGTTTTTCGAGCATACGAACCAGGTGCACCGGATGGTGCTCGTCGATCACCTGGGCGCGCACAAGCCGGTGGAGAGCGCCGCATACCGCACGCTGCGCTACTACCCGCCGGGGCACAAGATCGACGCCGAGTACATCGACAGGTTCAGCACCGAGGAGCACATCCGGCCGGGCCGCTGGGCGACGGGCGATTTCGATTTCGAGAAGCCGAACGCGGACCTGGGCGTCGAGAACGCGCTGCCGCGGGACACCGCGCACAACGGGCTCGAACGTTACGAGTGGCCGGGCGACTACACGGCGCGCGAGCACGGCGAGCACCTCGCGCGCGTGCGCATGGAACAGACGCGCGCGCGGGGCGAGCGCGCATCGGGCGGCGGCAACGTGCGCGACATCGTGTGCGGCACGACATTCGCGCTCGCGGGCCATCCGCACGCGAGCGCGAACCGCGAGTATCTGGTGATCGGCGCGACGTTCGAGGCGACGGAGACGGTCGGCGCGTCGGGGCCGGGCGCATATCGGATCGACACGTCGTTCGTCGCGCAGCCGGCGACCACCGCGTTCCGGCCGCCGCGCACGGTGCGCAAGCCGCGCACGCGCGGGCCGCAGACGGCGATCGTCACCGGCCCGCGAGGGCAGGACATCTGGACGGACCAGTACGGCCGTGTGAAGCTGAAATTCCACTGGGACCGTTCGCTCGTCGACGATCAGAACTCGTCGTGCTGGGTGCGCGTTTCCTATGCGTGGTCGGGCAACAATTACGGCGGCGTCAATATTCCGCGTGTGGGCTCCGAAGTGGTCGTCGATTTCGAGCACGGCGACCCGGACCGGCCGCTCGTGACGGGGCAGGTATACAACGCGCTGCACATGCCGCCGTGGCCGTTGCCGGAGAACGCGACGCAAAGCGGCTTCATGACGCGCTCGCCCGCGGGCGGCGGCGAGAACGCGAACATGCTGCGCTTCGAGGACAAGGCGGGCGAGGAGCAGGTCAAGCTGCATGCGGAGCGCAATTACGACGTATCGGTCGAGCGCGACGCGACGACTGCCGTCGGGCGCAAGCACCTGACGCTCGTCGGCGTCGACCTGATGCCGGTGATGTCGACGCGCTCGCCGCTGGAGCGGCTGATCGACCTGCTGCGCACGGGCGGCGCGGCCAGCCCGGCGGCGTCGGGGCAGCCGGCGGCGGCTTCCCGGCAACCGTCGGGACAGCAGCAGCAACATCAACAGCAACACCAGCAACATCAGCGGCAACACCAGCCCTATCAGCAGTTGAAGCAGCAGCGCCAGATGCAGCGCGCGGGCGGATGGCAGGCGCTCGCGGCGAACGTCGCGAAGACGTTGCAGGAAATCGTGGCGGTGCTCACGGACCCGTTCGTCACCGCGTCGGTGAGCACCGTGCAGGGCGCGTCGACGTCCGTCGTGTTCGGCGACGCGAAGGGCGTGCACGTGGGCGATACCGTCAAGATCACCAGCGGAGACGCGCATTCGGAGGTCAACGGCACGGCATCGTCGAAGGACGTGAACAGTGTCTCGCTGAAGGGCACGTCGACCAGCCTGACCGGGGTCAGCACCTCCGAAACGGGGACGAACATCGTGACGACCGGACTCACGGTATCAACGACCGGCGCGAGCGTTTCGACGACCGGATTCAGTGCGACCGAAACGCTCGTGCAGGTCGCCAAGAAGACGCAGGAATGCGAATTCATCAAGGGCATCAAGATCTCGATGTGAACGCACGCTCGCGCGAACGCCACTACACCCCATGAAAATCGTCAAACCGCTTGCCATCAGCCCGCTGACCCGCGTGTACCGGATGCACGGCCGGGAGTATCTCGGCGTCGCCGCGCTGTTGATCGCGACGCTCGGCGACGAGCCGAAACTGCTGGCCGAATCGGCGCTCTGGCGTCTGGCCGGCGACGAACTGCGCGGCTATCCGCTCGACATGGCGCTGCCGAAGGCGTGTCCGGAGTTTCTCGTGTCCGGATACGCGTACGGAAAGTACGCGAGCGATCCGCACGCGTGCGCGTGCGAAGTGGGCGTGCGCATTGCCGGCCTCGAGAAGCGGCTGCGTGTCTGCGGCGACCGGCAGTGGGCGGGCGCGCGCATCACCGCGCCGCGGCCGTTCGAGCGGCTACCGATCGACTGGGATCTCGCTTACGGCGGCGCGGGTTGCGCGGACAATCCGCGAGGCCGCGGCGCGCACGCGCGGGAGGGCGCGCCGCGCGATCTGCCGAATGTCGAATACGCGCACAGCCCGATGCGCTTTGCGCACGAGCAACCCGCGCCCGCCGGCTTTTGCCCGGTCGACGCGGCATGGCCGGCGCGCGCCGGCCTGTACGGCGCGCTCGATCGGCAATGGCAGGAAGAGGATTGTCCGGGCTTTCCGCGCACGCTCGATCCGCGCTACTTCAACATCGCGCCGGCCGATCAGCAACTGCCCGAGCTGCGGGCATTCCCGGACGGCGCGCGCTACGAACTGACGCACATGCATCCGGACCACGCGACGCTCGCGGGAAACCTGCCCGCGCTGCGCGCGAGATCGTTCGTGGTACGTCGGGGCAGCGATGCGCCCGAGGAAATGCCGATGCGCTTGACGACCGCGTGGTTCGTTCCGCATCGCGAACGCGTGATCCTGATCTATCACGGCGTCACGCCCGTTCGCGCGTTCGACGCGAGCGACGTGCAGACGGTGCTGTTCGGTGCGGAGGCGAGCGGGCACGCGAGGCCCGCCGACTGGTATCGGCAGGTGATCGAGTGGCGCACGCGGGACGACAGGGCGGCGCTGTACGCGCTGCGCGACCGGGATCTGCTGCCCGAGCATGCGCTTGCGCCCGAAGCGGCGGCGACGCCCGAGCCGACGCAGCAGAGCGCGAAGCAGCGGCAGCTTCGCGAGCGGTTGAGCGTCTTTCCGGATGCTCCGCGCGCACAGACGCCGGCGCCGGATCGGCTGGCCGAATTCGTCGAGCAGCAGCAAGCGCTCGCCGACGAAAAGCGCGCCGCGCTGGAAGCCATGCGGCGGGAACTGGCGACCAGCGAAGTATTTTCGGTCGGCCGTCGGCGCGGCCCGCCCGGCCGGATCGCGCCCGCGGACGAAGATCCCGCGCGGCACGCGGGCGCGTTGGCCGAATCGCCGGACATCCGGGCGCTCGAACGCGACGCGGACGAGCGCCTTCGCGGGCTGTACCAGCAGTGCGCGCAACATCAGGACGCGCCGGCCCGGCTGCACGGCGCGGCCGCGCGAGCGCGCCGCGAGTGCGTCGCGTCGGCCGCCGCGGCCGGCCAGTCGCTGCAAGGCGCCGATCTGACCGGCGCGGACCTCTCGGGAATGGACTTGCGCGGCGCGCGCCTGGCCGGCGCGATGCTGGAGAACGCCGATTTGAGCGGCGCCGATCTGACGGGCGCGGATCTGTCGCGCACGGTGCTCGTGCGCGCCGATCTGACACGTGCGAAGCTCGTCGATGCGCGCCTGACGGCGGCCAATCTGTCGCTCGCGCATTGCGAGCGGACGGATTTCTCCGGCTCGGATTTGAGTGACGGCATTTTCGAGCAGGTACACCTACGAGATTGCCGCTTCAACGGCAGCGTGCTGGCGAGCACGCGCTTCGACGCGTGCCGGTTCGATGCCGTCGATTTCGGTCGCGCGACGCTGCGCGAGCTGATCTTCATCGAACAATCGTTCAGCGGCGTGAGCTTCTCGGATGCGACGATCCGCAAGATGCTGCTGATGCGTTGCGCGTTCGCCGACGTGCGGTTCTCGGCGGCGAGCATCGACGGATTCGGGATCGTCGAGACGCAGGCGAGCGGGCAGCTCCGCTTCGATCGCGCGAGCGTGAACAAAGCGTGTTTCGTCGGGCGCTGCGACATCGGGCGCGCCGATTTCTCGTTCGCGACGCTGACGGAGGTCAATTTCCGCGAGACGCAGCTCGTCGAGGCGAACTTCGGCGGCGCGCGCATCGGCAATTGCGATTTCACCGATGCGTGCCTGCGAGCAGCCGATCTACGGGGCGCGAAGGCCGAGGGCAGCCCGTTCGTGCGCGCCGATCTCACGCGCGCCGATCTTCGGGACACCGATCTGATCGCCGCGTATCTGCGCGGCGCGAAGCTGGACGGCGCGGACCTTCGGCGCGCCAACCTGTTTCGCGCGAACCTCTCGCAGATCCTCACCGATGCCGATACGCGCTGGCAGGGCGCGTACCTGAACCGGGCGGTGCGGTTTCCGCTGGCGGAGGCGCGCACATGAGCACGCGCGCGGATCGATTGCGCGACGCGATCCGGCATGGCCGCGCGATTCGCGACACCGCGATCGACGCGGGCGACTTCGACGGGCACGACTGGTCGGGCGGGGTGTTCGAGCGCGTCCGGTTCATCGGCGTATCGATGAAGCGCGTGCGACTCGACGAGGCCGTATTCATCGATTGTCTGTTTCGCGACGTCGACATGCGGCAAGCGGGCTGCGCGCGATGCACGTTCGATCGATGCCGGTTCGAACGCGTCGATCTTTCGGCAAGCGAGCTTCGCGACTGCATGATGAACGGGACGCATGCGGCCGGCGTGTATTTTTCCGGTGCGCGGGCGAGCGGTTTGCATTGCGTGAAGAGCGACCTCGGCGATTGCGGGTTCGACGACGCGCGGATCGAATCGGCGGTGTTCAGCGACACGCGGCTCGTGCGCGCGGCCTTCACGCGGGCCGCGGTGCGCAAGGCGGTTTTCTATCGGCTCGATCTGACATCGGCCGTTTTCGCCGATGCGGCGTTCGACGATACCGTTTTTGCCGAAGCGAACCTGGCCGGCCAGCGCTTGCAAGGCCAGCGGATGCACCGCTGCCAGTTCGTCGGCGCGGACCTTCGTCATGCCGATTTCACCGGGGCGCGCCTCGCCGGCTGCAACTTCCAGCGCGCGAAGCTGACGGGCGCGCGGCTGGACGGCGTCGACGCGCCGAACACCGTCTTTTTCGAGGCCGACGCGCCGGATGCGACGTGCCGTGACGCGGCGCTGCGCGGCAGCATCTGGGTGCAGGCCGACGCCCGGCGCATCGATTTCACCGGCTCGGAACTGGACGGCGCGGTATTTCAGCGCGCGACGTGCACGGGTGCGCGCTTTTCGCGGGCGAAGCTCGAAGGCGCGGATTTTTCGTACGCGGATCTGACCGGAGCCGTGTTCGACGAGGCCGGTTTCGCGCGAACCGCGTTTCACGGCGCGATGGCGCCGGCGATTGCGTGGCGCGATCATCCGGGCGCCGTCGCGTGCGATGCGGAATTGTCGGATGCGCAGGCGTGGTCGCGGCAAAGGGACGAGCAGGCGCGGCGTGAAGAATGTTGAGCGCGACGGCAGCGGAGCGCCGTCGCTCGCGCATCGCGGATGCGCCGCTTCGTCTGCGCTTCGCCGCCGGCTCGAAGCCGGTGCGTTGTCGGCGCGTTGCCGATGTGTCGCGCGATGCCGCGGGCGCATCGTTTCGTCGTTATTCAGCCATTCGAAATAATCGAAAGCGAGGGGAAAGGACATGAGCGAAATCGAAGCGAAGCCGGATATCCGCAGCCGGTCGTCCGTGCCGGACAAAGCGGGCTCGGTCGTCGGCGCGCTGCCGGACGGCGTGTACGTCGTCGAATGCGGCGGCGCGAAGCTGCGTTGCCGGCGCGCGTTCAGCTGCCTTGTCGAACCGCGGATCGGCGATCGCGTCGTGGTGTGCGGCGCGGACAGCCGCTGCGTCTACGTGATCGCGATCCTGGCGCGGCCGAATGCGCACGGCGTGCAACTGCGCGTAGAAGGCGACCTCGTGCTGGAAGCGACGCGGCGCGTGTGCGTGACGAGCGGCGACGCGCTTCGCCTCGCGAGCCGCGAGCAGTTGTCGATCGAGACGCAGCGGCTGACGATGTCGGCGCGGCAGGCGGCGCTCACTTCCGAGAAGACGACGCTCACGAGCGCGGCGTTCGACGGCCGGCTCGGCAAGATCCGCCTGATCGGCCGGCTGCTGGAGACGGTGATGGAACACGTCGCGCAATCGTGCCGAAGCAGTTTCCGCACGGTGGAGACCGTCGAGCATCTTCGCGCGTCGCATATCGATCACGCGGCGGCGGAAAGCATGCGCATGCATGCGAAGCACACGCTGCTCACGGCCGAGACGCTGACGAAGATCGATGCGGCGCAGATCCATCTGGGCTAACGCCGCGATTGGCGGGAACCGATCCTGAGGAGAGACTTCGATGGTCATGGTCAATTCGAGCGCGGGCGGCATGAACGCGGCGACGAGCATCAATCTCACGCCGCCGGGCATGCCGATGCCTTATCCGAACAACGCGCCGCGCGCGAACGCGGTGCCGAACGTCAGCCATATCTTCGTGGGCGGCGGGCCGGTTCATAATCTCGCGACCGTCATCCCGGCGTCGAACGGCGACAGCGGCGGATCGATGGGCGGCGTCGCTTCGCAGACCGTGTCCGGAAGCTCGCGCAACGCGCAAGGCGCATCGAAGACGCTGGTCGCCGGCATGCCGATCACGCGGATGACCGATCCGACGCAGCAGAACAACAACAATACGATCGGCTCGGGCAGCTCGCCGAGCCAGACGATCGTGCTGAATCTGTGATTCGCCGAACCGCGGGCCGGTGGCTCGACGACGTGCGTCGTGGCGTGATTCGATGCGCTTCGGCGGACGCGTGCGGGCAACACGGATGACGCCGCATGCAAACAGCGCGGCGGCATCCCCGGCGCGCGGAAATCGTTGCCGCCGCGCCGCGCAAAGCGCCATGCACGGCGTGCCGCGCTCGTGAATCCGCCGGAACACTCGCTCGGCCTGAAGGAGTTCCGGCGCCGATATGACCAAAATTGACAGACGTTTCCCGCGCAATCGTCTAACTTTTAAGTCGGGAAGGCTATTCGACGTCCGGCCTTTTCCGATCTCAAAAAAACGCAGCAATCGGCCCATGTTGTGTTGTTGATCGACCTGTCGCACTGCGTCATGAACGGCGCGGGGCGACGGGTCGACTTTTCCGGACGGATTGCCGCAGCCGGTCGCTTCCGCCCGATTGGACCGCCGCAATAGGCCGCCGGAATAAGCCGCCGGATTCGGTCGCCCGATTCGCGCGGGCGGCAAGCCGAATAGCACGGCACGGCTCGCCATTCGCCTTGCCGCACTTCCCGTACATTCATCGACCGCCGCCCGTTCGTGACGCGCGAGCCCTTGACACGAATCCGCCGCGCCGGACGATCTCGCCGATGCCGATGCCGATGCCGATGCCGATGCCGATGCCGATGCGCGTGCGCCGAAGCGGGCTCCGCCGCGCGCCGGCGAAAGACGGCGCGGCGTCAAGGCGTCCAGCGATAGACGACGATGCCGGCTGCGTTGTAATTGTCTTTCGTGATCACGTATTCGCCGTTCGATCGCAGGTAGGACCGCAGGCCGTACATCGAATCCACGTCGTTACCCACGTAAATTTGCTCGGGACTGCTGTTGATCAGCGTGGCGGCCAGGGCGCCCGTCGAGAGATTGAATGCGTCGATGTTGGGCTGCGTGTGCACGTAGCCGACGAAGAGGTAGTTTCCGGCCGCCGTGATCGATTTCGGGTTGGCGCTGCTCAGGCCGATCACCGGATTGGGGGCGGCCGTGTTGCCCGCCAGCCAGCCGTGATATACCTCGATCCTCGTTCCGATCGCCGTCCAGTCCGTGCCCACGGGCCGGCCGCGCGCGAGAATCATGGTGTCGCTCTCGGGCAGGTAGACGATCCGCGTCAACGGCTTGATCGAATTCGGAATGGGGGTGACCGTGGCGGGCCCCCACGCCGGCTTGCCGTTCGCGTCGAAGCCGGTCAGCGGGTAGTGCCAGATGGCGTTCGTCTTGTCCAGGCCGGCCCATACGCCTCCCCGGCTGTCGAGGCAAAAGCCGGCCCTGATCCTTGCCGTCGTGCCGAATGCGGCGCCCGGGATGGAGCCGTCCGGTATCGCGATGTAGCCGTGCGCGGCGTTGAAGTGGAAGAAATGGAAAACGTCGGGGTTCTGGCTGCCTGCCGCGAGAATGCGATTCGAGCCGATGGCGGCCAGTTGTCCGAAGTGTTCGCCGCGCGCCGGATCGCGCCCGTCGATGCGCGGATCCGTCGGGTAGTCGATCGGGTCGACGGTGTTCGCGACGAAAGTGCCGCCCGCGGTGCCGGCGTAGACGTTGGTGCCGCTATAGAAGAACGCGCCGTCCGTGCCCGGATCCGGCGCGGCGATTCCCTCGAAGTTGACGGACTGGAGCTTCCATTGCAGGGTGCCGGAAGGGCTGTATGCGTGGATGTCCGTGGCGCCGTCGCGGCCGAGGTCCCACGTGCCGCCCCACGGGTTGTTCAGCACGTACAGGTTGCCGGCGGCGTCCTTGCCGAGGCCGGCGACGCGCGTGAATCGTTTGTCGCCAACCTGGCCTTTGATTCCCGACGCGGAATCGAGATAGCCGCCGCGCACGCCGAACGTGCCGACGAGGGCCGGCGTGCGCGAGACGTCGTAGATCTTGATGTTCATGTCCGGCCCTTCGTCGCCGACCATGAGGCGCTGCGTCGCCGCATCGAAGTAGAGCGCGGACGGCCGGGACGCGGCGGCCATCCGGATCGTGTTCAGCAGCCTGCCGCCCGAATCGAATTCGGCGATCGCGCCCGCGCGCTTTTGCGCGACCCAGACGTTGCCCGCGCTGTCCGCCGCGAGCGCGCCGGGCTCGGAGATATCGATGTCGCGCCGCCAGACGCCGGCCACCGTGTAGATCCGAACACGGTTTCCGGGAAAATCGCTCGCGTAGAGCGTCGAACCCGAGGTCGCGAGCCCGGTGACGACGTCGGCCCACCGCTCGGTTGTCGTCGCGCTGACGGGAATGAGCAGATCGCGCTGGCGCGTCGTCCGGTCGTACCGTCCCACCATGCCGCTGCCGCCGTTGCGATTGAACTGCAACGCGGCGAAGATCGAAGTGGCGTTGCCGGTGATCGCGCCGCCCTGAAACTCGTTGTGAGCGCCGATGGACCCGATGCTCCGGCCGTTTTGGTAGAGCGCGACACCACCCTCGTTCTCGTCCCACATGGAGGCCGTGTAAATGACGCCTTCCGGCGCAACCCACATCGAACGCGCGGCGTTGCCCACATGCATGGCGTCGGTCGCGAACGTGTTCGCGAGCCAATCGGTGCTGGAGCGGGCCTGGCATGGCGGCGCGAGCGCCGCGATCAGCAAGGCGGCGAGGAGCGCGGCATGGATTCGTTTCGTCATGGTGAGCGTTGCTTCCTGGTGTGGCCCGGCATGGGCGTCCGGGCCGAAGTCAGCATAGCTGCGTCACGCGACGCCATTGGCTCAAACAGCGGCGTGATTGCGCGTCAATTGGAGGGATTGAAAATAGGGACGAAAAGCGACCGCGAATCCGTTCCGGCCGCCTGCGCACGCTGGGCGTACCGTCGAACGGCGCGCCGGGCGAACGCGTGCAAAACGGGATGCGTGCGGCAAGTCCGGCGATGAAAAATAGGTTTCCGAACGGTCCGGGCGCTTCGAACGTCGCGCGAACGCATGGGCCCGCATGCGCGGCGAAGCGCGTTCGATGCCGAACCGAACGCGTCACACCGAGGCCGCGATATGCTCGCGCAGCCACTGATGCGCGGGATCGCGATGCGAGCGCTCGTGCCAGAGCATCGCCATCCGGAAGCCGGGCACGTCGACGGGCGGCTCGACCACTTGCAGCGCGCGGCTGTCGCGCACGAGCCGCGACGGCATCATCGCAACGAGATCGCTGTTCGCGACAGCCGACATCATGAACAGGAAGTGCGGCACGGACAGCACGACGCGCCGCGCGAGGCCGAGCTTCGCGAGCGCGTGATCGGTGCCGCCCTGAAAGCCGCCGCCGTCCGGCGAGACGATGACGTGGTCGAGCTTGCAGAACTGCGCGAGCGTGGGCCGCCGCTTCAGCCGGGGGTGGCCGGCGCGTCCGACGAGCACGTAACGCTCGGTGAAGAGCGCGCGGTGGCGCAGGTTGCCCGGCGCGCATTCGGTGATGTGGAACGCGAGATCGATGTCGCCTTGCTCGGCCTGCTTCGCGATGCGCGACGGCACGGTTTCGACGACGGCCAGGCGCGTGCCGGGCGCGGCCGCGCGCAGGCCGTTCAGCGCGGGCAGCACGACCGTCGATTCGCTGTAGTCGGACGCGGCGACGCGCCACGTGTGAGCGGAGGTGGCCGGATCGAACGGCGCGCCCGGCGATACCGCGCGCCCGAGCGTTTCGAGCGCGCGGCGCAGCGGCTCGCGCAATTCGTCGGCGCGCGCGGTGGGCCGCATGCCGCGCGGCCCCGGCAGCAGCAGCGGATCGCCGAAGATGTCCCTCAGCTTCGCGAGATGAATGCTGACCGACGGTTGCGACAGGTTCAGCCGTGCGGCCGCGCGCGTCACGTTGTGCTCCGACAGCAGCGCGTCGAGCGTGATCAGCAGGTTCAGATCCAGCCGCCTGAGATTGTCCATTGCAATACCTGGAATATTGGAAATCAATTTCCAATATACCCGAGCAGCCGATAACCTGCGTTCACCTCTCCAGTCAATCCATCGATTCTCCCGATATGAACGTCTTGCTGGTCTATGCCCATCCCGAGCCGAAATCGCTGAACGGCTCGCTGAAGAATTTCGCGCTCCGGCATCTCGAGGAAGCCGGGCACGCGGTGCAGGTTTCCGATCTGTACGCGATGCAATGGAAAGCGGCGCTCGACGCCGACGACAATACCGCACGCCGGCCCGATACGCGCTTCGATCCGTCGCTCGATTCGAAGCATGCGTTCGAGAACGGCACGCAGGCGGCCGACATCGCACGCGAGCAGGACAAGCTGCGCTGGGCCGACGCGCTCGTCCTGCAGTTTCCGCTGTGGTGGTTCTCGATGCCGGCGATCCTGAAGGGCTGGGTCGAGCGCGTGTACGCGTTCGGCTTCGCGTACGGCGTCGGCGAGCATTCGGATACGCACTGGGGCGATCGCTACGGCGAGGGCTCGATGAAAGGCAAGCGCGCGATGCTGATCGTGACGACGGGCGGGTGGGCATCGCATTACGGCCCGCGGGGCATCAACGGGCCGATCGACGACCTGCTGTACCCGATTCATCACGGCATCCTGTATTACCCCGGCTTCGACGTGCTGCCGCCGTTTCTCGTGCATCGGACGAACCGCATCGACGAGACGCGCTTCGCGACGATCCGCGATGCGCTCGGGCAGCGCCTCGACACGCTGTGGACGACCGCGCCGATCGCCTTCCGTGCGCAGAATGCCGGCGATTACGAGATTCCACAGCTCACGCTGCGGGCCGACATCGCGCCGGGAAGGTCGGGGTTCGCCGCGCATATCGCGTGACGCGGGGCACGCGTCGGGCGGCCGGCGGCTGGGCGACGGCGCCGCGGCGGCGGCCGACGCCGCGCGGCTCGCGGTGGCGCCGCTCGTGCGCGACGGCGGGCAGGCGCGGTTCATTGCGAGCGAGCCGCCGCAGCGCACGTCGACGCCACATGCATTGATGGAATGGCTGCACGGCCATTTGCGCGAGCCGTCGACGCGCGACGCGATCGCCCGGCAGAGCGCGATGAGCGTTCGCACGCTGGCGCGCCGCTTTCAGGAATGGACCGGCACCTTGCCGTTGCAGTGGCTTCGGCCCGCGCGCGTGCGGCGCGCGCAGCAATTGCCGCAGACGACGGCGCTGTCCGTCGAGCGGATCGCGACCGAAGCCGGGTTCGGCTTGGCGAGCGCGTTTCGCGAGCGCTTCGTGCGGATCGTCGGTACGACGCCGAAGCGGTATCGGCAGGCGTTCAGGCTGCAGGCCGGCTGACGGTGGTGCGAAGGCGGGTGACAGGGCGGAGGCGGGCTTGAGGCGAGGCTCGACGAAAGGCTCGGCGAATAGCCGACCATCGCATGGCTCGACGCGGGGCCTGAAGGCCATGCCGAAGACGAGATCCAAGGCGGCGCCCGACGTGGCGCCCGAGACGGCGCCCCACGACGAAACGCCGAGGCCGGCCTTGACGGCGGGCCTCGGCGCGACGGCTTCGACTGCGAAGCATGCCTCCAGCCGGAGGTTCGCGTCGTGGGGCTTCGAGCCGCGGCGCGCCACATGATGCGCAAAGCACGACGCATGCCGGGCGATGCGGTGGATGCGGTGGACTGAACGCCGCGCGAAGCGCGCATCGCGGCGCGACGCGAAGCGGCGGCTTCGCGGCGATGCAAAGCGGCGGACGCACCGAGCCGCATCGCGTGGCAATGCGGTGCGACGTACGCGTCGCACCGAGCTGCATCGCGACGGACCGTACGATCGATCGCACGATCGGACGAGCGCACGAGCGCGCGCCCGTCCGATCGCGCCGCCTTTCAGACCTTCGCGAGCGCCTGATCGAGATCGGCGAGCAGATCGTCGATGTGCTCGATGCCGATCGACAGCCGCACCGTCTCTTCCTTCACGCCCGCTTTCGCGAGCTCGTCCGGCGAGAGCTGGCGATGCGTCGTCGAAGCGGGATGCGTCGCGAGCGACTTCGCGTCGCCGATGTTGACGAGGCGCGTGAAGAGCTTCAGCGCGTCCTGGAACGCGGCGCCCGCCGCGCGCCCGCCCTTCACGCCGAATGTCAGGATGCCCGGCGCGCGGCCCGACAGGTAGCGCTCGACGAGCGCGTGATCCCGATGATTCGGCAGCCCGGAATAATCGACCCATTCGACTTTTTCGTGCCGCGCGAGATGCTGCGCGATCTTCAGCGCGTTCTCGCCGATGCGCTCGATGCGCAGCGCGAGCGTCTCGATGCCTTGCAGGATCTGGAATGCGTTGAACGGCGAAAGCGCCGCGCCCGTGTTGCGCAGCGGAACGACGCGCGCGCGGCCGATGTACGCCGCTGCGCCGAACGCGTCGGTGTAGACGACGCCGTGATAGCTGACGTCCGGCTCGTTCAGCCGCCGGAAGCGCTCGGCGTGCTTCGCCCACGGAAACTTGCCCGAATCGACGATCGCGCCGCCGAGGCTCGTGCCGTGCCCGCCGAGATACTTCGTCAGCGAATGGACGACGATATCCGCGCCATGCTCGAACGGGCGCAGCAGGTAGGGCGTCGGCACCGTGTTGTCGACGATGAGCGGCAGGCCGTGGCGGTGCGCGATCTCGGCGAGCGCGGCGATATCGGTGATGTTGCCGAGCGGATTGCCGACCGATTCCGCGAAGATCGCCTTCGTCCGTGCGTCGATCAGCGCGTCGAACGCGGCCGGCTCGCGCGGGTCGGCGAAGCGCGTCGAGATTCCGTATTGCGGCAGCGTATGCGCGAACAGGTTGTAGGTGCCGCCGTACAGCGTGCTCGACGATACGATGTTGTCGCCCGCCTCCGCGATCGTCAGGATCGAATAAGTGACGGCCGCCTGGCCCGATGCGAGCGCGAGCGCGCCGATGCCGCCTTCGAGCGCCGCGACGCGCTGCTCGAGCACGTCGTTGGTCGGATTCATGATCCGCGAATAGATGTTGCCCTGGACCTTCAGATCGAACAGGTCCGCGCCGTGCTGCGTGTCGTCGAACGCGAACGCGACCGTCTGATAGATCGGCACCGCGGCGGCGCGCGTCGTCGGATCGGGGCGATAGCCGCCGTGCACGGCGAGGGTCTCGAGGCGCCAGTCGGCGGATGCGGGTTCGGTCATGATGGGTCTCCGGTCGATTTGCTCGTGGGTCGATTTGCTCGTGTCGAGGTGTCGGCCGATTATAGGAGTCGCGCCCGCGCGCTTTTAGCTTGTTTGGTGACAAGCTTATTCTCGAGCAAGACAGATGCCGGGGTGGCGCGCCGTGGCGAGGGCGATCGAGGGCCGCGGCGGGCGTGCATGCGCATTCGGCGCCGGCACATCCGGCGCCGAATGCGCGCTTTTGCCGCGCGCGCGGGCGGCTCGGCGGCTTGCAGGCGCGTTCGGTCGCGCCGGCGCGCGCGTCAGCCGTCGTCGCGCACCGCGAAATTCAGCTCCACGCCGTTGCCCGCCGGATCGTCGAAGAACAACTGGTGCTGGCGGGTCAGCGGCACGTCGGCGCTCGAATACCGGATGCCGAAGCGCTGCAGGCGCGCGAGCGTGCCCGGCAGATCGTCGCATGAGAACGCGACATGATCGAACGTGTTCACGACGTTCGCGCGGCGCGTTTCGTCGGGGCCGGCTTGCGACAGATGCAGCACCGCCTGCGCGCCGGCATACAGCCAGTACCCGTGGCTGCGGAACGGCGGACGAGCGCCGAGCCGCAAGCCGACGACGTCGATGTAGAAATCGCGCAGCGTGTCGAGGAGCGGGCGGGGCGCGCGCAGATTGTAATGATCGAGACCGATGACGGACATGGCGGGCGGACAGCGGAAGGGTCGGGCGCAGCGGTCATTCTAGCGCGCCGGGCGCGTCGGGCGCGCCGCTCGCGCGGGACGCCGCGCGTCGCCCGCGGTCGCGGTGCGTGCGCGCGGCGCAGCGTTGGAGGGCATTGCATGGTGAACCCGGCGTTTGCCGGTTCCCGGTTGCATGCTGAACCCGGAGCTCTTGCCGGTTGCGTGAATCTCGCCGATTTCGTCACTTGCGCCGACTTCGCCGACCGTCCCAACCGCGCTACCCACGCTACCCACGTCAACCACGTCAACCACGTCACCCGCACCGCCTGCACTCCCTCCCATCGAAGCACGCACGCTCAATCCGCCGTGTCGCCGCCCTTCGGCAGCTTCGCCTGCGCCTTCTTGCCCGGCGCGGGCGACCATGCGGGGCGCGTCTTGCGCTGCGAATCGATGACGACGAGATAGCGGCCCGCCCACGGCGTGACTTGCCGGTGCGCGCGCAATACCCACGGCGGATCGCCGCCTGCCGCGCGCGCTTCGTATTCGGCGTCGAGGATTCCGTGCTGATCGAGGAAAACGTTCAGCGAAGCCGGAATCCGCACGCATCCCTTCGAATGGCGGATGCCGAGCAGCGGTTCGAGGTACTCGGGATCGGTCGCGTGCATCTGGAAGCGCATCTGCGAGACGCCGCTCTTGCTCCAGCCGCGCTCCGCATCGGTCCAGCCGAAATCGTAGATGCGCATGTCGCGCTGGCCGTAGCCGCGGATGCCGTTGTCGTTGGTCGTGCCTTCCGCGCGGAAATCCATGTTCTCCGGCGTGTGCTCGAACACGCCGAGCGGCGTGACGAAGTGATCGTACTGGCCGGGCAGGCCGGTTGCGACGGGCGATGCGCCGATCATCTGCCACGCGTTGCTGCGCGTCGTGCGAAAGTAGAGAAAGACTGCCTGCACGTTCGGCGCGCGATCGACGAGCACGACGTATTCGCGCGCGAGCTCGCCCAGGCCGTTCGCGTCGAGCGTCTGCTGCAGGCGTTCGCCGTACGCGCGCTGTTCGGCGTCGGGCACGTTCAGGCGCCGTGCGACGTCCTGCGCGAACGCCGCGCGCAGCGCGAGCGCGCGGCGCGTCACGTCGGCCGATTCCGCCTCGGTCAGCGGCGGCAGGGGGGGCACGGCCAGCGTGCGGGGCGCGGGCGCGTTCGACACGGGCGACGGCGCGGATGCGGCGGATGCCGGCGAGGCGAGCGCGCTCGCCGCGCTGCCCGGCTTGGGCGATGCGCCGCGCGATGGCGCCGCGGGGGCGGACGCCGAGGTCGCCGTGGGTGCCGAGGACATCGAGGACGCCGATGTTGCCGATGCCGGCGCGGACGCGATGGCGCCCGCAAGCGATGTGCCCGCAGCGATGCAAAGCAGGCGCGCGTATTGAAGGAGACGTGCCCTTGTAGTGCCAGGATGGTTCATCAAAGCTGCCCCCGGCCGATCCGATATGCCGATCGATGTCAACGCGGCGCCCGTCGGCGCGATGCGCCGCGACATTTCAACGCTTCTGTTCCTTGGGGTGCGCTTGCGCGGCTGAAGTTCCGAAGTTTCTTCGATCCGGCCGACGCGCGCATCGTTTTCGTCGATTGTTTCGTTCGGGTGAGCGCGTTCGTGCCCGTTCGCGCGGATCGGGCGAATGCGCGGCCGTTTCCGGCGACGGTTCGGATATCGCGGCGGCGGCGCGCGGTATGTCGACGCCGCATCGTGCGTTCGTCGAGCGGCCGTGTGATCTGACGATAGGCGCGCGCTCCCGCGCGGCAACGCACAGGCGACGCGCGACGAATGACGCACGACGAACGACGAACGGCACACGCGCCGGCTCACGAATGCACGAACCCTCGCGCGCGACGCCCCCCGCCGTCACCTCTCCCGCACGAACCACGTCCGTTTCGCCGACGCGAGCATGCCGCGATAGACGGCCCATGACACGACGAACGTCACCGGCGCGGACAGCGATTGCGCGAAACCTGTCGCCGTGGTCAGCATCATGCCGGCGAACACACCCGCGAACCACGCGCTCAGTCCGCCCGGATTGAACGCGGGAACGTGCGTGTCGCGGCACTCGATGCCGCTGCCGAGCAGTTCCTCGTAGCGCGTCGAGAGGATGTGCGCGAGCGCGACGCCGACCCACGCGACGATGAACACGCCCTGCCATGCGAGTGCCTGCAGCAGCTTCGAGAAGATGTCGGCCATCATCAGCGCGTAGACCACCGCGCCGACGACGAGCGCCCACACGTATTTCGGCGCGCGCAGCCCGGCGGCTTTTTGAAAGAACGCCTGCATGTTGACGGTCGCGAGATAGTAGTTCGCGGTGTTGATCCGCGATTGCGTGACCCACACGAACAGCAGCCCCCACACGCCCATCAGCTTGAGCAGCGCGGTGACGACGGACACTTCGGAGAGCGCGCCGAGCCCCGGAATCGTGCTGACGAGATAGATACCGGCCGCGCCGTTGACGACGAACGTGACGAGATAGAACGGCATGCCGAAGTTCCAGCGGCCGTGATAGCCCGCGTCCGCCTCGCGGCCGAAGCGGGCGTAGTCGAACGTGAACATCATCAGCACCCACACGCCCATGTAGTAGACGAAGCAGTGCCACCAGCCGTGGGCGGGCGCGCCGCCCTTCGGGCCGAAATCGAGCCAGGCGGCGTGGTAGCCGTAGCGGTGCGTCGCGAGCGCGACGGCCGCGAGCAGGCCGAGCAGATAGAACGGCAGCAGCACGCCGTTGAACTTGTCGAGCCAGTGCTGGACGCTGCCGAACACGAGCGGCACGCTGTAGCAGACGACGATCAGCGCGGCCCACTTGTAGTCGAGCGCGGGCATCAGGCCATGCGCGGCGACGGCGATCACCGAGCCTTCGAATACCGCGTAGTAGATCGCGGTCGCGAAGAAGATCAGCGTCGCGAGCGCGGCGCCAGCGCTGCCGAACAGCACGCGCGAGAACAACGCGACGGACAGCCCCGTGCGAATCGCGTAGCGGCTGATCGCCGCGTTCACGAGGCCGTACGAGACGACCGACAGCACCATGCCGATCAGCGCGTTGCGCGCGCCGTAATCGAGCGCGAGCGTCGCGCCGACGACGATGTAGAACACCGCGCTGCAGACGGCCCACCACGCCATCGTCAGCGAGAACGCCGGCATTCGCGCGGCCTGCGGCAGGGCGAGCGTCGAAAGATCCAGCTCGCCGTCGGCGGCTGCCTGTGTCATGTTGGCCATGATCCTGCTCCGTTGGCAATTGCATTCGGGAAATGCGCCGCGTGCGCCGCGCGCCGCGCGATGAACGGCGGCGGTGCGACGCGGAGCGCGTCACAACGTCAAGGCATCCGAAACAAAGGACGCAGGCCCTCGCACGCGGCGCGCTGCGCCGCGCGATTCGTGATCGTTATCGGGAGAAAGCGCGCGTCAGCCGCCGTGCGGCCACAGCGCGTCGCGCAGGCGCGCGAGCCGGCGCTGCGCGTCGCGCCTTGCGGCGAGCGCGTCGGCCATCGTCACCGCGACGAAGCGCGCCTGATGATTCGGCTGCATCTGGCCGATCAGGTCCAGGTCCGCGCTGATGACCGTGCCGATCGTCGCGTAGCCGCCGCCCGACACCGCGTCGCGGTGCAGGATGATCGGCTCGACGCCGGCCGGCACCTGGATCGAGCCGATCGGGTAGCACGCGTCGACGATGTTCGACGGATCGGCGCCCGCGCCGAACGGCTGCTCGCGCTTGCGAAAGCGCAGCGCGCGGCCTTGCCGGTAGCGGTAGCCGATCCGGTCGGCCTCCGGCGCGACGACCCACGTATCCTCGAAGAACGTGCGGGCCGATTCGTCGGTGAGCCGGTGATGATAGAGGCCCGGCAGCACGCGCAATTCGGCTTCGCGCGCGAGCGGCGTGCGCAGCGCATCGGGCAGCGCCGCGCCTTCGCGGGCCGCGCGCTTCGCCGCGCCGATCGGCAGCGCGTCGCCCTTTTGCAGACGTCGGCCCTCGTGGCCGCCGATCGCGCCGAGCGTATACGTCGAGCGGCTGCCGAGCACGACGGGCACGTCGATGCCGCCCGCGACCGCGAGATACGCACGCGCGCCCTGCTTCACGTAGTCGAACGTCAGCGTGCCGCCCGCGCGGATACGCAGCGCGACGTTGCACGGCTGCGCCGCGCCGTCGATGCGCGGCGCCATCTCGGCGCCCGTCACCGCGATCAGCGCGTCGCGGCGAAACAGCAGTTGAGGGCCGAGCAGCGTGCATTCGAGGACGGCCGCGTCCTCGTCGTTGCCGACGAGCAGGTTCGCCGCGCGCAGCGAGAACTGATCGAGCGCGCCGGACGGCGGGATGCCGACGTGATAGTAGCCGTGGCGGCCGGCGTCCTGCACGGACGTCGCGAGGCCCGGCTTCACGACCTCGATCGCGTTGAGCGTATCAGTTGGCATCCAGCACCTCGACGAGAGAACGGTTGTACGCGTGCGGATCGCGCAGGAACGCCTCGAGCGCGAACCGAACCGGCTTCACGCGCAGCGTGAACGTGCCGGCTTCGACGGCGGCGACGGCCGCGTCGTATTCGGCGCGATCGATCGGCTTGAACTTCACGATGTCGCCGGGGCGGAAGAACACCATGAAGTCGCGCAGGTAATCGAGCCGCTGCGCGGGATCGAAGATCGGCGCGGGCGTCACGCCGAACATCTGATAGCCGCCCGCGCCGCGCACCGAATAGATGCAGCCGAAGCAGCCGCCGTGGCCGACGGTGAGCTTCGGCGTGTCGGTGCGCGGGCGCAGGTATTTCGGCACCTGGAGCTGCCGCTCGCGCTCGACCATCTGATACATGAACGGCAGCCCGGCGACGAAGCCGACCATCGACACGAACCACGGCGAGCCCGCGTGCGCGGCGATGAACTCGTCGATATCGCGCTTGCCGTTGACGCGCGCCGCGTATTCGAGATCGGTGGATTCGGGCGCCTGATGCCGCTCGCGAAAGCGCATCAGCGTTTCGTGCGTCCACGGATCGTTGTAGAGCACGGGCACCTCGACGATGCGCGTATCGATGTTCAGCGCCGCTTCGCCGACTTCGGCCTCGATCGTCTTCAGCAGCGCGAGCAGCGTGTCCGGCTCGATCACGTCGGGATCGTAGCGAACCTGATAGGACGCATTCGCCGGGCAGATCTCGGTGACGCCTGGCACGTTGCGCCGCCGCAGCTCGCGCGTGATCGCGGTGCCCTTGAAGAACGCGTCGAGCGACATCGATTCGCTGATCTCGACGAAGATGAACTCGTCGCCGCCGAATGTGTATCGGATCGTCATGCTGCCTTTCCCAGGCCACGCGGCGCGCTCGCGCGGGCGTCGAGCCGCGCGAGCCAGTCGCGCATCCAGGCCTCCAGATAGTTCGTGTGATAGCGGCCCGCGCGCACGTCGGCGTCGTCGAGCAGCGCGCGATGCAGCGGCGCGGTGGTCTTCACGCCGTCGATGCGCAGCTCGCGCAGCGCGCGCGCCGCGCGCGCGAGTGCGGCCGGCCGGCTTTCGTCGTGCACGATCAGCTTCGCGAGCAGCGAATCGTAGAACGGCGGCACCGTGTAGCCCGGATAGAGCAGCGAATCGATTCGAACGCCGGGGCCCGCGGGCCAGACGAGCGCATCGATGCGGCCGGGGTTGGGCCGGAAATCCTGCAGCGGGTCCTCCGCGTTGATCCGGCATTCGAGCGCGGCGCCGCGCAGTGCGATGTCGCCCTGCGCGAAGCGCAGCGGCTCGCCGTCCGCGATGCGCAACATCTCGCGCACGAGATCGACGCCCGTGACCGCCTCCGTCACCGGATGCTCGACCTGGATGCGCGTGTTCATCTCGATGAAGTAGAACTCGCCGCGCGCGTCGTCGAACAGATACTCGAGCGTGCCCGCGCCGCGATAGCCCACCTGCCGCGCGAGACGCGTCGCCGATGCGCACAGCGCATCGCGCAGCGCGGGCGTGAGCGACGGAGACGGCGCTTCCTCGAGAATCTTCTGGCGCCGCCGCTGCAGCGAGCATTCGCGTTCGAACAGATGAATAACGTTCTCGCCGTCGCCCAGGATCTGCACTTCGATGTGCCGCGCGCGCGCGATGAAGCGTTCGAGATAGACGCCGCCGTCGCCGAACGCGGCCTGTGCCTCGCGCTGCGCGAGCGGTAGCTGCGCGGCGAGCTGCGCGGCGTCGTGCGCGACGCGGATACCGCGCCCGCCGCCGCCCGCGGCCGCCTTGATCATCACCGGGTAGCCGATGCGCGCGGCCACCTCGTGCGCGCCGTCGAGCGACGCGACGACGCCTTCGCTGCCCGGCACCGTCGGCACGCCGGCGCGCCGCGCGGTTTCGCGCGCGCGGGCCTTGTCGCCCATCGTCGCGATCACGCGCGCGGGCGGACCGACGAAGATCAGGCCGGCGGCTTCGACCTGCGCGGCGAAGTCCGCGTTCTCCGACAGAAAGCCGTAGCCCGGATGAATCGCGTCGGCGCCGCATTGCTGCGCGGCGGCGAGCATCGCGGCCGGATCCAGATAGCTCTTCGCCGCGTGCGACGGGCCGATGTGCACCGCTTCGTCGGCCATCCGCGCGGCGAGGCTGTCGCGGTCCGCGTCGCTGACCGCGGCGACCGCGCGCATCCCGAGCTCGTGCGCGGCGCGAATCACGCGCACCGCGATCTCGCCGCGATTGGCGACGAGCACCGTACCGATCCGGGACGGCCGGTAAAACGAAGCGTGGGTCGAATCGAGGTCGTTCATCGCGCTCACTCCTCCGTGCGCATCAGCACCTGGCCCGCGTCGACGGGCTCGCCGTCGTCGACCAGAATCTCGACGACGCGGCCCGCGGCCGCCGTCTCGATCTCGGTGAACTGCTTCATCACTTCGACGATCCCGACCACCGCGCCGGGCGCGAGCGTCGAGCCGACGTCGACGAAAGGAGCCGCGTCGGGCGACGGGCGCCGGTAGAACGTCCCGGGCAGCGGGCTGACGATTTCGTGTTGTGCCATCTCGTGGGGATCCTCAAGCTTCATCGATACGAATTCCGTTGGCCTCGGCCGTCGCCGGCGCGGCGATGCGGATGCCGTGCGCGGTGAGCGCATCGCGGGTCGCCCGCGCGAGCGCGAGCGCGCCCGGGGTGTCGCTGTGCAGGCAGATCGAATCGAAATCGATGTCGATGTCCTCGCCGTCGACGGTCGCCACGCGGCCGTCGACGCACGCGCGCAGCACCTTGTCCGCGACCTGCCTCGGATCGAGCCGGCCCG
This sequence comes from Burkholderia mallei ATCC 23344, assembly GCF_000011705.1. Classification (NCBI taxonomy): domain Bacteria; kingdom Pseudomonadati; phylum Pseudomonadota; class Betaproteobacteria; order Burkholderiales; family Burkholderiaceae; genus Burkholderia; species Burkholderia mallei. The sequence goes on along the minus strand of NC_006349.2, from coordinate 2,061,358 downwards.
CGCGCCGCGTGAACACGATCGAGCCGTTGCGGCCGTAATCGCGGTCCGCGTAGAACTCGCGCACCACGGGCTGGCCGAGCTCGCGCGCGATCCGGTACGTGACCGATGCCTCCATGCAGTACAGCCGCAATGCCGGATCGAGCTGCTGCAGCGTTTCGACGAGTAGCCGCGACAGCGCCTCGTCGCGCGCGGCGCGCATGTAGAGCGCGCCGTGCGGCTTCACGTGCTGCACGCTCACGTCGTGAAAGCGCGCGAACTCGCGCAGCGCGCCGAGCTGGTACACGATGTCGTTGACGAGCGCCTGCGGCGTTTCGCCGATGTCGCGGCGGCCGAAGCCGACGAGATCGCGAAACCCCGGGTGCGCGCCCACGCCGACGCCCGCGTTCTTCGCGAGCTGCACGGTGCGCGCGATGATGTTCGGGTCGCCGGCATGAAAGCCCGTTGCGATGTTCGCCGAGCTGATGAGCGGCATGATCTCCTCGTCTACCCCGTCGCCGATCTTCCACGGACCGAAGCCTTCGCCCATGTCGGAATTCAGGTCGACGCTGTGCTTGCGCATGCTGAGTGTCTCCTTCGTTGCCGGCCCGCGCACTGGAAAGGGCGCATCGACCGCGTCGGACCGTAGGTTAGTTCGGGCGCGGTCGCCAAAATAGTTCTATTTTTATATGTCTCGATATCGATTTTTTCGATATCGGCGAAGGGGCGTGGATTCGTCCGATCGTTGCGGACCGGGTGCGAGCGGCGTGCTGCATGCCCGCCCGCGCATTCGAGATCGGGCAATGAGATACTTCGCGCTGCGTTATCGATTTTTCAGGCGGGCGGCGGCATGGCGTTAACCCTCAGGCAACTGAAGTATTTCGTGGCGACCGCCGAGCTCGGGCAGATCTCGCAGGCGGCGATCCAGTTGACGATCTCGCAATCGGCCGTCACGAGCGCGATCCGCGAGCTCGAGGACAGCCTCGGCACGCAACTGTTCGTGCGCACGGCCTCGGGCGTCGCGCTGACCAACACCGGTCGGCGTTTCCTGAATCAGGCGTATACGATCCTGTCGTCGGTCGACGAGGCAATGCGCATTCCGAATCTCGAAAGCACGCTGACGGGCACGCTCGCGCTCGCGGCGAGCTACACGGTGCTCGGCTACTTCCTGCCGCACCACCTGATGCGGCTGCACACGCAGTATCCGCGGCTCACGATCCAGCTTCACGAGCTGAACCGCGAATCGATCGAGGAGGGCTTGATCGCCGGGCGCTACGACATGGCGGTGCTGCTCACGTCGAACGTGTCGAATCCCGAGCTCGTGCTCGAGCCGGTGATTCACTCGGCGCGGCGGCTGTGGGTGGGCGCGCACCACCCGCTGCTCAGGCGCGAGAGCGTGACGTTCGCCGACGTCGCGCCGGAACCGTTCGTGATGCTGACCGTCGACGAGGCTGCGTATACCGCGCTGCGCTACTGGAACGAGACGCCTTACCGGCCGAACGTGATCCTGCGCACGTCGTCGGTCGAGGCGGTGCGCAGCATGGTCGCGAACGGCAGCGGCGTCGCGATCCTGTCGGACATGGTGTATCGGCCGTGGTCGCTCGAAGGGCGGCGCATCGAGACCGTGCTGCTGCGCGATCCGGTGCCGCCGATGAGCGTCGGGCTCGCGTGGCGCAGGAACGCCGAGTTCAGTCCGGCGATGCACGCGGTGCGCGAGTATTTCCGGCATACGTTCATGGAGCCGCGCATGGGCGGCGGCGCGTGACGCGCGCAAGCGGGCGGGGGCGCACTCGTGCGTCGGGGCGGCGGGCGTGGGGCGACGTCGGGCCGGCGTCGCGCCATCGCCCATCGCCCATCGCCCATCGCCCATCGCCCATCGCCCATCGCCCATCGCCCATCGCCCATCGCACATCGCACATCGCACATCGCACATCGCACATCGCCCATCGCCCATCGCACATCGCCCATCGCCCATCGCACATCGCACATCGCACATCGCACATCGCACATCGCACATCGCACATCGCACATCGCACATCGCACATCGCACATCGCACATCGCACATGCCGGTTCTCCATCCGGTTAGCTCATCATGCCGCTTCGAAAGAGGGACTTCACCGCATTGTTTCGTCGGGCTCGCCGCTGTCCGGGTTCGAGCCGCTGCGCGCGATGCGCGTGCATGCGCGGCGGCGCACGGCGGCGGGAAATCACGTAATATCGCCGGGCACGCGGCGGGCGTGCGGCGATTGATATCGCGCATCATGCGGCCGTTGTCTGGGCTGACGCGATCCCGACTGTCGGCGCGTCGGCATTCGCCGCGCGCGGGTGGTTTCGCTCGGGCGCGCGCACGGCATCGCGTCGTCGGGTGCGCGGCGGCGGACGCAACGCGATGCGCGATGTCCGCCACCCGACCCGGAATCTCGGTTCGATTGCATGATCGCGCCGCAGACGCAGACGCAGACGCAGACGCAGACGCCGACGCACATGCACATGCACATGCACATGCACATGCGCGCGCATCGCCGCCGCGGTCGCGCGCCCCGCCCTGTTTCCAATGGAGGAGAACGCCATGTCGATTCGCCACGCGACGCGTAGCGTCGCGCTCTGCTCGATGCTCGCGCTGGCGTCGACGCTGGGCTGCACGTCCGGCGCGCACGACGCGCCCGCCGCCCACGCGCCCCGTACGGCGCAAACCGCCCATGCCACCGCGGTCGCAGCCGGCATCGCGGGATTGCGCGAGCCGGTGCGCATCGTGAGGGACAGCGTCGGCGTCTCGCACATCTACGCGCGCAACACGCACGATCTGTTTTTCGCGCAAGGTTACAACGCGGCGCGCGATCGGCTCTGGCAGCTCGATCTGTGGCGCAGGCAGGGCGAGGGGAAGATGGCCGAGCAATTCGGCCCGCGCTTCGCCGCGCAGGATCGCGCGGCGCGGCTCTTTCTCTATCGCGGCGATCTGGAGGCCGAGTATGCGAGCTATCACCCGGAAGCCAAGCAGATCCTGCAGGCGTTCGCCGACGGCATCAACGCATACGTGCGCGAGGCGAAGGCCGATCCCGCGAAGATGCCGCCCGAGTTCCGGCTGACGGGCGCCGAGCCGGGCGAATGGCGGCCCGAATCGTCGCTGATCCGGATCTACGGGATCACGCGCAACGTGACGGGCGAGGTCGCGCTCGCGCGGCAGGTGGCCGCCGTCGGGCTGAGCAAGGCGCTTTCGCTGAATGCGTTCGAGCCGCCGGTGCGGCAGACGGCGATCCCGGCGGGTGTCGACGTCGGCCTGATCGACAAGCGGATCCTCGCCGACTATCTGCTCGCGCGCAACGGCCTGCCGTTCCGCGCGGAAGACTTCCCGCGCAGCCCGCTCGGCGCGGCGCAGCGCGACGCGCTCGCCGCGCGCCTGAACGCGGCGCGGCTCACGCTCGCCGACGATTCGGCGAATCCGCTCGCGCCGCGCTACGAGAGCAACAACTGGGTGGTCGCGGGCGCGCGCACGGCGAGCGGCAAGCCGCTTTTCGCGAACGATCCGCACCGGCGCATCGGCATGCCTTCGCTGCGCTACATGGTGCATCTGCACGCGCCCGGCTGGAACGTGATCGGCGCGGGCGAGCCCGCGCTGCCCGGCGTGTCGGTCGGGCACAACGATCGCGTCGCGTTCGGCCTGACGATCTTCGCGTTCGGTGACGAAGAGGATCTGTACGTGTACGACACCCGGCCGGGCCACCCCGACGAATACCGCTATCGCGGCCGGTGGGAAAAGATGCGCATCGTCGAGGAGACCGTCGCCGTGCGCGGGCAGGCGAATCGGGTCGAACGGCTCGCGTTCACGCGGCACGGGCCGGTGCTGTACGAGGACGCCGCGCATCGCAAGGCGTATGCGCTGCGCGCCGCGTACCTCGAATTTCCGGGCACGGCCGCGTATCTCGCGAGCCTGCGGCTCGACCAGGCGCGCGACTGGCCGAGCTTCGTCGCGGGCATGCGCCGGCATTACGTGCCGGGCGAGAACATGGTCTATGCGGATGTCGACGGCAACATCGGCTGGTTCGGCGGCGCGCTCGCGCCGATCCGGCGCGAGGCCGACTGGTCCGGCGCGCTGCCGGTGCCGGGCGACGGCCGCTACGAATGGGCGGGGCTGACGGAGGGCGAAGCGCTGCCGCACGTGCTGAATCCGGCCGCCGGCTATATCGCCACCGCGAACGCCTATGATTTGCCGGACGGCTACCGCTACGTCGATCGGTCCGCGCATGTGTGGGCCGAGCCGTTCCGGCAGCGGCGCCTCGACGAGGTGCTGCGCGGCGCGAGCGGGCTGACGGTCGCGGACATGCAGCGGTTGCAGTACGACGACCGGTCGCTGCCCGCGCAGGCGATGCTCGGATTCGCGTCGCAACTGAAGGCGGACGAGCCGGGCACGCGCGACGCGCTCGCGCGCCTCGCCCGCTGGAGCGGCGACATGGCGATCGACTCGGTGCCCGCGACCATCTATGAATTCTGGATGCGCGAGGTGATGCGCCGCGTGCGCGATGTCGAGGTGCCGGCCGCCGCACGCGACGCATTCCCGAAGCTCGAGGTGCGGCAGGTGCTGCGCTATCTGCGGCAGCCGGACGGCGCGTTCGGCGCGGATCCGGTTGCGGGCCGCGACGCGCTGCTGCTCGCCGCGTTGCGCGACGGGCTGGCGAACGCGCGCGCGAAGCTCGGCGAGAACGTCGACGCATGGCGATGGGGCCGGCTGCATCACGCGCAGTTCGATCATCAACTGGCGGGCGTGCTGCCGGCGTTCGGCGCGTTCGGCACCGAACGCTACGCGGTGGGCGGCAACGACGACACCGTGCATCGCGGCACGTATCGGCCGTCCGACTTCCGGCAGACGAGCGGCGCGTCGTACCGGCAGGTGATCGACGTCGCGGACTGGGATCGCTCGATGATCCAGAACACGCCGGGGCAATCGGGCGATCCGCGCAGCCCGTTCCATGCGAACCTGCTGAAAGGCTGGGCGAGCGGCGAATACTGGCCGATGGCGTTCAGCGATCGCGCTGTGGACGCGCTCGCGCACGACACGCTGATACTGGAGCCGGCGCCCGCGCGGTGAGCGGCGTCGTCCGGTGCGCGCGGCGTTCGCCACGCATGCGCGCGCGCGTCGAGCCGGCGCCCGCGCGCGCAAGCATTCATGCATGCATCCATGCGTCGATGCATTCGTGCGCGCCTTCGGCAGTCGACGCGCCACGCCGCGCCGCGACGAACGGCGCGCGAGGCGGCCGGGCGGCGGCTCGGCCACCTCCGGTGCAATTGCGTCCCCGCGTTTTCCGGCGACTCGGCATAATGAAGCGTCGCTTTCGTCGCCGGCGCCGCATCGGCGCGAGCCAACGCGGCCGGCGCATCGCATGGGGCGCACGCATGCGCCGCGCGGCCGTTCCATTCGTCGCGTTCGGCGAGGCGCCCCCAGTCGTCTTCTTCCATTCAACCGGAGCGTCTCTCTTGTATCCACCGATCGAACCTTATGCACACGGCTTCCTCGATACCGGCGACGGCCATCGCGTGTACTGGGAGCTGTGCGGCAACCCCAACGGCAAGCCGGCCGTCTTCCTGCACGGCGGCCCCGGCAGCGGCTGCAGCGCCGATCACCGTCGCCTCTTCGATCCCGCGCGCTACAACGTGCTGCTGTTCGACCAACGCGGCTGCGGCCGCTCGACGCCGCACGCGAGCCTCGAGAACAACACGACATGGCACCTCGTCGACGACATCGAGCGGCTGCGCGCGATGCTCGGCGTCGAGCGCTGGCTCGTGTTCGGCGGCTCGTGGGGCAGCGCGCTCGCGCTCGCATATGCGCAAACGCACCCGGCGCGCGTGGCCGAGCTCGTCGTGCGCGGCATCTTCACGGTGCGCCGGTCCGAGCTGCTCTGGTACTACCAGGAAGGCGCGTCGTGGCTGTTTCCGGATCTGTGGGAAGACTTCATCGCGCCCATTCCGAGCGCCGAGCGCGCGGATCTGATCGCCGCGTATCGCCGCCGGCTGACGGGCGACGACGAGGCGGCCAAGCGCGAGGCCGCGCGCGCGTGGAGCGTCTGGGAGGGCCGGACGATCGCGCTGCTGCCGAACGCCGCGCACGAAACGTATTTCGGCGACGCGCATTTCGCGCTCGCGTTCGCCCGCATCGAAAACCACTACTTCGTTCATCAAGGTTTCATGGAAGACGGGCAGTTGCTGCGCGATGCGCATCGTCTCGCGGACATCCCGGGCGTGATCGTTCAGGGGCGCTACGACGTCGCGACGCCGGCGCGCACCGCGTGGGAACTCGCGAAGGCGTGGCCGCGCGCGTCGCTCGAGATCGTGCCCGACGCGGGCCACGCATACGACGAGCCGGGCATTCTGCGCGCGCTGATCGCGGCGACCGACCGCTTCGCGCGCGAGCGCTGATCGGCCTTCCCGCGCGAACCTCGTTCGCCGTTCGCCGTTCGCGGCGCGTCGCGCGCCGCCCGTCGTTGCCGGTGCGCGAAGCGGTGCGCGCGCACCGCTTCGAATAATCGTTCGAAATCCTGCCGAATGTAAGCCGAAGAACAGAGGCGCGTGCGCGCGGATGGCGATACTCGAAGCCAGTTCAACGAAGTGCGGCGATTCGCCGGGGCCGTCGGCGAGGAGGGGAATCGTGAACGCAGGTTTCGTGCAGGACCGCATCAATCAAGCCGTCTGGCGCAGCCGCGGCGCGCTTCGCGGATATGGGCGCGCCTCCGGCTGGACCGATCCGGGCGAGGCCGCGGCGATCGCATGGATCGCCGAGCGCGTGCGCGACGAGCCGATTCTCGACGTCGGCGTCGGCGGCGGGCGCACGGTGCCGCTGCTGAAGACGATCAGCGCCGACTACACGGCGGTCGACTACACGCCCGAGCTCGTCGAGATCTGCCGGCGCAATCATCCGGGCACGCGCGTGCACCGGATGGACGCGCGCGACATGTCGGCGTTCGCCGACGAGAGCTTCTCGCTCGTCGTGTTCAGCTACAACGGCATCGACGCGGTCGATCACGACGGCCGGATGGCGATCCTCAAGGAGTTCGCGCGCGTGCTGCGGCCGGGCGGCTTCACGCTGTTCTCGACGCACAACCTCGCGGGGCCGAGCTATCGCGAAGGTCCGTCGCGGCTCGCGCGCCTGCCGAGGCGTTCGGCGAACCCGTTCGCGATCGCGCTCGATGCGGCGCGGATCGCGTATTCGCTGCCGGTCGGCGCGTTCAATTACTTCCGCAATTCGCGTTTCAATCGCGTGTTCGACGGTTATGCGATGCGCGTGTGCGCCGCGCACAAGTTCGGGATACTCATCATGTATACCGATTTCGCGACCCAGCAGCGGCAGCTCGCCGACGTCGGCCTGAAGTTGCGCGCGGCGTTCGGCGGATCGAGCGGCGAGCCGGTGCGGCGCGATCAGGACCTCGGCGGCGAGGCATGGTTGCACTTCGTCGCGAGCAAGCCGTGCGGGTAGGCCGCCGCGTCGGCGGCGGCCGGTTTCGGCGGGGCGGCGGGCCGCGGCGCACGCGCGAGGCGGGCCTCGAACGGGCGGTATGCCGCGCGCCGCTATTGCGCGATGCCGGCGCGCACGCACGACGGCGTGCCGCCCGATTGCCGATAGATCATCCGCCAGCCCTGCTGCGCCGACGCGTTCGCATGCGGCGACGCGAGGGTGAGCGTGTCGCCGCGCGCGTCGCTCGCGATCGGCGCGATCACGTACGGCGCGAGCGCGGGGTCGCGCCGCGCGGCGTCGGCGCCGACGATCCGCCGCACGTTCGACAGGCTCCTTCGATACCAGCCGACGAACGGCCGGTACGCGGGGCCCGCGTAATGGCTGTCGATGATCATCCACGGGTTCTGCGTCGCGAGATCGGCGAGCGGCAGGTACTTCGCGAGATCCCCGCCGAGCCGTGAGCCCGGCTGACCGAGCCGGGCGAGCGCATAGCGCGCGGCGTCCGGCCCGGCCTGCAGATCGCTCCAGCGTTTGCCCGTCCACGTCACGACGTGCGCGAGCTGGTAGCCGCCGGCATCGCTGCCCGACGCGAGCGGATCGACCTGCGTGATGTACAGCAGGTCGCCGGGCTTCAGGGCGGGCAGCATCGCGTCGATGTTGCCCGAGTCGATATCGAGCAGCACGCCGGGCGTGGGTAGTGCGTCCGCGCCTTCGTTCGCCGCGCACGCCTGCGATCCGATCGCGGTGGGCAGCCGCACGCCGGTCAGGCCGACGAAGTTGTAGATCCATGACGTGAAGTCGGAGCAGTCGACGCCGTTCCACTGGATCTCGCTCGCGGAAAAGCCGGCGGACGGCGCCGTGCCGGGCACGATCTGCGCGCCCGTGCCTGAGCGCTGCGCGGTGCACGTCATGCCGTTGCTGCTTGCGCCCGACGTGCTGCCCGCGCTCGAATTCCGGTAGCGCGGCGCCGCCGCGGCCGAATCGTCGGGCGGCGTCCAGCCGGGGATGTGGTGATGGCAGTAGTTGATGCCCTGATCGATCCAATAGTTTTCCGCGGCGATCACGAGCTCGCGCGCGAACGTATCGGCGTCCGCGCACGCGGCGGGCGTCGCGAGCGTGCCGTAGAACGCGGCCGTCGGCCCCCATGTGCTGCGCGTCGTCACCGTGCGCCAGTTGTCTCGCGTGACGCCGCCGACGAGATTCGCCTGCACGTCGTCGCGCCGGCCGTCGAACAGCGCGAGATTCTGCGCGAGCAACGCGGCGCGGTCCGCGCAGGCGTCGGGCGTCGCCGCGGCGGTCTGGTCCGGCGACGCGCGGCTCGTGCGGGCGGCCGATAGCGACGCGAGCGACGTGACGCCGGACGTGTTGCGCGCGTTCGCCGCATATCGCGCCGCGCCGCGCGTGATCGCGCAGCCCGACGATACGGGCGCGGCGAGCGTGCCGTCCGCGCGCGGATCGCCCGCGCCCGCGTGGCATGTGTCGAGCGTGTCGCCGGCGGCGGCTTGCGCGACGATCGCGGCGATGCTCGTCGCGATGTCGGCCGCGGCGTCGGTGCGGCTTTGCGATTCCGCGCCGAGCGCGAGCGCCATCTGGTGGCCGGGCTCGATCGCCGGCGCGGCCGCGCCGGCGGCCATCGTCGCGGGGCGCGTCTGTTGCGGATCGAAGTCGCCGACGAACGCGGAGATCGTCGCGATCGCGGCGGCGATGTTCGCCTGCGTCAGCCCGCCCGCGGCGCGTGCGGTCGCGACGACGGCGCTCGAGTATGGCGAGACGACGATCGTCGACGGCGCGCTCGCGTACACGGCTTCGAGGCCGTCGCCCTCGAGCGTCGCGGCGGCGCCCGTCGCTTCCTCGACATAGGCGCCGTGCGTCGCGCGGATCAGCGCCGGCCAGCGATCGAGCGCGGGCAGCGAGAAGGCGCCGGACGCATCGCTTGTCGTGACCGCGAGCGGCTGCGCGCCGATTGTGCCGTCCGCGCCGATCGGATACGCGGCGACGGTGGAGCCGGCGACCGCGCCCATGGCGACCATGCCGGACGTGAAGCGGCCGTCGACCGAGCTGCCGCAGCCGGCGAGGAACGTGGCGGAGAAAACGAGGGGAACGACGATCGATCGATGAAGGTTCATGGTTCGGCCCGTGTCGGATGGAGGTACTTGTCTGACTTTAGTCGTGAACGGCGCGGGCAGCGGTGGGTGTGGCGCGAACGGGCGGATCGCTCCGCAGCGGCGCGGCGGCGCGCTTGAGCCGCGTGGTGCGCGTTCGTGTCGCGCGAATCGGTTTCATGCGCTTGCTGGCGCGGACGAACCGTTGCTGCACGCGCGGAATGTGCGGCGTTCACGGTGAAGACGATTCGCCGCGGCCGGCGCTTCGCAGAGGAACGAGGCGCGCGCGTGGTCGCGAGTCGATGGGCCCGTCGAGCAGGAAGCCGAAACGAATTCGGTGATTGCGCCGGATCGAGAGACGATCGCCGGTGCAGGTTCGTTCGCCGGGGCGAATCGTCCGCGCCGCGGAGCGATCGCGCGCGGGGCGGGCGATTGCCGAGTGTGAAGGCGGTGAGGCGCAAGGAAAGGGGAACTGATGCGGCGGCGTGCGGCGATCGGTCACCGCGCATATCATCGCGACGGCGGACGGCGGTCCGAGGAGCGAGACCCTAGCCCATAGAAGGGAGAGGCGAGGACTGCAAACCGCGTTTCATGATCCGTGATCCATGATCCGCGTTTCGCGTTTCCCGTTTCGCGTTTCCCGTTTCGCGTTTCCCGTTTCGCGTTTCGCGTTTCCCGTTTCGCGTTTCCCGTTTCGCGTTTCCCGTTTCCCGTTTCCCGTTTCCCGTTTCCCGTTTCCCGTTTCCCGTTTCCCGTTTCCCGTTTCCCGTTTCCCGTTTCCCGTTTCCCGTTTCCCGTTTCCCGTTTCCCGTTTCCCGTTTCGCGATCCGCGCGCTCGCGTCGAGTTCCCGCCGTGTTTCGGCGCCCGGCCGCGCGCGCCGCGCGAAGCGCGCCGGCGCCGTCGCGATGTCGCGCGCTATCGCATGTACCCGGCACGAAGGAGATTCCGGCGCGCGCTTGCCGCGGGCGCGATTCGACGTGCGCGGCGATTGCGCCGCGCCGCTCAGGCCGGCGCGACGACCGGCAGCGGCGTGCGCGGCGAATCGTGCGCCGCTTCGACGGCCGGCTGCCCGGCATGCGCGCAGCCGCGCTCGCCCGCTCGCTCGCCATGCAGCGAGAACACCGCAACCGCGCCATGCAGCGCGTGCGCCTGTTCGGCGAGCGCATGCGCCGCCGCGGACGCTTCCTCGACGAGCGCCGCGTTCTGTTGCGTGACGTTGTCCATTTGCGCGACCGCGCGATTGACCTGCTCGATGCCGACGCTCTGCTCGTTCGATGCCGCTGCGATCTCGCTGACGATGCCCGTCACCTGCCGCACCGAATCGACGATCTCGCCGATGATCCGCCCCGCATCGTCGACGAGCGCGGAGCCCGCGCCGACGCGCTCGGTCGACTGCTCGATCAGCGTCTTGATTTCGCGCGCCGCCGTCGCGCTGCGCTGCGCGAGCGTGCGCACCTCGCCCGCGACCACCGCGAAGCCGCGCCCCTGTTCGCCCGCGCGCGCGGCCTCGACGGCCGCATTCAACGCGAGGATGTTGGTCTGGAACGCGATGCCGTCGATCACCGCGATGATCTCGGCGACCTTGCCCGAGCTGTCCGCGATGCCGCGCATCGTATCGACGACCTGACGCATCACGTCGCCGCCGCGCGCCGCCTTCGTCGATGCGCCGGCGGCCACCGCGCACGCATGCTGCGCATGCTCGGCGTTGCGGCGCACGGTCGACGTGAGCTCGTCCATGCTCGCCGCCGTTTCCTCGAGCGATGCCGCCTGTTCCTCGGTGCGCGACGACAGATCGAGATTGCCCGACGCGATCTGCGCGCTCGCGGTGGCGACGCCGTCGGCGTTGTGCCGCACGTCGCGCACGACGTGCGACAGGCTCGCCTGCATGTCCTTCAGCGCGGCGAGCAGCTCGGCGATCTCGTCGCGGCCGCGTGCGTCGATCGGCGTCGACAAGTCGCCCGTGGCCACTCGCCGCACGCATGCGAGCGCGCGCTCGAGCGGCCGCGTGACGGTGCCGCCGAACCACACGCCGCCGGCGAGCGAGAGCGCGAACAAGGCGAACGTCGCGGCGATGCTGATCGCCGTCGCGTGCGCGGCGTCGCTCGCGGCGTCGGCCGATACGCGCGCGCTGTCGGCGGCGATGTCCCGCGCGGCTTTCTCGAGCAGCACGGCGGGCGCGCGATCGACGCCCGCGACGGCCTGGTCGCCCGCGGACGGGTCGAACCCCGAGGCCCTGAATGCTTCGAATCCCTTACGATAGCCCTGCCCCATTTCCGCATGCGCGGAGGCGAACTGCTCGATCAGCCCGCGGCTCTCGCCGTCGGGCAGCTTCGCTTTCAGCTCGGCGGCGAGCGCGTCGACGGTTTGCTCGCGCTGCTGGAACGCGCGCCAGTATTTATCGAGTTTCGCGGGGTCCTTGCCGCGCAGCAGCGTGTCCTTCCATTCCTGCACTTGCAGCTTGAACGCGACGAGCGTCGCGGACACCATCCGCTCGTTCGCGACGTTCTGCCGAACCGTCGTGCCGTATGTGTCGAGCGAGCGGTTGAGCGCGTGGATGCCGTAGAACGCGCTCGCGGACGTCAGGACGAGTGCTGTCGCGAAGGCGAGGGGAATTTTGCGGCGAAGCTTCATCGGATCTCTGGAATGGCGGAGGTAAGCAGCATCGCCGTCTCGACGATGGCTGGTTATCGGCACGGCTTGCCGCTTCCTTAAAACAGACGAATGGCCGCGGCGTCGACATCCAGCGCGCTCGCACGCTGCATGCCGACGCCGCGCGATCCGCAGGCGCGTGGCGCGCGCCGCAAACGATGCGCGGCGGCGCGGCGAAACACGGGCGGCGGCATGCGGGCCGCGACCGGAGCGAAATGTGTGAAGGCGGCAGCGCGCGCGAAGCGAAGCCCGCACGACGCTCGAATGCTCGCGTGCCGGCAGTCGGCGAACGGAAACCGGGAATCGGGAACCGCGACCTTGCCGCGCGAGGTCACGCACCCGCGCCTTCGTCGTTGTCGCCGCCGTGGCCGCCGCCGCGCTTATTGCCTCGCGCTTTCCCTTCGCTCGCCGCGAGCTTGCGCCACAGCGTCGTCTTGCTGATGCCGAGCCTCGCGCACGCGCGGTCGCGGTCGCCGCCGCATGCGTCGAGCGCCGCGCGAATCTCGTCGGCTTCCGCGCGCCGGCGGCGCTGCACGAGCGTCGGGCGTCGCGCGTCGGCATCGGCATCGATATCTCCGCCGCTCGCGTCGCCGTGCCCGCCGCCCGCCGCCGAGCCGAACGAGCCGAACCCGCCGAGCGTATCGAGCGCGAACACCTCGGGCGCGATCGCGCGCAGCGTGTCGGCGCTCACGGCCGCATCGCCGCGCTCGCCCGCGTCGGCGAGCTCGACGGCGATGCGCTCGATCACGTTCTGCAATTCGCGCACGTTGCCCGGCCATCGATAGCGGGCGAGCGCGGCGTTCGCCGCGTCGAGCGCGCGCGCCGCATCGTTGGCGTCGCGCAGCCGCTCGGCGAGCCGCGGCTCGCGGCGCGCGGCCTGCGCGAGCAGCGTCGCGGCGAGCGCCGGAATGTCGGCCGCGCGCTCGCGCAGCGGCGGCAGCCCGATGTTCAGGATGTTCAGCCGGTAATAGAGATCCGCGCGGAACGTGCCCGCCTCGACGGCGGCGAAGAGCGGCCGGTGCGTCGCGGCGACGACGCGGATGTCGACCGGAACCGGCTCGGTCGAGCCGACGCGCACGACCTCGCGCTCCTGCAGCACGCGCAGCAGCCGGCTTTGCAGCGACGGGGGCATTTCGCCGATCTCGTCGAGAAACAGCGTGCCGCGGTGCGCGGCCTCGAACAGCCCCGCCTTGCCGCCGCGCCGCGCGCCGGTGAACGCGCCTTCCTCGTAGCCGAACAGCTCGCTCTCGAGCAGCGATTCCGGAAACGCGCCGCAGTTGACCGCGACGAACGGATACTTGCGGCGTGCGGACAGCGCGTGCAGGCTCTGCGCGATCATCTCCTTGCCGGTGCCGCTCTCGCCGAGGATCAGCACGGTCGCGTCCGATTTCGCGTAGCGCCGCGCGAGGTCGCGCGCGTACGCGATCGCGGGCGTCGTGCCGACGATGTCGTCGAGCCGGTAGCGCGCGGTGAACTGCTGCGCGTGCTGATGCGAGCGCAGCGTGCGGTCGAGCCGCTCGACCGCACGCGATTCTTGGAACGTCAGCACGCTGCCGGGCGCGCCGCCGCTCGCGGCGAGCGGCCCGCGATGCACGACGTAGCGCACGCCGCGCACCGTCGCGAGCGTGTCGCCGTCGGCCGCGCGCAGCGTGCGCAGCTCGGGCGTCAGATCGTCCAGCGCGCGGCCCACCGCGGCCGACGGCGATACGCCGAGCGCGAGCGCGAGCCGCTCGTTGATCGCCTCGATGCGGCCCTCGCGGTCGAGCGCCACCACGCCGTCGCGCAGGTGCTGCAGCAGGTTGTCGAGGCGCTCGCGGCGCAGCGCTTCCGCGTGCGTCGCGTGCGCGACCTCGAGCGCGGTGTTCACGGCGGCGCGCACCGACGCGTGCGAATAGACGAACACCGCGCCCATCCCGGCGTTCGCCGCGAGATCGGTGACGAGCCCCGGCCCGACGACGGTCTCGATGCCGCGCTCGCGCATCTCGAGCACGCGCGTGTCCGCCTCCTGCGCGCTCTGGTACGACGCGAACACGACGTCGAGCCCGTACGCGGCCGCGAAACTGCGCACCTCGGGCGGCGTCTCGCCGTAGCTGACGAGCGCGATCCGGCCCGCATCGCGCCGCGCCCGCGCGAGCGCGTGCATCACGTCGAAGCCGGTCGGATTGACGAGCACGACGGGCACGCGCACGCGCGCCTTCAGATAGGTGCCGTTCGAGCCGGCGGCGACGATCGCGTCGGGGCGCTCGGCGCCCGCCGTCGCGAGCGCCGTGATCGCCTCCTCGTAGCCGCGCGCGACGATCCGCAGATCGGCGCGTTCTTCGTATTCGTCGGCGATGTCGCGAAAGAGCGCGCGCAGCCGGCTGATGCCGACCGCCCAGACGCGCGGCCGCACGCCGGTTTCGGGTAGGGTGCTCATACTGGACCGAGGGCGCGGCGCGAGCCGCGCCCGGATGAAGAAAGGGGATGAACCGCATTATCGCGCATGGATTTCAATTATGGAATTTCAATTTCAATATTGAAATAATCGGACTTGTGCGCCGAATGCGGAAAGCGCGCAGAATCAGCGGGTTAGCGGCCGTCGGCACGCTTGGCCCGGACCTTGCTATTTATCGGCATCTTTCAGGAGGAGTCGATGGGCAACCCACAACTGATCAGCGCCGGCGCGAAATTCCGCGCGGCGGTCGCGGCCGAGCAGCCGCTGCAGGTGGTCGGCGCGATCACCGCGTACGCCGCGAAGATGGCCGAGGCGGTCGGCTTCAAGGCGGTCTATCTGTCGGGCGGCGGCGTCGCCGCGAACTCGCTCGGCATCCCCGATCTCGGCATCAGCACGATGGACGACGTGCTCGTCGACGCGAACCGGATCACGAACGCGACGAACCTGCCGCTGCTCGTCGACATCGATACCGGCTGGGGCGGCGCGTTCAACATCGCGCGCACGATCCGCTCGTTCATCAAGGCGGGCGTGGGCGCCGTGCACCTCGAGGACCAGGTCGGTCAGAAGCGCTGCGGCCACCGCCCGGGCAAGGAATGCGTGCCGGCGGGCGAGATGGTCGACCGGATCAAGGCGGCCGTCGACGCGCGCACCGACGAAACCTTCGTGATCATGGCGCGCACCGACGCCGCGGCGGCCGAGGGCATCGACGCGGCGATCGAGCGCGCGATCGCGTACGTCGAGGCGGGCGCGGACATGATCTTCCCCGAGGCGATGAAGACGCTCGACGACTACCGCCGCTTCAAGGAGGCGGTGAAGGTGCCGATTCTCGCGAACCTGACCGAGTTCGGCTCGACGCCGCTGTTCACGCTCGACGAGCTGAAGGGCGCGAACGTCGACATCGCGCTCTACTGCTGCGGCGCGTACCGCGCGATGAACAAGGCCGCGCTGAACTTCTACGAAACGGTGCGCCGCGACGGCACGCAAAAGGCCGCGGTGCCGACGATGCAAACGCGCGCGCAATTGTACGATTATCTCGGCTACTACGCGTACGAAGAGAAGCTGGACCAGCTTTTCAACCAAGGCCGCAACTGAAGCGCCGAAGCACGGATTCAAGGATTCGAACCCCAGGAGAGTATAAGGATGAGCGAGACGAAGGAAGCAGCGGCAACGGGCGCTGCGGGCGGTTTCAAGCCGAAGAAGTCGGTTGCGCTGTCGGGCGTCGCGGCGGGCAATACCGCGCTCTGCACGGTCGGCAAGACCGGCAACGATCTGCATTACCGCGGCTACGACATTCTCGATATCGCCGGCTCGAGCGAATTCGAGGAAATCGCGCACCTGCTCGTGCACGAGACGCTGCCGAACGTGACCGAGCTGGCCGCGTACAAGGCGAAGCTGCGCGCGATGCGCGGGCTGCCCGCGAACGTGAAGGCGGCGCTCGAATGGATTCCGGCGTCCGCGCACCCGATGGACGTGATGCGCACCGGCGTATCGGTGCTCGGCACCGTGCTGCCCGAGAAGGACGACCACAACCTGCCGGGCGCGCGCGACATCGCGGACCGGCTGATGGCCTCGCTCGGCTCGATGCTGCTGTACTGGTATCACTATTCGCACAACGGCCGGCGCATCGAAACCGAAACCGACGACGATTCGATCGGCGGGCATTTCCTGCACCTGCTGCACGGCAAGACGCCGTCGAAATCGTGGATCGACGCGATGCACACGTCGCTGATCCTGTACGCGGAGCACGAGTTCAATGCCTCGACGTTCACCGCGCGCGTGATCGCCGGCACGGGCTCGGACATGTATTCGTCGATCACGGGCGCGATCGGCGCGCTGCGCGGGCCGAAGCACGGCGGCGCGAACGAGGTCGCCTACGAGATCCAGAACCGCTACCGCACGCCCGACGAAGCGCAGGCCGACATCCGCCGCCGCGTCGAGAACAAGGAAGTCGTGATCGGCTTCGGCCACCCGGTGTACACGATCTCCGATCCGCGCAACAAGGTGATCAAGGAAGTCGCGCGCAAGCTGTCGAAGGAAGCGGGCGACCTGAAGCTCTTCAACATCGCCGAGCGGCTCGAATCGGTGATGTGGGAGATCAAGAAGATGTTCCCGAACCTCGACTGGTTCAGCGCGGTGTCGTATCACATGATGGGCGTGCCGACCGCGATGTTCACGCCGCTGTTCGTGATCGCGCGCACCGCCGGCTGGAGCGCGCACATCATCGAGCAGCGGGTCGACAACAAGATCATCCGCCCGAGCGCGAACTACACCGGGCCGGAAGACCTGAAGTTCGTGCCGATCGAGAAGCGCTGATCGGCGGCACCCGGCGGCCGGGCGTCGCGCCCGGCCGTTTCGCGACGATCGTTACCCAGTCTGTCCCCACGCAATGAACACTGCCAACCGCAAACCCCTGCCCGGCACGTCGCTCGACTACTTCGACGCGCGCGCCGCCGTCGACGCGATCCGCCCGGGCGCGTACGACGCGTTGCCGTACACGTCGCGCGTGCTCGCCGAGAACCTCGTGCGCCGCTGCGATCCGGCGATCCTCGCCGATTCGCTGACGCAGCTCGTCGAGCGCAAGCGCGAGCGCGATTTCCCGTGGTTCCCGGCGCGCGTCGTCTGCCACGACATCCTCGGCCAGACCGCGCTCGTCGATCTCGCGGGCCTGCGCGACGCGATCGCCGAACGCGGCGGCGATCCGGCGAAGGTGAATCCGGTCGTGCCGGTGCAACTGATCGTCGATCATTCGCTCGCCGTCGAATGCGGCGGCTTCGATCCCGACGCGTTCGCGAAGAACCGCGCGATCGAGGATCGCCGCAACGAGGATCGCTTCCACTTCATCGAATGGACGAAGAAGGCGTTCGAGAACGTCGACGTGATTCCGCCCGGCAACGGCATCATGCACCAGATCAATCTGGAGAAGATGTCGCCCGTGATCCAGGCGCAGGACGGCGTCGCGTACCCGGACACCTGCGTCGGCACCGACAGCCACACGCCGCACGTCGACGCGCTCGGCGTGATCGCGATCGGCGTGGGCGGGCTGGAGGCGGAGAACGTGATGCTCGGCCGCGCATCGTGGATGCGGCTGCCCGACATCGTCGGCGTCGAGCTGACCGGCAAGCGCCAGCCCGGCATCACCGCGACCGACGTCGTGCTCGCGCTGACCGAATTCCTGCGCCGCGAGAAAGTGGTCGGCGCGTATCTGGAATTCCGCGGCGAGGGCGCGAAGAGCCTCACGCTCGGCGATCGCGCGACGATCTCGAACATGGCGCCCGAGTACGGCGCGACCGCCGCGATGTTCTTCATCGACGAGCAGACGATCGATTACCTGCGCTTGACGGGCCGCAGCGACGAGCAGGTGAAGCTCGTCGAAACCTACGCGAAGGCGGCGGGCCTGTGGGCCGACAGCCTCGCGCACGCGCAGTACGAGCGCACGCTGACGTTCGACCTGTCGAGCGTCGTGCGCAACATGGCCGGCCCGTCGAATCCGCACAAGCGGCTGCCGACGTCCGATCTCGCCGCGCGCGGGATCGCCGGCAAATGGGAGGAGAAACCGGGCGAGATGCCCGACGGCGCGGTGATCATCGCCGCGATCACGAGCTGCACGAACACGAGCAACCCGCGCAACGTGATCGCCGCGGCGCTGCTCGCGCGCAACGCGAACGCGCGCGGCCTCGCGCGCAAGCCGTGGGTGAAGAGCTCGCTCGCGCCCGGCTCGAAGGCGGTCGAGCTGTACCTGAAGGCGGCGAACCTGCTGCCCGAGCTGGAGAAGCTCGGCTTCGGCATCGTCGCGTTCGCGTGCACGACCTGCAACGGGATGTCCGGCGCGCTCGACCCGAAGATCCAGCGGGAGATCGTCGATCGCGACCTGTACGCGACGGCCGTGCTGTCCGGCAACCGCAACTTCGACGGGCGCATCCATCCGTATGCGAAGCAGGCGTTCCTCGCGTCGCCGCCGCTCGTCGTCGCGTACGCGATCGCGGGCACGATCCGCTTCGACATCGAGAAGGACGCGCTTGGCCACGACAAGGACGGCAAGCCCGTCACGCTGAAGGACATCTGGCCGACCGACGAGGAGATCGACGCGATCGTCGCGTCGAGCGTGAAGCCCGAGCAGTTCCGCACCGTCTACGAGCCGATGTTCGCGCGCGCGGCCGACGCCGGCGAGCGCGCGGCGCCGCTGTACGACTGGCGGCCGCGGAGCACGTACATTCGCCGCCCGCCGTACTGGGAAGGCGCGCTCGCGGGCGAGCGCACGCTCAAGGGCATGCGCGCGCTCGCCGTGCTCGGCGACAACATCACGACCGATCACCTGTCGCCGTCGAACGCGATCCTGCCGACGAGCGCGGCGGGCGAATACCTCGCGAAGATGGGCCTGCCCGAAGAGGACTTCAACTCGTACGCGACGCACCGCGGCGATCACCTGACCGCGCAGCGCGCGACGTTCGCGAACCCGACGCTCGTCAACGAGATGGCGATCGTCGACGGCGAGGTGAAGAAGGGCTCGCTCGCGCGCGTCGAGCCGGACGGCAAGGTGATGCGCATGTGGGAGGCGATCGAGACCTACATGTCCCGCAAGCAGCCGCTCGTCGTGATCGCCGGCGCCGATTACGGCCAGGGCTCGTCGCGCGACTGGGCGGCCAAGGGCGTGCGGCTCGCGGGCGTCGAGGCGATCGTCGCGGAAGGCTTCGAGCGGATTCACCGCACGAACCTGATCGGCATGGGCGTGCTGCCGCTCGAGTTCAAGCCCGGCACGAACCGCGCGACGCTCGCGATCGACGGCACCGAGACGTTCGACGTGATCGGCGAGCGCACGCCGCGGGCCGATCTCACGCTCGTGATTCACCGCAGCAGCGGCGAGCGCGTGGCGGTGCCCGTCACGTGCCGGCTCGATACGGCCGAGGAAGTGTCGATCTACGACGCGGGCGGCGTGCTGCAGCGCTTCGCGCAGGACTTCCTCGAATCGTCGAGGGCGGCGTGACGGCGCGGTGACGCGCGTTCATCGGGCGACGCGGCGACGCGCCGCCCTTCGCGGGCCCGTTCGCCGCCGAGGCGAACGGGGCCCGGTTCACTTGCTTCGCATGAGACCGGAGCCGGCGCCGCGGCGCTGCCTCCGATCGATACAGGACCTCACGAACCATGGCCCACGTACCTCAAATCAAGATTCCCGCGACCTACCTGCGCGGCGGCACCAGCAAGGGCGTGTTCTTCCGGCTGCAGGATCTGCCCGAGGCCGCGCGAACGCCGGGCGCCGCGCGCGACGCGCTGCTCTCGCGCGTGATCGGCAGCCCCGACCCGTACGGCAAGCAGATCGACGGCATGGGCGGCGCGAGCTCGAGCACGAGCAAGACGGTGATCGTCTCGAAGAGCGCGCGGCCCGATCACGACGTCGACTACCTGTTCGGTCAGGTGTCGATCGACAAGCCGTTCGTCGACTGGAGCGGCAACTGCGGCAACCTGTCGGCGGCCGTCGGCCCGTTCGCGATCGCGGGCGGCCTGATCGACCCGGCGCGCGTGCCGGAGAACGGCGTCGCGACCGTGCGGATCTGGCAGGCGAACATCGGCAAGACGATTGTCGCGCACGTGCCGATCACGAACGGCGCGGTGCAGGAGACGGGCGATTTCGAGCTCGACGGCGTGACGTTCCCGGCCGCCGAGGTGCAGCTCGAATTCATGGACCCGGCCGCCGACGAGGACGGCGCGGGCGGTGCGATGTTCCCGACGGGCAACCTCGTCGACGATCTCGACGTGCCGGGCGTCGGCACGCTGAAGGCGACGATGATCAACGCGGGCATTCCGACGATCTTCGTCGACGCCGCGGCGATCGGCTACACCGGCACCGAGCTGCAGGACGCGATCAATTCGGACGCGAAGGCGCTCGCGATGTTCGAGACGATCCGCGCGCACGGCGCGCTGCGCATGGGCCTCATTGCGTCGCTCGACGAGATCGCGACGCGCCAGCACACGCCGAAGGTGGCGTTCGTCGCGAAGCCGGCGGATTACGTCGCGTCGAGCGGCAAGCGCGTCGCGGCGGCCGACGTCGACCTGCTCGTGCGCGCGCTATCGATGGGCAAGCTGCATCACGCGATGATGGGCACGGCGGCGGTGGCGATCGGCACCGCGGCGGCGATTCCGGGCACGCTCGTGAATCTCGCGGCGGGCGGCGGCGCGCGCCACGCGGTGCGCTTCGGCCATCCGTCGGGCACGCTGCGCGTCGGCGCGGAGGCGAAGCAGGACGGCGGCGAGTGGGTCGTCACGAAGGCGATCATGAGCCGCAGCGCGCGCGTGCTGATGGAGGGCTGGGTGCGCGTGCCGGGCGACGCGTTCTGACGCCGCGGGCGCGGGGCGCGGCGATCGGGCGTGCGGCGGCCTTGCCGCCGCGTTATGCCTTTTCTTCGGCCGCGCCCGGCTCGCGCCCGTCGCCGACCCGATTGATCGTGCCCTGCGCGACCGCGACGAGCCGCTCGTGATCGCCGTCGATCACGAACACATGGCATTGGCAGGTCGCCTGATTCCGTCCCGCATAAATCAGCTTCGCGCGCGCAATCAGCGTGCCGACGACGGCCGGGCGCAGGTAATTGATCTTGTATTCCCCCGTGACGACGCGCGGCCCGAGCGCGAGCGCGCCCGCGAACGTGAGCGCGTTGTCCGCGAGATAGCTGATGACGCCGCCGTGGACGAAGCCGTACTGCTGCCTGAGCTCGTCGCGAATCGGCAGGCGCAGCGACGCCTCTTCGCCGCCGATATGCACGAGCTCGGTGCCGAGCAGCATGCTGAAGGGTTGCGCGCGCAGGGCGCCGCGCGCATGGTCCACGATGTCGGTCATCGACGTTCCTTCGCTATCGATTGAATGGATACGTTGAACAATGCGCGCGGTGCGCGCGCCGCCGATGCAATCCGGCTCTTTGCGCTCCACTCTAGAAAGGGGGCGGGCGATACGCAAGGAAATTCGTCGTGCCGGCGCACTAGCGGCGGGGCGGCCGGCGAAGCGCGCCGGCGCCCGCTCGTGCCCGCTCGCGACCGCTTGTGTGCGCTTACGTCCGCTCGCGCCGGCGATGCCGCGCGCGTTCTCCCGCCGGCGCCCGTTCGTCGCCTGTCACCGCGGTCCGCGGCGTGCGACCCACGCAAGCGCCATGCCGATGCGCGGCGCGCCGCGCCGCATGCCGACCAGGCGCCGCCGCCCTGATGCGTCGATTACTCGCCACTCGCCGAGCGCCGAGCGCCAAGCGCCAAGCGCCAAGCGCCAAGCGCCAAGCGCCAAGCGCCAAGCGCCAAGCGCCAAGCGCCAAGCGCCAAGCGCCAAGCGCCAAGCGCCAAGCGCCAAGCGCCAAGCGCCAAGCGCCAAGCGCCAAGCGCCAAGCGCCAAGCGCCAAGCGCCAAGCGCCAAGCGCCAAGCGCCAAGCGCCAAGCGCCAAGCGCCAAGCGCCAAGCGCCAAGCGCCAAGCGCCAAGCGCCAAGCGCCAAGCGCCAAGCGCCAAGCGCCAAGCGCCAAGCGCCAAGCGCCAAGCGCCAAGCGCCAAGCGCCAAGCGCCAAGCGCCAAGCGCCAAGCGCCAAGCGCCAAGCGCCAAGCGCCAAGCGCCAAGCGCCAAGCGCCAAGCGCCAAGCGCCAAGCGCCAAGCGCCAAGCGCCAAGCGCCAAGCGCCAAGCGCCAAGCGCCAAGCGCCAAGCGCCAAGCGCCAAGCGCCAAGCGCCAAGCGCCAAGCGCCAAGCGCCAAGCGCCAAGCGCCAAGCGCCAAGCGCCAAGCGCCAAGCGCCAAGCGCCAAGCGCCAAGCGCCAAGCGCCAAGCGCCAAGCGCCAAGCGCCAAGCGCCAAGCGCCAAGCGCCAAGCGCCAAGCGCCAAGCGCCAAGCGCCAAGCGCCAAGCGCCAAGCGCCAAGCGCCAAGCGCCAAGCGCCAAGCGCCAAGCGCCAAGCGCCAAGCGCCAAGCGCCAAGCGCCAAGCGCCAAGCGCCAAGCGCCAAGCGCCAAGCGCCAAGCGCCAAGCGCCAAGCGCCAAGCGCCGATCGGACATCGATCGTCGTCATCCGTTCCCTCCTGCGGGCGTGCGCCGCTTCCCCGCCGCCGAGCGCGCGCCGGTTGCCGGCGACGCAACGATCCGGCCGGGCATTGTGCGATGGGCGCGCCGCAACGCGCGTCGCGCCGGTCGCCCGCCTGCGGGTACTACCAAATCTGGTAGATAGCGAAAGCGCGCAGGCGACCTAACCTTAGTACGCAGACCAATCGACAACATGGAAGCGCCCCGCCGCACCGGCGGGCGCACGGGGACAACCGCGTTACCGCCGTGGACCGCCGACGCGCCGGTTCAGAGGGATAACACGAATGGCTAATCACGGGCGGCGAGCAGTGCGGCACGAGGCGCCGTGTCGCAGCATGGCGGCGAGCGCGACATTCATCGACGAAATTCCCCGATCCTGCACAAACACGACAGCCGGATGCACTGTGCCGCCGCGGGGCAGATCGCAGGGCTGTCGGCCATCGTCCACTTTCAGCGAGGCAAACATGAGTCAAGCACAGGGCCATCCGGTCACCCCTTATGGCGTCGCCATCCATCAGGCGATCGCGGACGGCGATCTCGCGCAGATGAAATCGCTGCGCACGCAGGCGCAGGCGCTGCTCGCCCAGCAGGGCAATCTCGCCACCGCGCTCGAGCTTCTCGAAGTCGAGATCGCCAAGCTCGAGCGGAGGAAGTAGCCGCGAATCCGCCGCTTCGGCGAGCCGTGCCGCCGCGGCGGCGTTTCAGCGTGTCAACACGTCGTTCAACCACTCGCATCAAGGAGACTCACATGTCCGAAGATCTTCGCGTCGGTCTTTTTCCGGTTCGCTATCTCGTCGGCACCGGGTTGCCCGGCGCGCCGCAGCTCGTGCTGGATCTGATGGTCGACACGGTCGATCACAGCGTCGTCGGCCGCGCGGCGGTCTCGCAAGCCGTGAGCCCGCCGCTCAATTTCCACGCCGACGTCTGGGGCTCCTACGTATTCCGGCTCGGCCCGCCGCCGCGCCGCGACGGCAGCGGCGCGATCGTGCAGATCTCGCTGCAGGGCAACCAGGGCGGGCCGCAGTCGAATTCGATGATCACGTTCTACGGCGAGCTGCTGCTCAAGGGCGACGGCAAGACGGGCGTCGCATCGTACCGCTACTACTCGAACGGCTCCTGGCACGAAGTCGAGAACGTGCCGGTCAAGGCCGACCCGGAGCTCGTGCCGATCGAGCCGGGCCCGGTCATCGGCCAATCGTCGATGAGCGCGATCGGATCGGCCGCGATGTACGGCGTGGCGATCCAGTCTGCGGCCGCTTCCGGCGATCTCGCGCACATGCGCACGCTCAGTGCCTATGCGCGGCAGCAGCTGGAAAGCCGTGACGAAATCGCGGCCGCGCTGAGCGAGCTGAAGGCGGAAATCGCCAAGCTCGAAAGCCGGCAGTGAGCGGCGCGGCCTTGCATCGCCATCGTTTGAACCTTTTCGTGGAGCTATCGCCATGGCAACTACCGGTTTCTTTCCTGTCCAGCTTCGCGTCGCGACGCCCAATCTCGGCGCGCCCGTTCTCTGGCTGAACCTGCTCGTCAACACGGTCGAGAAAACCGCGTCGGGCTTCGCCCGCATCACGCAGACCGTCTATCCGCCGATGCATTTCCGCGCGCGCGTGGTCGGCCCGTTCCATCAAATGAGGATCGATCCTCACGCGCCGCAGTCGATCACGCTCACCTTCTCGGGCAGCCCGACCGGGCCCGTCGCGCCGCAGGTCGTGATCCTGGAGCTCAACGCGCTGCTGAACGAAGGCTGGCAATCGGGCACGGCGAACTATCGCTACTTCTACGAGAGCCGCTGGCATTCGATCGAGCACGCGATCGTGTCGAAGGACAACTCGCGGATTCCGCTCGATCCGCCGAGCGAGCACGTGATGCCGATGTACGGCGTCGGGCTGCAGGAAGCGCGGGCGTCCGGCGATCTGAGCCGGATGAAGGCACTCGCGCAGCAGGCCGAGCAGCAACTCGCCGATCATGACGTGATCGCCGCCGAGCTCCAGAAGCTCGAAGCGGAAATCGCGCGGCTCGAAGCGCGCCGCTGAGCCCGCGCGCGCCGTTTGCCGCACGCGCGGGCCCGTTTCGCGCGTGCGGCCGCCATCGCCCCATCAGGAGACATCGACATGAGCACAACGGACGCGCGCCCGGCCCGCTACCTGTTCGACAGCGACTATCAACGCTTCGTCCCGGTTCATGCCGTGTGGGAAATCACGCTCGCCTGCGATCTCAAGTGCCTGCACTGCGGCTCGCGGGCCGGCCACCGGCGGACCAACGAACTGAGCACGGCCGAATGCCTCGAAGTGATCGACGCGCTCGCGCGGCTCGGCACGCGCGAAGTCTCGCTGATCGGCGGCGAGGCGTATCTGCGCAAGGACTGGACGCAACTGATCCGCGCGATCCGCTCGCACGGCATGTATTGCGCGATCCAGACGGGCGGCCGCAATCTCACGCCGAAGCGCCTCGCGCAGGCGGTCGACGCGGGCCTGAACGGCGTCGGCGTGTCGCTCGACGGGCTCGCGCCGCTGCACGACAAGGTGCGCAACGTGCCGGGCGCGTTCGAGCGTGCGCTCGACACGCTGCGCCGCGCGCGCGACGCGGGTATCGCGGTGAGCGTCAACACGCAGATCGGCGCGCAGACGATGGAGGATCTGCCCGCGCTGATGGACACGATCATCGAGCTCGGCGCGACGCACTGGCAGATTCAGCTGACGGTCGCGATGGGCAACGCGGTCGACAACGACGAACTGCTGCTGCAGCCGTACCGGCTCGCCGAGCTGATGCCGCTGCTCGCGAAGCTGTACAAGGACGGCGTGAGCCGCGGGCTGCTGATGACGGTCGGCAACAACATCGGCTATTACGGGCCCTACGAGCACCTCTGGCGCGGCTTCGGCGACGAGCGCGTGCACTGGAGCGGCTGCGCGGCCGGCCAGAACGTGATCGCGCTCGAAGCGGACGGCACCGTGAAGGGCTGCCCGTCGCTCGCGACGGTCGGCTTCTCCGGCGGCAACGTGCGCGACATGTCGCTCGAGGACATCTGGCGCACGAGCGAGGGCATCCATTTCGGCCGGCTGCGCTCGGTCGACGATCTGTGGGGCTTTTGCCGCACCTGCTACTACGCGGACGTGTGCCGCGGCGGCTGCACGTGGACGTCGCATTCGCTGCTCGGCAAGCCGGGCAACAATCCGTATTGCCACTATCGCGTGCTCGAGCTGCAGAAGCAGGGCCTGCGCGAGCGGATCGCGAAGGTGCAGGATGCGGGCCCGGCGTCGTTCGCGGTGGGCCGCTTCGATCTCGTGACCGAGCGCATCGCCGACGGCGAGCCGGTTGCGAGCGTCGTCCGCTCGGGGCAGGTGATCGAGCTCGCGTGGAAGAACCGGGGCAAGCGCTCGCCGGAGGTCGGACGCGTGCCGCCGAAGCTGAAGATGTGCCGCAACTGCGACGGCTACGTGCATGCGGGCGAACAGACCTGCCCGCACTGCGGCGGCGACATCGACGCGGCCGCGCGCGCTCACGAGCTCGACGCGCAGCGCCGGCATGCGCTGATGAACGACCTGGAGCGCCTGCTCGGCCTGCCGGCATCGACGTTCGGCGGCGGGTGACGCACGCCGTGCGCACCCGCGCACTGGGGCGCGCGCCGCCGGCCGCGCCGGCCGAACGCCGAACGCCGAACGGCCGCAGAGCCCCTACGCCGCGTGCGTGATCGCTCAAGTCCGCCGCTGAAATGCCGCTAACGCCAAGGCAGTATCTCTTCTTGGCTCTAACGGAATTTCATGTTCAGCAAAATCAAGCTCGCATCCGGCCTGCTCGGCGTGCTCGTCACATTCTGTCTATTTCTGATCGCGGTCGAGGGGCTCGGCTTCTGGTCGCTGTCCGCGTCGCGCAGCAACGTCGACGATCTGTCCAACGTCGCGATCAAGCAGACCGACGCGACGACCGTCGCGACCCAGCACATGCTCGACGCCCGCACCAACCTGTCGCGCGCCAGCACGCGGATGGTGAAGGGCGACCCGATGCCCACCGAGACGCTCCAGCACGTACGCGACCAGCTCGCGCTCGCCGATCGCGCATTCGCCGCGTTCACGGCCGCGCCGACGATCAGCGCCGAGAACACCGAGCGCGCGGCGGCGCTCACCGATCGCTACCGTAAGTATCACGCGGCGCTCGTCGATCTCGTGCAGTTCCTCGAATCCAACAACATGCAGGCGTTTCTCGATCAGCCGACGCAGCAGATCCAGGACGCGTACCTCGGCGAGCTGCGCACCTTCTCCGAATTCAGCGGGCGCACGAGCGAGCACGCGCTCGGCATGATCGACACCGGGATGCATTGGTTCGAGACGGTCGGCGCGGTGCTGCTCGTGCTGATGCTCGCCTGCATCGCCGGGATCTACGCCGTCGCGCGGCGCGCGGTGGTCGCGCCGCTCGCGCAGGCGCTCGTGCATTTCGAGCGGATCGCGCAGGGCCGCCTCGACGAGACGGTGGCGCCGCACGGCGTGTACGAAATCGAGCGGCTGCTGCGCGGGCTCGCCGACATGCAGGCGAGCGTCGCGGGCACCGTGCGCGTCGTGCGCAACGCATCGAACGCGATCCATCTGGGCGCGGCCGAGATCGCGAGCGGCAACGCGGACTTGTCCGCGCGCACGTCGAGCCAGGCCGCCTCGCTCGAGCAAACGGCGGCGAGCATGGAGGAACTGACCGCCACCGTGCGGCAGAACAGCGACAGCGCGCGCGCGGCGAGCGCGCTCGCCGACGATGCGCTGCGCACGACGCAGAACGGCGGCGCGATCGTCGACGACGTGATCGACAAGATGCACGGCATCGCGCGCAGCTCGGGCCGCATCGCGGAGATCATCGCGGTGATCGACGGCATCGCGTTCCAGACCAACATTCTCGCGCTGAACGCGGCCGTCGAGGCGGCGCGCGCGGGCGAGGAGGGCCGCGGCTTCGCGGTGGTCGCGGGCGAGGTGCGCTCGCTCGCGCAGCGCAGCGCGCAGGCGGCGAAGGAGATCAAGCTGCTGATCGAGGAATCGGTCGCGCAGATCGACGGCGGCTCGGAGCTCGTCGAGCGCGCGGGCGAGGCGATGCGCTCGGTGTCCGCGTCGATCGAGCGCGTCGCGCAGACGATGACCGAGATCACGGCCGCGTCGGTCGAGCAGAGCGCGGGGATCGAGCAGGTCAACCAGGCGGTCACGCAGATGGAGCAGTTGACGCAGCAGAACGCGGCGCTCGTCGAGGAAGTCGCGGCGGCGGCCGGCTCGCTCAACGAGCAGACCGAGCAGTTGCAGCAGTCGGTCTCGGTGTTCGAGCTCGGCGATGCGCGCGCGCGCCGGCTTGCCGGCGGCGCGGCGCTGGCCGGCGCTCGCGCGCCGCAGCTCGCGGGCGCGTAACCGCGGGCGCGCCGTTTCGCGCCCGCCGCCTGCGCTCGCGGCCGCTGTCGATTCGCTCGCGCTTCTTGCTCCTTGCGCCCCTCTCGCGCGGCGCGCACGGCTCGCATGGCTCGAACGGCCCGAACGGCCTGCACGGCCCGCGCATCGCCAGGCGCGCCGCTAGCGGCGCGTCCCACGTGCTCGACGCGCGCTCATGCGGCGCGCCCCGGCTGCGCGCCGACGAGCAGCCGCACCGCCACGGCCGCCGCGAGCGCGAACGCGCCGCTCGCGCACAGCGCGAGCGAAAAACCGCTCGCGAAGCCGCCGGGCGCGATGTGCGCGAGCGTCGCGCCGGTGCGCGGCGGCAGGCCGCGTATCGCCTGCGCGAGATCGCCCGCGAGCAGGCTCGACATGAAGTGCGGATCGAGCGCGCCGAGCAATGCCGGCGCATGCGCAACGCGTGCGGCGAGCGCCGCGTGGGTCTGCTCGGCGAGCACCGCGCCGAGCACGCCGACCGACGTCACGATCGCGGAAAACCGCGTCGTCGTGCTGATCCCGGACGCCATGCCGGTGCGCTCGGGCGGCACGCACGCCATGATCGCCTTCTGGGTGTCGCCGTTGAGGATGCCCGCGCCGCAGCCGGTGATCATCATCCCGAGCGCGACGAGACCGTAGTGCGACGCGCCGGCGAGCGCGGCGGTCGCGAAATTGCCGATGCCGATCAGCGCGAGCCCGCAGCCGAGCACGGTCGCGGCCGGCGCGCGCGCCGACAGCGCCGCGCCGAGCGACGGCCCGACGATCATCGCGAGCGCGAACGGCAGCATGCCGAGCCCCGCGTCGATCGCCGACATCCCGAAGCCGATCTGCAGATAGAGCGGCAGGAACGTCATCATCACCTGCGCGCACGCCGCGTAGCCGAACATCGCGAGCAGCGCGCCGACGAAGCGCGGCGTGCGAAACAGCGCGAGATCGATCATCGGGCGCCGCTGCCAGCGCTCGGCGGCGACGAACGCCGCGCCGAGCGCCGCGCTCGCCGCGAAGCGCGCGAGCGTGCCGGGCGCGGTCCAGCCGTGCGACGGCGCGTCGATCAGCGCCCAGATACCGAGCGCGAGCGCCGCGCCGAACAGCACGCTGCCCGGCGCGTCGATGCGTTTCGCGTGCGGATCGCGCGATTCGTCGATCGTCGCGCGAACGGCCGCGGCGAGCGCGATGCACACCGGCAGGTTCAGCAGGAAGATCCAGCGCCACCCGATCCATTGCGCGATCGCGCCGCCGACGAGCGGCGCGATCGCCGTCGCGACGCCCATGCACATGCCCCAGATCGCCCACGCGCGCGCTCGCGGCCTTCGGAGAAGCGGTTCGCGATCACGGCGAGCGCTGAGGTCAGCAGCATCGCGGCGCCGATGCCCTTGACCGCGCGCGCGACATTCAGGAGCGCGGCCGACGGCGCGAGCCCGCAGCCGAGCGACGCGACGAAGAACACCGCGAGCCCGGCGAGCAGCACGCGCTTGCGGCCCGCGCGGTCGGCGAGCCCGCCCGCCGGCAGCAGGCATGCGGCGAACGCGGTCATGTACGCGCTCACCACCCATTCGATGTCCGCGAAGTTCGCATGGAACGTACGGGCGATCGACGGCAGCGATACGGCGACGACGTTCGTGTCGAGCACGATCAGCGAGCAGGTGGCCGACGCGGTCGCGAGCGCGCGCCACGCGCGCGACGGCGCTTCGGCGCCGGGCTCGGCGGCGGGCGCGAGAGCGCGGGCGCGGGCCGGTGCGGACGCGGCGGGCGAGCCGCAAGCGTGACGGGGAGGCTCGATCGGAGCGGGGCGGGAGGGCGCGTCGTGCATGCCGGACACCGTGATGCGAAGGGGAGAGCGGCATGTTAGGCTGAGCGGCTGTTGCAAGTCATTGCCACAGAAATTCATCTTTATTGCATGAAAAAGCAATAAAGGAGCCATCCATGGATCGCCTCGAACTGCGCCATGTGCGTGCGTTTCTCTGCGTCGCGCGGCACCTGCACTTCGCCCGCGCGGCGGACGAGCTCGACATCGCGCCGCCCGCGCTGACGCGGCTCGTCCAGGACGCGGAGCGGCTTCTCGGCGTGCGGCTCTTTCACCGCACGCGGCGCTCGGTCGCGCTGAGCGCCGCGGGCGCGGCTTATCTCGGCGAAGCGCAGGCCGCGCTCGCGCATCTCGCGCGCGGCCGCGAGCGGGCGGCGCTCGCCGAGCGCGGCGAAATCGGGCGGATCGAGCTCGGGTACGTATCGTCGGCGGCGTACGCGGGGGTGCTGCAACGCACGGTGGGCGCGTTTCGCGACGCGCATCCGCGCATCCGCGTCGACGTGCGCGAAGTGCCGATGAGCGAGGTTGCCGCGCGGCTCGACGCGGGCACGCTCGACGCCGCATACGTGCGCCCGCCGCTGCCGCTGCCGGACGGCGTGTCGACGCACACCGTGCATCGCGATGTGTTCGTCGTCGCGGTGCACGGGCAATCGCCGCTCGCCGCGCGCGTATCGATTCGGCCCGCCGCGCTCGCGGGCGAGCGCTTCGTCGTGCCCGAGCAGGCGCTCGGCACGCTGGAGGCGGCGCGCCGGGGGCGTTTCGAGCCGATCGTCGACGCGCGGCCGGGCGCGCTCGTCGCGGTGCTCGCGCACGTGTCGGTGAGCGGCGGCGTCGCGATCGTGCCGCAGGCGCTCGTCGGCTGCGTGTCGCTGCCGGGCGTCGCGTACCGGCCGATCGAGGGCAAGCCGATTGCGTCGGAGGTGGCCGTTGCGTATCGCCGGCACGAGAAGGCGCCCGCGGTGCGCGCTTTCGTGCGGTTCGTGCGGCAGGCCGCGCTTTAGCGCACGGGCGAGCGGCGCGCGGCGGCGGCGCTACGGCGGGATGCCGGATTCCGCGCGGCACGCGGCGCGGGCGCGCGGTGCGTCACGTCCCCGCCGGCAACGAAGCGTACGCGGTCGCGAGGTGATACGGCGTCGTCGACGGCATGTCCGCGCGCGATACCTCGCCCTGCGCAGTCTTGCATTCGTACCAGCCGCGCGGATGCAGGAACCGCTCGGCAAAGCGCGCGATCTGGCGCGCGAGCGCGTCCGGCTCGCCGCCATGCGTCGCGAGCGCGCGCAGATATTCGGTTTGCGCCCAGATCCGCTGCGTGCCGTCGACGCATGCGCCGCGCTCGTCGGTCGCCGCGCTGACGCCGCCCGTGTCCGGATCGACGCCGTGCCGTTGCGCGAACGCGTACGCGCGCGCGAGCGCGTCGGGCAGGCCGGTCGCCGCGAGCCGCGCGCCCGCCGAGGCGACGAGATAGAACCACTCGAACTGATGGCCGGGCTCGAAGCGGTTGTCCGCGCAGCCGATCGGCAATTCCGCGACGCAGCCGGTGTGCGGATCGACGAACGTGCGCTCGACCGCCTGCGCGGTGCGCAGCAGCGCGTCGTCGAACGCGGTGTCGCCGAACGCGCGGCCGGCGGCGAGCCAGCCTTCGGTCAGGTGCATCAGCGGATTCTGCAACGGGCCGCCCGCCGCCGCGGCGAAGTCCTCGCCGCGTGCGGAATCGAGCAGCGCGCTGCCCGGCCGAGGCGCGAAGCGATCGACGATCAGCGCCGCCGTGCGTTGCGCGAGCTCGCGCGCGTCGCGGTTGCCGAACGCCGCGAAATACTCGGCGCATGCGAACACGACGAACGCATGCGTGTACAGGTCCTTCGTGCGGTCGAGCGGCGCGCCCTGCGCGTCGACACTGTAAAACCAGCCGTCGTGGCGAGGATCGCGAAAGTGACGGCACAATGCGGCAAAGAGCGCGTGCGCGTGCTGCGCGTCGCCCGCCTGCGAGAATATGAACAACTGGCGCGCGCACGCCATCGCGCGATAGCGGGTGACGGGCAGCGGCACGTGCGTGTCCGGCGCGACGGCCTCGAACGGCAGTTGCAGCGCCGGATTGAAGCCGGGCCCGCGCCAGATCGGCAAGACGATCTGCGCGAAGTGGCGGCGCAATCGGGCGGCCTGGTCGGAAACGGAAACGGGGGCGGACATGACGGATGGCGGCGCGGTTGACGGGGGAAGAAACGCGAGCGCCGCACGCGCGGCGCCGAGCGGCAAGGATAAAGCATGCGGGCCGCCGCCGTCGAACATGGGAGAGCACGAATGCTGAATAACGTCGAACTCATCATGCGGCTGATGCTCGCGGCGGCGCTCGGCAGCGTGATCGGCATCGAGCGCGAGCGCCTGTCGTGGGCGGCCGGGCTGCGCACGCACATGCTCGTGTGCGTCGGCTCGGCGCTCATCATGATCGTGTCGGCGTTCGGCTTCGCCGATGTGCTCGGGCAGGCGCACGTCGATCTCGATCCGTCGCGGATGGCCGCGCAGGTCGTCTCGGGAATCGGCTTTCTCGGCGCGGGCTCGATCCTGCTGCGCGGCGAGATCGTGCGTGGGCTGACGACGGCGGCGAGCCTGTGGTCGGTCGCGGCCGTCGGGCTCGCGGTGGGCGGCGGGCTGTACGCGGCGGCGATCGCGGCGACGATCATCATTCTCGTGATCCTCGCGGGCATCAAGCCGCTCGAGCGGCGCTACCTGAGCGTGCGCCAGCGCCGCCATCTCATGCTGCTGGTCGAGCGCGGCACGCTGACGTTCGATTCGCTGCACGCGGCGCTCGGCGTGGACAGCGCGCGCGTCAAGCGCTTCATTGTCCAGCAGAGCGAGGATTCGGCCGACAGCGACGAAGTGACGATCGCGCTGGGCCGCGTGTCCGACGTCGAATACGAGAGCATTTGCGCGCGCTTGAGGCAGTTGCCGGGTGTGAAGGGCTTCAGCGAGCGCAAGGGCGGCTTGCCGGATGACTGACGCACGGGCCTCGTGCGGCGGGCATGAGACAATGCCGCCTTCCTGAAATTGTTCGAAGCCGAATCCGGCGCGCGTGCGGCGCGCCGCTGAACGATCCATGACCGATTTCGCAGCATCCCCACGTACCCGTTCTTCCCGTTCGTCCCCAGCCAGGCGGCGGCCGCGCGCCGCGGCGGCGAGCGGCCCCGGGCAGTCGCGCGCGGCGGCCCGGCCCGGCCGCGACGCCGCCGCGGGCGACGCGTCGCGCGACGAGCACACACTTGACCTGTTCGGCACGGCCTTCGAAGAAAACGCGAGGACGGACGAAGCGGCCGCCGGCGTGGCGGTCGATGAAACGGCGCACGATGCGGCGCGCGTGCAAGCGCGCGGTTTCGGCGGTCTCGACCGGCCGGGGCGCGGTGCTGGTGCTGATGCTGATGCCGGTGCTGGTGCTGATGCCGATGCCAGTGCCGATGCCGATGCCGATGCACGCGGCGCGCGCGCGGCGGCGCACGCGCCTGAGCCCGCGGGCGAACAGGCGGATCTGCTGAGCGGCTTCGGTGAATCGCCGGCAGCGGATAGGCAGGATGCGCAGCGCAACGCCGACGGGCGCGTCGACGCCGAAGCGGCGGACGGCGAGCGCTCGCGAGCGGTAAAGGCGGACGAGCGCCTGAATGAGGGCGTGAGCCAGGGCGTGAACGCCGAAGCGAGCGCCGGTGAGCACGCAGCGGCCGGCCCGGCCATCATTCGGCGCGGCGCGTCGGCGCCCGACGCGTCCGAGCCGGCGGCGGCGAAGTCCGGCGTCGACGAGGCGACGGCTGCCCGGCCGCCCCGCGCGCGGCGTGCGTCTGCGCGGCGCGCGGATGGCGGCAAGCAGGCGGCCGAGCGCGGTGCGCGTCGAGGCCGGGCGGCCGAAGGCGCGATTTCCAAAAGCGCGGGGGCTGACGGCGGGGCGCTCGGCGGCGAGGCGGCCGGCGGCCAGGCGGCGGAAAATCGCGCTGTTCCGGCCGATACGGTTCGGGATTCGTCGCCCGCGCCCGTGGCGCGCCGTGATGCAGCGGTGCGCGGTCGGCCGGCCGAGGCGAGGGCGCTTCCGGCAGCGGCGGATCGCGCGCCGGTGAACGCGGCGCAGCCCCATCCGCGTTCGGCGAATCCATCGCCGGCCCTGCTGCCCGCGGCTGCCGCACAGGCGGCGACGTCCGCCGCCTCCGCCGATTCCGATGCGCAACTGCGTCCGCTCGCCGACCGGATCCGCGCACTTCAATCGGAGACGATCGACCTGCGCCGAGCGGCCGATGCGCAGATGCGCCGCGTGAACCGCTTGTTGCTCGCGCTCGCGGTGGTCCTGCTCGCCGCGATCGTCGCGTGGATCGTCCAGGCGGTGCAACTGTCGCGGCAACGCGATCAGTTTGCTGCTATACAGCAACGCATCGACCGGCTCGTCGCCGCCCAGGCGACCCAGGGCGCGACGATCGCGACGCTGTCGCAGCGGCAGGACGAAGTGGGTGCGCAGGTCGATCGCCTGACAAGCCGCTTGTCGAGCGCCGCAGTGCCGGCCAAGCGGGCGCATCGCACGCGTCATATGCGCTGATGAAAAAAGGGCTGCAACGGACCGTCGCGACGCGATGTCGCACACCCGTTGCCAAGCCGCAACGGGCCGGCTCCGAATACGGTTCTCAAAGGGCGGTTTGCAAGATTTTTGCTGCGACGCACTAGCTAGATTTAGGGAAAACCCCTAGAATTCGTTCTAAGGGAAAACCCTGGACGTTAGCTGACAGGAGTCGCAAATGAGCCTCATCTTCGCGCTGCTTCAAAAGATTGAAGATCTTTTCACGTCGCCGCATCTGCCGCTCGACGCCGACTATTCGTACAAGGCCCGCCATGCCGAGGTGGAGCGGGTGCGCAAGTCGCACGTCTCGCAGGTCGGCCTGATCCGCCGCTGATCGTTGCCGGCGGCGCAGCCGCCGCCGGGGGCTTGGCGCGTGGCGCGGCGGGATCGCGCTTCCAGCGTGCGCCCGGGCATGGCGCATGGCGCCTAGTCGACGGCGATGGCCGTAGCCGCCTCGATCGGCCGGCATGATGGCGGCAAGTGATGCCGGCCGATCCCCCGACGGCGTCGGAGCCGCACTTGCACGACCGCGCCCGTTGCGTTGGCGTCGACGGATGACGGAAGTGTTTCGCCTTGCCGCTCGTGCGTGCCCCGCTGTCACCCGACGTCCGTCGAGCGGCCGGCGGTGCGCGATCTTGCGGCGGCCCGTGCGGCATCGACCGTGAACCGTCGCCCGCCGCTGCGCTGACGGCGCTGCCGCTTCGCCGCGATGGACGCCGGGCGCGGCCGCGATCGCGGGATCGCGTGGCGCGCGAGAAATGCGGGTGCGGCGATGCCGCGCCCAGCGCCGAGCGTCAACGTCGCCGATATATCGACGAATTGCGCGACCGAGCCGGCGAACTTCGTCGGCAGGCTCATCGCGATCCGAAGCTTGTCGCGGCGGCGGGTGCGACACCGACATCCTGCCGTCGAAGCCGATCGCGAGCCGCAATCGTGCCGGCGGCGCGCCGAATCGCGGCGAGCGAGCGCCGCGAACAAATATTCCATCGCATCCATGCATGCGCCGTCGCGCACGGAAGCCCATCGGGGCGGCACCGGACCGGCGTTCGGCTCGGGGCTGACCGGTCCGCATCGACTGCCGGCCGTTTCGATTCGTGAGATCGTGATCGCTGCCGTGTCGTGCCGTTGCCGTTGCCGCGCTCGCTCGCCACCCGTTTTCCATCCGTTCGACTCGAGTCGCAGGCGCCCGCGCGCGAGGCCGGCATCGAATGCGGCAGGCGAATCGCCGGCGTTTGATCCGCCCGACGTCGGCAGCCGAATTCCGATTCGCGCAATCCCGTATCGCCCGCTACACTGACTGAGAGGCCCGTTTCTTCGAACAGGTGCGGCATGTTGCAAATGCGTCCGATGACCCAGACGGAATTTCGCGAATACCGCGAGCGCGCCGCGCGCGGCTATGCGCGGGATCTGATCGAATCCGGCCAGAGCGCGCCCGACGAAGCCGACGCACGCGCGCTCGCGTGTATCGATACGCTGCTGCCCGATGGGCTGCTGACCGACGATCAGGTGCTGCTGACACTGAGCGAATCGGCCGACGGCTCCGTGCTCGGCCACCTGTGGTACGGCGTCGTCGCCGAAGGTCCGCATCGGTCGCTCTTCATCTACGATCTCGAAATCGAGCCTGCCTTTCGCCGTCAGGGATGGGCGACACGCGTGCTGCAGGCGCTCGAGGACGATGCGCGGGAACTGCGGGTGAGCGAGATCGGCCTGTCGGTGTTCAATCACAACGCGGCCGCGCTCGCGCTGTACCGCGAGCTGGGTTTCGCCGCCGTGACGACGACGTTCGTCAAATCGATCGAATCGCCCTGATCCGGGCGCGCGCCGGCGCTTGCCTGCGTGTGCCGCGTGCGCGGGATGCGCGCCCGCATCGCGTGCGCGGGTGGCGCGGCGCGTTAGGCGGCCTGCAATGTGATGCGTCTCGGTCTCCGGCATCGGGGCTGGCGTGCGCCATGCGCGATGCCGCGCGCGCTCGCATGTCGACGCGCGTGCGGCTTGCGGTGCGTGCCCCCGATCATGTCGGTTCCTTGAGCCGCTTGTCGCGTCGGCACCGCGAGAGCGGCAACTGCTTCGCCTTCAGCACCTTCACGATCCGCCGTTCCTGCTTGTCGGTGACCACCGTGAGGCACGCGCACGCATAGCCGTGCGAGCCGTTGGTTTCGACGTATTGCTTGCCCGCCATGTCGGGAATCACGTCCATCCCTTCGGTTTCGGGGCCGCCCATCGTGCCGAGGGTCCACGAGCCGGTGCGATCGTCGAGCCACCAGTTGCCGGGCGTCGGATTCTGCAGCCAGCCGCAGCGGATTTCGGCGTGCGCGTGTGGCAGGCCGATCAGCGCGACGGCGAGCGCGGCGAACAGATGGCGGCCGGCGCCGCGCGAACGCGAGGTGGGCGAGTGCGAAGCGGTGGTGGGCGTCGGCGTGCGCCGGGCGGCGCGGCGGGCAAGGAAGGCGATCATGCGGCTCGAGAGGCGGCGCGTGTCGGCCGCCGTTTCATGCTGTCGATGCGTGAAGTCTATCGCAGTTGCGTTCGCGGCCGTGTCG
Source organism: Burkholderia mallei ATCC 23344 (assembly GCF_000011705.1). Classification (NCBI taxonomy): domain Bacteria; kingdom Pseudomonadati; phylum Pseudomonadota; class Betaproteobacteria; order Burkholderiales; family Burkholderiaceae; genus Burkholderia; species Burkholderia mallei. The sequence goes on along the minus strand of NC_006349.2, from coordinate 2,024,409 downwards.
CAATTTGTCGCCCGCGGCCTTTGCGAGCGCCGCTTGATGCGGGGATGCGCGCGTATGTCCGTTCTCGAGCATACGGCATGCGGGCCGCGACATGAGGCATGCGATGCCGGGGCAGGTGCTACACACCACCTACGCCGCACGATACGCGCCGCAACGTGTGCGATCGTCGCGCGCGGCGTGTCAGGTATCACGTATCACGTATTGCGTATTGCGAACCTCGGACGACCAACGACCAACGACCAACGACCAACGAACAACGAACAACGAACAACGAACAACGAACAACGAACAACGAACCGCACGCCGCATCGCATACCGCCCAAGCGCCGCGCGCGGTTCGCGCGCGTTCCGGCTTTAGCGCGCGTCGCCCTTCCAGCGCCGCAGCAACAGTGCGTTCGTCACGACGCTCACGCTGGAGAACGCCATCGCCGCGCCCGCGATCATCGGGTTCAGCCAGCCGAGCGCCGCGAGCGGAATCCCCACCAGGTTGTAGACGAACGCCCAGAACAGGTTCTGCTGAATCTTCCGGTACGTGCGGCGCGAGATGTCGACCGCGTCCGCGACGAGCGCCGGATCGCCGCGCATCAGCGTGATGCCGGCGGTGTGCATCGCGACGTCGGTGCCCGTCGCCATCGCGATGCCGACGTCGGCCGCGGCGAGCGCGGGCGCATCGTTGATGCCGTCGCCGACCATCGCGACCGCGCCGTCGCCCGCCGTCGCCTTCAATTGCGCGACGACGCGCGCCTTGTCGTCCGGCAGCACCTGCGCGTGCACTTCGTCGATGCCGAGCGACGCGGCGACGGCTGTCGCGCTGCCGCGGTTGTCGCCCGTCACGAGCGCGCTCCTGATGCCGCGCGCGGCGAGCCGCTCGATCGCGCGCCGCGCGTTCGGCTTGACCGTGTCACCGAACGCGACGAGTGCGAGCGCCTCGCGCGGCGCGTCGGCGCGCATCAGCCACGATACCGTGTTGCCCGCCGCTTCGAGCGCCGCCGCGCGGCGCGCGACGCCGTCGGGCACGGCGATGCCGAGTTCATCGCGCCAGCGCGTGCTGCCGAGCGCGAGCAGGCGAGCGTCGACGCGCGCCTCGACGCCGCGACCCGCGACCGCGCGCGGCGTATCGGCGTGCGCGGCGGCGAGGGACGAGCGGCGCGCGTCGGCATCGGCGTCGAACGCGGCGACGACCGCGCGCGCGAGCGGATGCGCGCTCGCGCGCTGGACGGCGGCGGCGAGCGCGAGCGCATCGCCACGCGGAATGCCGATCGCGTCGAACGCGGTGACGGTCGGCCTGCCTTGCGTCAGCGTGCCGGTTTTGTCGAACGCGACGATGCGCGCGCGCTGCGCGAGCTCGAGCGCCTGCGCATCCTTGATCAGTACGCCGTGCCGCGCGGCGACGCCCGTGCCCGCCATGATCGCGGCAGGCGTCGCGAGGCCGAGCGCGCACGGGCACGCGATCACGAGCACCGCGACCGCGTTGAGGATCGCCGTCTCGACGCCCGCGCCCGCGACGAGCCAGCCGGCGAACGTGGCGAACGCGATCGCGACGATCGCGGGCACGAACACGGCGCTCACGCGGTCGACGAGGCGCTGGATCGGCGCTTTTTCGGCCTGCGCGGATTCGACGAGGCGGATGATGCGCGCGAGCGTCGTCTCGGCGCCGATCGCGGTCGTCGCGACGGTGAGCGCGCCTTCGCCGTTGATCGAGCCGGCGGTCACGCGCTCGCCGGGCTCCTTCGGCACGGGCAGGCTCTCGCCCGTGATCAGCGATTCGTCGACATGCGTGACGCCCGCCTCGATCCGGCCGTCGACGGGCACGCGCTCGCCCGGCAGCACGCGCACGACGGTGCCGACGCGCACCTGCGCGAGCGGCACGTCGCGCTCGACGCCGTGCTCGACGATGCGCGCGCGATCGGGGCGCAGTGCGTTGAGTGCGCGGATCGCGTTGGTGGTCTGCCGCTTCGCGCGCGCCTCGAGCCATTTGCCGAAGCGCACGAGCGTGACGATCACGGCGGACGCCTCGAAGTACAGGTGCGCGGCATGGCCGGGGTCGCGCAGCATCAGCCAGATGCTCAGGCCGTACGCGGCCGACGTGCCGAGCGCGACGAGCAGGTCCATGTTGCCGGCGCGAGCCTTCAGCGCGTGCCATGCGGCGCGATAGAAGCGCGCGCCGAAGCCGAACTGCACGATCGACGCGAGCGCGAGCTGCAGCCACGCGGGCAGCGCCGCGTCGACGCCGAACGGCGCGGCGAACATTGGCAGGGCGAGCGGCGTGGTCAGCACCGCGGACGCGATCACGAGCGCCCGCTCGCGGCGCGCTTCGGCGAGCTTGCGATCGTCGGCGCTCGGCGAGGCGGGGCGGGCGGCGGCCGCGTCCGCGGTTGCGGTTGCGCGGGATGCCGGGGCGCAAGCCGCGATGGCCGGCGACGCGCGATAGCCTGCCCGCTTCACCGCGTCGATGAGCCGCGCGGTGTCGACATGGGCGTCTGCATCGGCATCGACGGTGGCTTTTTCGGTGGCGAGATTGACCGTCGCGCGGGCGACGCCGGGCACTTGCGCCAGCGCCTTCTCGACGCGGCCGACGCAGGACGCGCAGGTCATGCCCGCGATGTCGAGTTCGATTGCCGTGCGCGCGGCGGCGATTTCCGGCGACGGTGCGAGAGCGCTTGCCGTATCGCTCACCGGTGACGCGCGATAGCCCGCTCGCTTCACCGCGTCGATGAGCCGCGCGGTGTCGACGTGGGCGTCTGCATCGGCGTCGACGGCGGCTTTTTCGGTGGCGAGATTGACCGTCGCGCGGACGACGCCGGGCACTTGCGCCAGCGCCTTTTCGACGCGGCCGACGCAGGACGCGCAGGTCATGCCCGCGATGTCGAATTCGAACGACTGCGTCGCCACGCGTTCCGGAGACGCGGCGCTCGATTCGTCGACCGCGAACGCGGCGGCCGGCGCGGCCGAACGGGCTGCGTCCTCGAACGGGCATGCGGCGGGCTTCGGCGCGGCTTCGGCGCGCGCGTCCCGCACGACGTTCGCTCGATACCCGGCTTGCTCGACGGCCGCGACGAGCGTCTGCGAGTCGACGTCGCGCGCGACGCTTGCCTTCGCGCTCGTCGTCGCGAGATCCACCTTCGCATCCGCCACGCCGCGCACGGCCGCGAGCGCCTGCTCGACGCGCCGCGCGCAGCCGCCGCAGGTCATGCCGCCGATGGTCAGCGTGACCGCCGCCGTGTGCGGCGCGGCGGCGGCATCGTCATCCTCGTCTCGCGCGCGGCCGTGGCGCGCATCCGCGTTTCCGGTCGCGGCGGGCGCCGTCGCGACCGTCGCGCGATAGCCGGCCGCGTCGAGCGCGGCGACGAGGCGAGCCGTGTCGATGGCGGATGCCGCGGCGACGGTCGCCGTGCCCGCGGCGAGATCCGCCACCGCGCCGGTCACGCCCGGCACCTGGGCGAGCGCCTGCTCGACGCGCGACGTACAGCCGCCGCAATGCATGCCTTCGACGAGCAGTGTCGTCGTGATCGGGGCGGCGGGAGCGAACAGCTTGGTCATCTGCAATCCGATTCGATGAGGCGGGCGGTGCCGCCAACGGTTCGAAGTATCAACTTTCCCATGATGGGAAGGTCAAGCGCGAGATCGAGGATCGTTGCCGGTTGCCGCGAACGGGCGGCGTGGGGCGGTCGCGGCGGCGGCTCCACGGGCGGCGGCGCGGTGCTTCGCCGGCCGGCGCAGACAGTTGGGGCTTGCGTGACGCCGCGGCGTATGGCCGTGCCACGGTGGTGGACGCGGTCATCGTGCGGGCCGCTTCGGCCTGGTTGACGCTTGCGGTCGATGCGCCCGAGTGTTTCCGGTGAGTTTGTGGCCGCTGCCGCGTTTACCATGGCTACACCGCCGCGCCAAGCCAAGCCAAGCCGTCGCCGCCAGTGTCGTCGCTGCTACCGCTACCGCCACGGCATCGACATCGACATCGACATCGACATCGACATCGACATCGACATCGACATCGACATCGACATCGACATCGACATCGACATCGACATCGACTCTGGCAACAGCAACAGCAACGGCAATAGTTCCCGCCACCGCTATCATCCCCACCTTCGCCGCACACCATATGAACGTTCATCGAATTACCCATTCGAAGTACCGCAAGGAGGAAGCATGTCGACGAACATGAAACGACTGATGACCGCGGCGCTCGGCGCCGCATTGGCGTTCGGCGCGCTGTCCGCGCGCGCCGCGAGCTTCGACTGCGCGCACGCCGCGAACGCCGCCGAGCGCGCGATCTGCGGGACGCCCGCGCTCGGCGAGTTGGACGTTCGAATGGCCGCGTACTACGAAATGCTGCAGAACGCGCGGCCGGCCGACGAGGGCATGGCGTATCGCGAGTTCCGCGACGCGCTGCGCGACGAGCAGCAGCGCTGGCGGCAGCGCACGCGCGATGCGTGCGGTGCGCGGATCGATTGCCTGACGAACGCCTATACCGCGCGGATCGCCGCGCTGCGCGGCGTCGCCGCCGAGCGGCTCGTGCTGCGGATGACGGGTGGGAGCGCGGCGTCGGCAGGCGCCGCCGACGCGACGTACGCGATCGAAGGCGAGTCGATCACGCTCGCGAACGGCGAATCGGTGCGCCCGGCCGCCCCGGGCTCGGCGATGAAGCGCGTGACGACGCTCGTCGCGCGGAGCGCTGTGGCGACGATCGCCGGCCGTCCGGTCGAGGCCGTCCTGCTGAGCGACGATCCGGGCGGCAGCGGCCGGTTCCTGTATGTGGCGACCGCGCAGCCGGGCGGCGGCGCGCCGGCGGTGCTGCTCGGCGATCGGGTAAAGCCCGTGTCGGTGTCGATCGAGCGCGCGGCGACGGGCGGCGCGGTTGTCGTCGTCGAATATCTGGATCGTCCGGAAGGCGCGCCGTTCGCGCAGGCGCCGACGATCAAGATCGTCCGGCGCTTCGCGCTGGAGCAAGGCCGGCTCGTCGAGCAGCGCGGGTAGCGGGCAGGGCGCTCGCGCGCCGGCTCGGTGCGCCGTGCACGCGAGACGAGCGTGATCGGCACGATCGGAGCAAGCGGTGCGACGGGTGCGATGGGCCCGGCGGGCTCGACAACCATGGGTAGCCTGAGCGACCACCGGCAACCGCGCGCGGGACAGGCGCGACGACGGTTCACGCCCGCGGCGTGTCGAGCGTGTCCCGCTGCTCAGCGGCGACGCGCGGTTTGGCGCGATGGGCGGCCATGTTACGTGCGCGTCGGACGGCTGGTGTCGAATCGGCGACGTGGCGATACGGCGATACGGCGAAACCGCGCCGCCAAACCGCCAAACCGCGAATCACGCCGCACGTCCGCGCGGCGCAGCATCGGGCGCGCGGTGTTCGGCGGCTCGAGCATGCGCGCAATCGTGCCGCCGTGCCGCGGAAGCCGCACGATGCCGCCGCCGCAACCTTGCGCGCCGCGACCGCTCGCCCGATGCTGCGCCGCGCGGCGGGCATGCGGCTGCTTCGCCGCCCTCGCCTTCGCCGCCCTCCACGCGATCCCAAATATTGATCACGCGCAGCCGCGCCCGCGCGCCGCACGCAGCTGAATCGCCCTATCTCGCGATCGGGCATTGTTTTTGCCGGGGCGACGAGAGTACGATACTGCCGATCAAAAAACAAAGAGCTGATCAAACAACAGCCGGCCGGCACGCACGCTACGAGGAAAACACCGCGCCCTACGCGCCGGCCGCCGATCAACACGCGTGGCCTGGCCGCGCGTTCGCCGTGCCACCGAATGACAACCAACCAACGAGAATCCACTGTTTCTCTGCGGCGCGCTTGCGCGTCGCTAGCCGCGCTGGCGCTGCTTGCGGCCTGCACGTCGACGCCCGAGGCGATCCAGCGCAAGACGGGCTGGATGCGCAGCGAAGTCGCCGATTCCTATATCTACGCCTACCCGCTCGTGCTGATGGACGTCGCGAAGGAAGCCGCGACGGCCGACGGCGCGCCCGTCAACACGCTGCGCCACGCGCAGGCGCTGCCCGCGCCGGGCGCCGCGAACCCGCCGCTCGCGAGCGTCGACATGCTCGATTCGACCGCGTGGCTCGACGTTGCCGACGAGCCGGTGATCGTCGCGCTGCCCGACGGGCGCGGCCGCTATCTCGACGCGCGCGCGCTCGACATGTGGACCAACGTGCTGTGGTCGACCGGCCCGTCGGCGAATCCGCGCTCGGGCGCGAGCCGCGCGCGCACGCTCGCGTTCGTCGGCGCGGGCTGGGAGGGCACGCTGCCGGAAGGCGTGACGCGCGTCGACGTGCCCGCGCGCAACGTGTGGCTCGACCTGCGGATCCAGACGAGCGGCGGGCGCGATCTCGCCGCCGCGAGGAAACTGCAGCGCGCGATTCGCGTCGAGCCGCTGTCCGTCTATACGGGCGACGCCCGCGGCGCGCGTGCGGATGCGGGCGCAGCGTCGGCCGAGCCCGCATCGGGCGCCGCCGCGTCGCCTGTCGCGCAGGTCGCGGCGCTCGATCCGCCGGCGTTCTTCTCGCGCGTCGCGCGCGCGCTGCAGGACAACTCGCCGCCCGCCGCCGATGCGCACGCGCAGGAAATCCTCGCCGACATCGGCGTGACGGCGGGCGCGCCGGTGCAATGGAAGGGCGACAAGCTGATCGGCGCCGAGAACGGCGCGGCCGAGGCGCGCGAGCGGCTCACCGCGCTGCCGCCGAACGCGCTTTCCGCGAACGGCTGGAGCTGGCTCGGCGACAGCGTCGGCAACTACGGGCAGGATTACGCGTTGCGCGCGTACGCGGCGTCGACGCAATTCGGCGCGGGAACGCGCGACGACGAAACCGTCGCCGTCGTGAAGACAGACAGCGCGGGCCGGCCGCTCAACGGCGCGCACCGCTACGTGATCCGCTTCGCGCCGAACGCGCTGCCGCCCGCGCGCGCGTTCTGGTCGCTCGCGCCGTACACGCCGGACGGCGCGGTGCCCGAGCTCGGCCGCGCACGCCGCTCGATCGGCGAGCGCGACCGGCTGCGCCGCAACCGCGACGGCTCGCTCGAGATCGTCGTATCCGCGGCGCCGCCCGGCAAGGGGTACGCATCGAACTGGTTGCCCGCGCCGCGCGCCGATTTCGAGCTCGCGCTGCGGCTCTACGCGCCGAAGCGGCAGGCCGCCGACGGCACCTGGCAGCCGCCCGCCGTCGTCCGCAGGTGAACGTTCGCGCGCGCCGCCCGGTCTCACGGCCGGGCGCTGCGCGCGCCGACGCCCGTCTCCCACGCTGCGTCGCGAAACGCGCAGCGCCTATACTGGCGAAAGCCGGACGCTCCCGTCCCGATTTCCTCGCTGCCGTTCCGACGGCGATTCAGTAATGGCATTCAACAAAGAAACCGTCCAATCGAACTTGCAAAAGCTCGGCGTCGCCGCCCGTTCGCGCCGCGCGAAGCGCGCCGGCGTCGGCGCGCTGATCGTCCTCGTGGCGTTCGGGCTGCTCGGCTTTTTCGCCGCGCCGCCGCTGATCCGGCACATCGCCGAGCAGCAACTGAGCCAGCAGCTCGAGCGTCCCGCGACGATCGCGCGCATCGCATTCAATCCCTACACGCTGCGGCTCGAGGCCGACGGCGTGCGCGTCGGCGAGCGCGGCGGGCAGGGCGCGTTCGTCGACATCGGCAAGCTCGTCGTGCGCGCGTCGTGGACGTCGCTCGCGCGCTTCGCGCCGATCATCGACGAAGTGCGGCTCGATCAGCCGCGCTTCAGGATCGTGCGCTACGACGCGCAGCGCTTCAATTTCACCGATCTGGTCGACAAGTTCTCGAAGCCTTCGCCGCAGCCGTCGGCGAAGCCGGCGCGCTTTTCGGTGTCGAACATTCAGGTCAACGACGGCCGCATCGAGTTCGACGACCGGTTGCTGAACGCGAGGCACGTCGTCGATCAATGGACGGTCGGCATTCCGTTCATCGCGACGCTGCCGTCGAAGACCGACATCTTCGTCGAGCCGAAGCTGCGCGCGCGCCTCGACGGCAGCCCGATCGCGATCGACGGCAAGACGAAGCCGTTCGCGCAGTCGCGCGAATCGTCGATCAACCTGAAGTTCGACGGGCTCGACGTGCCGCGCCTGCTGTCGTACGCGCCGACGAAGCTGCCCGTCGACGTGCGCTCGGGCCGGCTCTCGAGCAACCTCGACGTGAATTTCGCGATGGCGGGCGACACGCCTTCGCTGCGCGTGTCGGGCACTCTCGACCTGAACGACGCGCAGGTGACGAGCCGCGCGAACGAGCCGCTCTTCGCCGCGCACGCGGTGCACGTCGCGGCCGCGCAGTTCGAGCCGCTGCGCAACGTGCTGCATTTCGACGACATCCGGATCGACCGGCCGGTCGTATCGCTCGCGCGCGACAAGGCGGGCGTGCTGAACGTGATGAAGCTCGCGGGCGGCGAGAAGGCAGGCGCGCCGCCCGCGGCGCGCGCCGCCGCGGCGGGTTCATCGGTGTCAGCTGTTTCGCCCGGCTCGCCCGCCGCGGCGCGTCCCGCATCCGGCGCGGCTTCGCAGCCGGCCGCCGCCGCGTCGAGCGCCGCCGCCGCGCACGCGGCCGCCGAGAAGGCGCCGCCGCTCGACCTGACGATCAAGCGCTTCGCGATCAACGACGGCGCGCTGAATCTGAACGACGCATCGCTCGCGACGCCCGCCGCGATTTCGCTCCAGCATGTCGCGACGACGCTCGCCGATTTCACGCTCGCCGGCAAGACGCCCGCGCGCTACACGCTCGCGGCCGACGTCGCGAGCGGCGGCTCGCTGAAGGCCGAGGGCGCGTTCAGCCTCGCCGCGCGGCAAGCGGACACGAAACTCGCCATCGATGCGCTCGCGTTGCCCGCGGTGCAGCCGTATCTTGCCGGCGCGAGCTCCGCGCGCGTGCTCGACGGCGTGCTCAGCACGTCGGTGAACGCGAAGGCGGACTGGTCGAAGACGCCGCTCGACGCGCAGGTGAGCGACAGCGAGCTCGGCCTGAAATCGCTGAAGATCGCGCTGCCGAACGCGAAAACGCCGGCTGTCGCGCTGCCCGACGCGCGCGTGAAGGTGACGAAGATCGATCTCGCCGCGCGCACCGCCGAGATCGCGAGCGTCGATGCGACGGGTCTCGCGCTCGACGTCGCGCGGCTGCAGGACGGCCGGATCGATCTCGCGTCGCTCGCGGGCGACGGCGGCCGGGCGGCGGGCGCGAAGCCGGCCGCGTCGAACGCGTCGGCCGCGCGCGGCGCGCGGCCCGCCGCGCCCGCATGGCGCTACCGGATCGACGAACTGAACGTGAAGGACGCGAAGGCGAACTTCACCGACCGCTCGACGCCGCGCCCCGTGAAGCTCGCGATCGCGCCGCTCGCGCTGAACGTCCGGCAGATCAGCGAGGATCTGTCCAAGCCGTTGCCCGTCAGGCTGACGGCCACGCTCAACCGCAAGGGCTCGCTCGAGCTGTCGGGCAACGTGACGGCGCAGCCGCTGAAGGTCGGCCTGAAGCTGAACGGCAACCGGCTCGACGCGGCCGCGTTCGAGCCGTATTTCGGCAGCATGCTGAACGCGACGGTCGCGAGCGCGCTGCTGAACGCGAAGGGCGAGCTGAGCGTCGAGCAGGCGAAGCAGTCGACGAAGGCGTCGTATCGCGGCGACGCGGCGCTCGTCGACGTGCGGATGCTCGACAAGGCGACGTCCGATCCGTTCGCCGGCTGGCGCTCGCTCGCGCTCGCGAACCTGAAGGCGAGCTATGACGACGCGCGCGGCACCGACGTCGACGCGTCGCGCGTGACGTTCTCGAATTTCTACGGCCGCGTGCTGCTCGACGCGCAAGGCAAGCTGAACCTGCGCGAGGTCGTCGCCAAGGAGAGCGGCCCCGCGCAGTCGCTCACGCGCGATGCGAGCGGCAAGGAGCCGATCCCGCTCACGCCTCAGGCCGCGTCGCAGGCGAAGGCGGCGATCGCGGCGTCGGCGGTCGAGCCGGCTTCGGCGCCCGTGCTCGCGTCGGCAGCGGCGGCATCGGCGGCGGCGGGCGCGTCGGCCGTCGCGGCATCGCCCGCGTCGGGCGCGGCCGTCGTGCGCGCGGCCGCGCCGCCGCAGCATCCGGTGCGGCTGCACTTCGGCCAGTTGCTGCTGCAACGCGGCCGCGTCACGTACACCGATAACTTCATCAAGCCGAACTACACGGCGAACCTCGTCGCGATCAACGGCACGATCGGCGCGTTCGGCACCGATTCGACGGCGCCCGCGCCCGTCGATGTCGGCGCGAACCTCGCCGGCAACGGCCCGATCACGATCAAGGGAACGGTGAACCCGCTGATCGAGAAGCCGTCGCTCGACCTGACCGCGACCGCGCACGACATCGAGCTCACGAACCTCACGCCGTATTCGGCGAAGTACGCGGGCTATCCGATCACCAAGGGCAAGCTGAACGTCGATCTGCACTACAAGCTCGACAACGATCTGCTGAGCGCGAACAACCACATCTTCATCGATCAGCTCACGTTCGGCGAGCACGTCGAGAACGACACCGCGACGAAGCTGCCGGTGCGGCTCGCGATCGCGCTCCTGAAGAACTCGCGCGGCGAGATCGACGTGAACGTGCCGGTGTCCGGTTCGTTGTCGAACCCGGAGTTCAGCATTGGCGGGCTGATCTGGCGCGCGGTGCTGAACCTGATCGCGAAGGCCGTCACCTCGCCGTTCACGCTGCTCGCGCACGCGTTCGGCGGCGACGGCGAGGCGCTCGGCTATGTCGAATTCGAGCCGGGCCGCTCGAAGCTGTCCGACGCGTCGCAGAAGAAGCTCGACACGATCTCGAAGATGCTCGCGGAAAAGCCCTCGATCCGCCTCGACCTGATCGGCCGCGTCGATCCGGACAAGGATCTGCCGGGGCTGCGCGACGCGTACGTCGAGCGGCTCGTGCGGCAGCAGAAGCTGAAGGACGTGGTCGGCCAGGGCGAGAGCGTCGACCCGATGACGGTGAAGGTCGATCCCGCCGAATATACGAAGTACCTGACGAAGGCGTACAAGGCGGCCGATTTCAAGAAGCCGCGCAACATGATCGGCTTCACGAAGACGTTGCCCGACGACGACATGAGAAAGGCGCTCGCCGATCACGCGAGCGTGGACGACTCGAGCCTGCGCGCGCTCGCTCAGGCGCGCGCGCAGGCGGTGCGCCAGTACCTGGAGGGCAAGGTCGATTCGAGCCGGATGTTCATCGTCGCGCCGAAGCTCGACGCGAAGGGCATCGAGGACAAGGGCGCGACGACGCGCGTCGACTTCGGCCTGAAGTGACGGCGCGCGCCGCGCCGGGCAGCGAGAGACGGCGCGAAGGCGACGAAGGCGGCGCGGCTTTGGCTGCGCCGTCTTTTTTTGCCGGCGCGCGCGGCCTTTGCGCGCGGCGCGGGCGGCGCGCCGCGTCAGCGCGCGGCGGCGGCCGGCTCGCGCCGGTCGAGCTCCTTGCGCGCGGCGAGCGGAATGCGCGGGTCGTCCCACGCGGCCAGCCATTCGACTTCCTTCGCGGTGAACACCTGACCGTAATTACGCAGTGCGTATTGCAGCGCGTCGATGATGTGATGACGAATGATCTCGGGCGTGCGCGCGTCGTCGAGCACGCATCGGAAGGCTTCCAGCGTGGCCATCGGGATGCTCCGGATAAGGACGATCTTCTTATCGCATGACAATAGTCCGCCGCCAACCCGGAAAAAATTGTTGCGGCGCGATGGCGGAGCGGCCGAGGGGGCGGCGCAGGCGAGAGGGCGGGGCCGCGCGTGAGCGCGCGGGCGCGCCGTGGCGCGGGCTGCGAGCGCGCGCCGCCGATCGCTCGGCGAGCGCGTCGCGGCGAAGCCGGCACGATCGGGCGAAGCCGGCGCGAGGAGCGGCCGCGCATTGCGCCGGCGCGGTTGAGGGGCGAGTTCCGTCGCGGCGGGTCGGGCCGCGTCGGGGCGGCCGCCGGCCATGGGGCGCGCCGGCCTCGCCCGGCGCCGGCGCACTCCCGTGGCGCTTGCGTCAGCGCTCGAGGCCAAGGCCCGGCAGCACGCGCGTGCCTTCGAGCGCGACCGCGTGCAGCAGGCGCGGCTCGAGGCCGAGCGAGCGCAGGATCGTCGGCGCGACCTGCGTCGTCAGCACCGGCGCGTCGATCGTGCGGCCCTGGCGCAAGCCCGCGTATGACACGAGCAGGCCGAGGTGGCTGTCGTCCGGCGCGTTGCCGCCGTGCTCTTCGTCCTTCTTCTTGCTCGACGTGTAGATCACACCCGGGTTCGGCTGCACGACGATGTCCGGCGTGCGGCCGAGCGCCGGATCGCCGAAGCGCTCGGCGACGCTCGGGCCATACAGGATGTACGCCTGCGGGCCGTCCGCGCAGATCCCCGGCGCGTTGCAGCCGAGATTCGCCTTCAGTGTCGCGACGGCCGCGCTCAACTGGCGCGGGTCGCGCAGCCAGACGAGGCCGACGTCGTCGGTCTGCACGAAGCCCGTGCCGACGAGGCCCGTGCCGTCGTTCGGGTTGCCCGACGCGGTGTTGTTCTGGCCGAAGTTGCCGTTCGGATCGACGAAGCCGTTCGCCTCGAGCAGCGCGGTGAGCGTGTCGCCGTGCTTCACGAGCTTCGTATGGTCGGTCGGCGACTGGCCGTGCTTCGCGGTGACGATCACCACCGTCGAATCGTACAGCCCGCGCTGCCTGAGCTCGGCGACGATGCGGCCGAGCGCGCCGTCGACGTACGCGATCGCGTTCGCGACTTCCGGCCCCGGCGTGAAGCTCGCGTCGAGATAGCCGCCGCCCGACGCGACGGTGGCCTTCTGCGCGACCGACAGCGTCTGGAAGTTCGTGCTGAACAGGGTCGGCACGGGCGCGGCCGCGGTGCCCGTCGAGTTCTTGCCGTCGATCTGGTTGACGATCGCCTGCACGTGATAGTCGTCGAACTTTTCGGTATGCGTATAGATGTCGGTGTAGGGGGTGCCCGTGGCCGGATCGATCGAGTTGATCTCGGTGCGCGCGAGATCGTCGACGCCCTTGCCCGACGGGCCGTTCACCCAGTCGTAGCCCCACGCGTGCTTGTCCGCCCATGCGGTGTGCGAGCCGCGCAGATGTTCCTTGACGACTTCGAACACCGTGTTCGTCTTCACGTAGTCGTGCGGATAGACGCTCACGCACTGGCCGTTCACGCGCGCGTGCGGGATCGCCTGCGGGTTGAACGCGCCGCCGCCGTCGAGATGCGTGAGCGCGCCGCCGTTCATCGCGTCGATGCCGGTTGTTTCGTCGAACACGACGTTCCAGCCTTGCTTGCCCGAGCACGTCGCATCCGACGGCGCGTACAGCGTGCGATCGTACGACACGTCGTAGAAGAGGCCCGCGCTCTTCGGCGAACCGCCCGTCACCAGCGCGGCCAGGCCCGGGAACGAATCCGACAGCCCCGGCGTGCGCGCGTTCGTGTACGTGACCCCCGACTTCGCGAGCAGCGCGAGATTCGGGCACGTATTCGCGCCGATGCAGCGCGCGAGGTCCTGCTCGTGCAGACCATCAATGCTCACCAGCAGCACGCGCTTCGCGTCGACGGGGCGGCTGTCGTGATCGCGATCCTGGACGGCGGCGGCCGAGGCCGCGCCGGCGAAGGCGAGCGCGCATGCGCCCAGCCATGCGCCGATTTCGAACTGCTTACTGTTGCGTTTCATCGTTGACCTCGTCGTTAGAACGGCTGTGTCCCACACCCGGAGCCGCAATTTGCACGGGGATTGCTAACGCGTCGTGACGCGCCGCTTTCGTTTGTCTGTCGGCGCGCGCGTCGCCTGCGCGACGAGCGGTGCGGCGAAGTTGTGAGAATGTGTTTCGGCGGGGGGGCGGGCCGCCGTGCGCGGCGACGTTCGGGGCGACGGCGAGGGGGGCGTTGCGCTGCGGGGGAACCGCCAGGCGTGCGTTCGAGCGGTATGCGGCGGCGCGCGCGAATGCAGGTGTCGCGTGGGTGGCGGGCCGTTGCCGGTATCTCGTTCGTCGGCGCGACGGCGCGGCAGCGCGGCGGACGATCGGGCATGCGCGGCGTCGCGCCGAAGCGGCGCGCGGCGGGATCGACGAGCGCCGCGACGCCGCTCATGATGGTTGCGCGTGCAACCAATTGCGCCGCGCGGCATCACGCGTGCCGCATTACGCGTGCGTACGCCGCGCGCCGCACGCGGCGGCTGCCGGCGCGCGGCTGTGCGCCGCATCGCGCGCGCACCACCCGCCGCGCGCGGTCCGGGCGCGGCCGCGTGCGAGCGTTCAGGCCGGCTGCGCGTTTTGCAGGACGATCCGGTAGCCGTCCGGGTCCTCGAACGTCACGCCTTCGCGGTCCCAGTACGGATTCTCCGAGCGGCACGGCGTCGCGTCGTACGCGCGCATTCGCGCGACGGCCTCGGTCCACGCGCCGCGATCGGGCAGATAAAAGACGAGCAGATGCTCGGCGGTCGGTGCGCGCGCGACCGTCACGCCGTGCTGATGCGTGAATTCGATTTGCCACGGATAGCCGGCGCGGCCGACGATCGCGCCGTCGAAGCCTTCGTGATTCTCGAAGCGGGCGACGACGTCGAAGCCGAGCGCCTTCGTGTAGAAACGCACGAGCGTGTCGATATCGTTGGTCGGCCGGGCGACGCGCAGAACGGGAGGATTCATCACGGCACTCCTGTTTTCGAAGAGTCGACGAACGGGGTGTTGCGCAGCTGCGTTTTCAGCATAGGCCGAAAACGCGGCGGCGCCCCTGCGCAACGTCGCCGTGTGCGCCGTGCGGTGCGCGCGCCGTTTACTTCGCGGTTTCGTCGAGGCCGCGTTGCAACAGTTCGGTCAACAATCCGGTCATCCCGTCCGGATGCGCGGCCGCCCGCTCGTTCAGGCGCGCGACGAGCTCGATGTTCAGCTTGCACGCGAACGGCACGAGGCCCTGCGCCTGTTCGAGCCTGCGCCGCTCGCGGCGATCGGCCGCCGCATCTTCGGCGCCCTTGCCGAAGCGCGCGGATGTCGTCTGCTTCATCGCGTGCGTCAGCTTCAACGCCTTGTTCTTCTCGAGATCGGTTTTCTTCATCGCCATCGCGGTCACCTCTTGCAGGAAAGGATGCGATTGTACGCATTGCCGCGCGGCGCGGATATCGGCCGCCGCGCGCCGTGCGGCGCGCCCGGTCGCACCCTGCGCGGCCGGCCGTGCGCGAAGCGCCGGCGGCCCGCGCGCATTTGCCGATACAATGCGGCAGCCATTCGTATGACCGACCTGATCCGATCCATGGGCAATTCCACCCGGGCCTTTCTGCTGGGCCCCCTGCTGAAGGGCGTGTCGCGCTCCTTCTATCTGACGTTGCGCGTGCTGCCGCAAGGCATGCGCGACCCGATCGGCCTTGCGTATCTGCTCGCGCGCGCGGCCGACACGATCGCCGACACGTCGCTGATCCCGCCCGCTCAGCGGCTCGAACTGCTGCTGTCGCTGCGCGCGCAGATCAACGGCGCGCCCGATCCGCACGCGCTCGCGCGGATCGCGGGCGAGGTCGCGGGGCAGCAGGCGCAGACGGACGAGAAGACGCTGCTCGAATCGCTTGGCCCCGCGCTCGCGGTGCTGTCGCAATTGAGCGCGCCCGATCGCGCCGCGGTGCGCGGCGTCGTCACCACGCTCACCGAAGGGATGGAATTCGATTTGCGCACGTTCCCGGACGAATCGTCGGGCCGCATCGTCGCGCTGCGGGAATGGCCGGCGCTCGATCGCTATACGTATCTCGTTGCCGGCTGCGTCGGCGAATTCTGGACGAAGATGACGTGCGCGCATCTGCCCGGGCTGCTGACCGAGCGGGAGGACACGATGAGCGAGCGCGGCATCCGCTTCGGCAAGGCGCTGCAGATGACCAACGTGCTGCGCGACTGCGGCAGGGACCTGCGGATCGGCCGCTGCTATCTGCCGCAGGCGATGCTGGACGAATACGGGCTGCGCGCGGAGGATCTGCTGGGGCCGGACGCTTCGCTGCGCGTACGGCCGCTGATGCATGCGCTCGTGCGCACGACGCTCGCGCATTTTCGCGCGGGCATCGATTATACGTTCGCGATTCCGCGCCGCGCGCCGCGCCTGCGGCTTGCCTGTTTCTGGCCGATCGCGATCGGCCTGCGGACGCTCGCGCTGCTCGCGTCGAACGACGCGTGGCTCGATCCGGCGCGCGCGTCGAAGGTGCGGCGCGGCGACGTCTACCGGATCCTCGCGTATTCGCTGCCGCTCGCGATGTCGAACGGCGCGCTGCGCGCGTGGCTCGACCGCCTGATCGCGGACGTCGAGGCGCGGCTCATCGCGTGATGCGCGGCGCGCCCGGCCGCGCGCGTCACGGACGCGTCCACGCCGCCGCCTTTTGCGCGGCATTCCCGCCGCCGAGCGCGTCGATCAGATAATCGACGAATGACGCGATTCGCGACGAAATCGCCGTGTTCCGGTAATAGACCGCATGAATCGGCTGCCGCACGTCTTGCGTGTGGCGCGCGAGGATCTGCACGAGGCGGCCCGCTTCGCGATCCTGCGCGGTCATGAAATCCGACCGGCAGACGATGCCCGCGCCGTCGAGCGTGAGCTGTCTGAGCGTCTCGCCGCGCGACGACCACACGGCCGGCGCGATCCGGCAAGGCTCGCCGTGCGCGCCGAGGTCGGCCACACGTTCAGCGATTCCGGCCAATTGAAGCCGAGCAGCGCATGCTTGCCGAGATCGCCGGCCTTGCGCGGCTGGCCGTGCGCGTCGAGATACGCGGGGCTCGCGAGGATGCGCAGCCGGCTGTTGCCGGTGAGCCGGCTATGCAGCGTCGAATCCTTCAGGCGGCCGATCCGGATCGCGACGTCGGTGCGCCGCTCGAGCAGATCGATGACGCCCTCGTTGCTGTTCAGCTCCAGCTCCACGCGCGGGAAGCGCTCGCGATGGCCGCGCACGCTCGTCCCTCATATCCTTGCGCCGGCCCGCGTCGCGTGGCTTTAAGCCGGGTTTAATTCCCGATCTGCTATAACGATCGCGTGACGGCTCCGGGCGCAGGCCGGCCGGCGGCGAAAGCGACCGAGGGCCGGGCGCAGGGGCCGGCGGCGCGGAACTTGAATGTCGGCGCCGCGCCGCGCATCTACGCGCCGATGCATTTCGATCGTCGGCGATCCAACCAAGAGGAAAACACGATGCGTCTTCTGCTCGCCTTGCTGCTGCCCTGGCTGCAGTTTTTCACGATCGGCCGCCCGTTCGCGGGCATCATCTGCCTGATCCTTCAAATCACGCTGATCGGCTGGCTGCCCGCGGCGATCTGGTCCGTGTACGCGCTCAGCCAGTACAAGACCGACAGGAAGATCGAAGAGGCACTCGGCCGGCGTTCCTGAGTGCGCGGCCGGCGCGTGTCGCGGGCGCGCGCCGCCGACACGGCGAAGCGATATCGCGCCGGCGGCGCGCGTTCTCCTTCCTGCGTCGAGCCCCGCTGTGGCGAAGCGGCGCGCGGCCGGTTTCTCGCGGCGGCGCGATTTCATCGCGAAGCCACTTCGCGTCGGATGACTGAGAGACGGCGGCGCCTGCGATGCCCCGCGCCGCCGCGCCGCCGGTTGACGCGCTGCAATCGGCCGTACGTCACACGTCGCTCATTGCGCGTCAGATGTCGCACGTCAGATGCCGCACGTCGCTCCGCGCCGCATCGCGCGGCGTCGTTTCACGTCCGCCTCACCGCCACTACTTCACGGCGAACAGCGTCGCGTACATGAACAGCTTGAACGCGTAACCGAGCGTCACCGCGCCCGCGACGCCGCCCATCCACAGCAGCGCGAACCACATCCAGCCCGGCAGCCGCGCGCCGCGCGCGACGGCGCGCGGCTCAGTGGTGGTAGTAATGCTGGTCTTCATGACGCACCTTTCCACGGAATACCCAATAACCCATCGTCGTGTACGCGAGGATGACCGGAATGATGACGGCCGCGCCGATCAGCGTGAACGTCTGGCTCGAACGCGGCGCGGCGGCTTCCCACAGCGTCACGCTCTGCGGAATCGCATACGGCCACAGGCTCGCGAGCAGCCCGACGTAGCCGAGGAACACGAGCGCGAGCGCGAGCGCGAACGGCGTCGTGTCGTGGCGCTCGCGCACCGCGCGGCGCATCAGCACCGCGCAGCCGGCGACGAGGAACGGCACCGGCAACAGCCGCCAGAACAGCCCCGTGGCGAACCAGCGCTGCGCGATGTTCGTGTCCTGCAGCGGCGTCCAGAGGCTCACCACCGCGATGAAGCCGAGCAGCACGACGGTGAGCGGCCACACGACGCGATGCAGCCGCCGTTGCAGGTCGCCTTCCGTTTTCGCGACGAGCCAGCAGCAGCCGAGCAGCGCGTAGGTCGCGATGAGCCCCAGGCCCGTGAGCAGGCTGAACGGCGTGAGCCAGCCGAATGCGTCGCTCGCGAAGCGGCCGCCGTCGACGGGAATGCCCTGCAGGAACGCGCCGAGCGCGACGCCCTGGAAGAACGTCGCGCCCGTCGAGCCGCCGATGAACGCGAGATCCCACAGGTGCTTGGTGCGGCGCGCCTTCGCGCGGATCTCGAACGACACGCCGCGAAAGATCAGGCACACGAGCATGAACACGAGCGGCAGATACAGCGCCGAGAGCACGGTCGAGTAGACGATCGGAAACACCGCGAAGAGCCCCGCGCCGCCGAGCACGAGCCACGTCTCGTTGCCGTCCCACACGGGCGCGACGGTGTTCATCATCAGGTCCCGTTCCTGTTCGGCGGGAAAGAACGGAAACACGATGCCGATGCCCAGGTCGAAGCCGTCGAGCACGACGTACATGAACAGGCCGAGTGCGATGATCGCGGCCCAGATTACGGTGACATCCATTTGCTAACCTCGCTTGGCTTGGTGGCGCGCCGGCTTCACGCGGCGTCGATCAACTGGTTCGCGGCCGACAGCGGGCGCCGGGCGGTGCGCTCGGGCCGCGCGTCGTGCGCATCGTCGGGCGTGTCGCCCGGCAGCGCGGGGCCCTTTCTCATCAGCTTCAGCATGTAGTAGACGCCCGTGCCGAACACGAGGAAGTAGACGACGACGAACGTCATCAGCGAGACGCTCACCTGCTGCGTCGACAGCGGCGACACCGCGTGCGACGTGCGCATCACGCCGTAGACCACCCACGGCTGGCGGCCCACTTCGGTCGTCACCCAGCCGGCGAGCAGGGAGACGAAGCCCGTCGGGCCCATCGCGAGCGCGAACCGGTGGAACCACTTCGCTTCATAGAGGCGCCCGCGGCGGCGCAGCAGCCAGGCGAGCGCGGCGAGGCCGATCATCGCGAGGCCGAGCCCGACCATGATGCGAAAGCTCCAGAACACGACGGTCGAGTTCGGCCGGTCTTGCGGCGGGAACGACTTCAGCCCGCGGATCTCGCCGTCCCAGCTGTGCGTGAGGATCAGGCTGCCGAGATGCGGAATCGACACCGCGTAACGCGTGGTTTGCGCCTTCATGTCGGGAATGCCGAACAGGTTCAGCGCGGTGCCGCCCGGCTCGGTTTCCCACAGCCCCTCGATCGCGGCGAGCTTCGCGGGCTGGTGGCGCAGCGTGTTGATGCCGTGCTGATCGCCGATCACGGCCTGCAGCGGCGCGAGCACGAGCAACAGCCACAGCGACATCGAGAACATCTTCTTCACGGCCTTGTCGCGGCGGCCCTTCAGCAGGTGCCACGCGGCCGTCGCGGCCACCACGAGCGCGGCGACGACGAACGCGGCGATCGCCATGTGCGCGAGCCGGTACGGGAACGACGGGTTGAAGATGATCGCGAACCAGTCGGTGGGCACGACCTGGCCGTCGACGATCTCGAAGCCCTGCGGCGTCTGCATCCAGCTGTTCGACGCGAGAATCCAGAACGTCGAGATCAGCGTGCCGATCGCGACCATCAGCGTCGCGCCGAAGTGCGCGCGCGGGCTCACGCGGTTCCAGCCGAACAGCATGATGCCGAGGAAGCCCGCTTCGAGGAAGAACGCGGTCATCACCTCGTACATCAGCAGCGGGCCGGTGACGGAGCCGGCGAAGCTCGAGAAGCCGGACCAGTTCGTGCCGAACTGATACGCCATCACGACGCCGGAGACGACGCCCATGCCGAACGCGACCGCGAAGATCTTCGACCAGAACAGGCAAAGGCTCTTGTAATACGCCTTGCCGGTCTTGAGCCATCGGTATTCGAGCACGGCGATGAAGCTCGCGAGCCCGATGCTCAGCGCGGGAAAGACGATATGGAAGGAGACGGTGAACGCGAACTGCACGCGGGCCAGATCGAGGGCCGAAAAAGCGGTTTCCATGCGAGTAGACCGAAGCTGACGACACCCGCCGGCGGGGCTGCCGGCGGCCCCTGCGCCGCGCCTGCAAGGCCGCGGCCGTAGAGTCGGAGCCGAGTATCGCGCTCGGTGTTGCAGTGCGAAATGCGCCAACTCGTCGCAGATGTCCAGCGTCTGCAAGCGGTTTGTCGACTTAAATCGTTGATTGGTATCAAGTTTGAAGCGCTTTTGTGTGATAGCGGCAGGCGCGGCGGGGTGACGCGCCTGCGGCAATTCACCGCGCCGCGGCAATGCGGGCGCGGGCGCGACGCGGCGCGCGCGGCGCCGCCCGGACGAGCGCAGGGTACGACGCGGGCGACGGATCGCGCGCCGCGTCGATGGCGAATCCACAGCCGGATCGCGGCCGATTCGTCGCCTGATCGCCGGCGGGGCGCCGCCGATGCGCCCGCGAACGGCTCACCGTATCGGCGCGCGAGCGCCGCGTCGCGCCCGCGCTGCTTCGGCCGCGTCAAGCGGCGCGACGCCGAATTGCGTACACTCGAAGCCTCCGCTTCACCGCGCGAGCGCGCCGGCGCACCGCGCAATCCTCCTCTTCGACGAGACTCCGACGGGAACCCAGATGATCGATTTACGCAGCGATACCGTGACGCGCCCGAGCGCGCCGATGCTGGCCGCGATGACGGCCGCCGAAGTGGGCGACGACGTGTGGGGCGACGATCCCACCGTCGCGCGCCTGCAGGCCGTGGTGGCCGAGCACGCGGGCAAGGAGGCGGCGCTGTTCTTTCCGAGCGGCACGCAGAGCAACCTCGCGGCGCTGATGTCGCACTGCGAGCGCGGCGACGAGTACATCGTCGGCCAGGCCGCGCACACGTACAAATACGAGGGCGGCGGCGCGGCGGTGCTCGGCAGCATTCAGCCGCAGCCGATCGAGAACGCCGCGGACGGCACGCTGCCGCTCGAGAAGATCGCGGCCGCGATCAAGCCGATCGACGATCACTTCGCCCGCTCGCGCCTGTTCACGCTTGAGAACACGATCGGCGGCAAGGTGCTGCCGGCGGGCTATGTCGACGAAGCGGTCGCGCTCGCGCGCAGCCGCGGGCTCGCTGCGCATCTCGACGGCGCGCGCGTATGCAACGCGGCCGTCGCGTCGGGCCGCGCGATCGCCGAGCTGTGCGCGCCGTTCGATTCGGTGTCGATCTGCTTTTCGAAGGGGCTCGGCGCGCCGGTGGGCTCGGTGCTCGTCGGCAGCGGCGCGCTGATCGAGCGCGCGCACCGCTGGCGCAAGGTGCTCGGCGGCGGCATGCGCCAGGCGGGCGTGCTCGCGGCCGCGTGCCTGTATGCGCTCGAGCACAACGTCGAGCGTCTCGCCGACGATCACGCGAACGCCGAGCGCCTCGCGCAGGGCCTCGCGCGCATCGAGCCGGTGAAGGTGCTGTCGCAGGCGACGAACATGGTGTTCGCGCAATTTCCCGAAGCCGATTGCGCGCCGCTCGAAGCATGGCTCAAGGAGCGCGGGATTCTCACGCAGATGCTGTATGCGTCGCGCTTCGTCACGCACTGCGACGTGTCGCGCGACGACATCGACACGGCTGTCGCCGCGATCAGCGCGTATTTCGCGCGTTCGCGCGCTTGACGGGAGCGGGCGCCGCCGCGGCGCGCCCGCCCGCCGCGGCGGCGCCGCGCGGCGGCGGCGCGAGCAGTTGCTGCGCGGCCTCGACGACCCGCGACGACAGCGATTCCATCTTCGGCGACTGCACGGTCCACGCGTGCCAGTACAGCGACACGTCGGTCGAATGCGCGGGCGCGAGATCGACGAGCCGCTGCTCGGCGAGCGGCGTCGTGCCGAGCAGCAGCTCGGGCACCATCGCATAGCCGAGCCCGTGCCGCACGGCCGCGAAGTGCGCGTGCGTGCCCGGCACGTAATGGCACGGAAACGCGCCGTCCGGCAGGCCGAGCTTGTCCCGCAGAAACGACGATTGCAGCGTGTCGCGCCGGCCGTGCGCGACGACGGGCGCCTCGCGCGCGCTCTCGCGGGTGAGGCCCTGCGCGAACCAGCGCGCGGCGAATTCCTCCGCGGCGATCAACCGGTAGCGCATCGTGCCGAGCGGCGTCGCGAAGCAGCCGCGCATCGGCTTGCTCTGCGTCGTCACGCAGCCGATCGCCATGCCGCTTTCGAGCAGCGCGAATGTGTGATCCTGATCCTCGACGATCAGCTCGAACAGCATCCGCTCGCCCGCGAGCACCGAAGTGAGCGCGGGCAGGAACCACGAGCCGAGGCTGTCCGAGTTGAGCGCGATCGCGACCGCGATCGTCGAGCCGCGCTCGGCTTCGAGCTCCGCTTGCAGATCGACTTGCAGCAGCGCCATCCGGCGCAGGTGCTGCAGCACGCGCTGGCCGTCGGCCGTCGGCCGGCACGGCCGCGTGCGCAGCAGCAGCGGCGCGCCGAGGCTCGCCTCCAGCGCCCGCACGCGCTGCGTGACGGCCGACGCGGTCACGTGCAGCCGCGCGGCCGCCTGCTCGAAGCTGCCGGTATCGGCGACGGCGACGAGCGCCGCCGCCTGTTTCGGATCGATCGTCATCTGTCGCTCGCATGGCGCCGGGCACACCGGCCGCCTAAATAAAATTTAGCGTAATCAACTTGAGCTAAATATTGTATCGGTATCGGGATCCTCCCCGGACAATGCGCGCGTGCGCATCGTGCACTGCAACATCCGCGCGAGGGCGTACGCCGCATTTGCCAACGAAGGATTTCGACATGACCGATCACACGCCGCACTCGTCGCCGCCCGCCTCGCCGACGCCGCCTCAGGGGCCCGCGCCGAAGCGCCGCCGCTATTTCCGCACGCTCGCGGGCCTCGTGCTCGGCGCGGCGATCGCGGTCGGCGCGGTCGGCACGTGGACGCTGCATCGCATCTGGACGGCGCTGCCGTCCGTCGAGCCGCTCGCCGTCTATCGTCCGGCGCTGCCGCTGCGGATCTTTTCGCGCGAAGGCGAGCTGCTCGCCGAATACGGCGTCGAGCGTCGCGAGTTCGTGCCGCTCGACCGCATCCCGCCGCTCGTGCGGCACGCGCTGCTCGCGGCCGAGGATGCGCAGTTCTACACGCACGGCGCGGTCGACATCGGCGGGCTCGCGCGCGCGACGGTGGCGAACGTCGTCACCGGCCAGCCCGGGCAGGGCGGCAGCACGATCACGATGCAGGTCGCGCGCAATTTCTTTCTGACGCGCGAGAAGGTGCTGAGCCGCAAGCTCGCCGAGATCCTGATGTCGTACAAGCTCGAACGCGCGTACAGCAAGGACAAGCTGCTCGAGCTGTACATGAACGAGATCTATCTCGGCGAGCGCGCGTACGGGTTCGCGGCGGCCGCGTCGGTGTACTTCGGCAAGCCGCTCGATGCGCTCACGCCCGGCGAGGCGGCGGTGCTCGCGGGCCTGCCGAAGGCGCCGTCCGCGTTCAATCCGGTCGTCAATCCGGCGCGGGCGACGATGCGCCGCAACTACGTGCTCGGCCGCATGCGCGCGCTCGGGTATCTGGACGAGGCCGCGTACCGGCAGGCCGCCGACGCGCCGATCGCGCTCGCGACCACGCCGCCGCCCGGCATCCTCGCCGCGCCGTACGTCGCCGAGCGCGCGCGCCGGATGATGGTCGAGCGCTTCCATGACGACGCCTACACGCTCGGCCTGGACGTGACGACGACGATCGCGATGCGCGAGCAGCGCGCGGCCGACGCGGCGCTCGCGCGCGGGCTCGCGCAGGTCGGCCGGCGCGACGCGAAGGACGCGCTCGAAGGCGCGCTCGTGTCGATCGACGCGGCGACGGGCGACATTCTCGCGCTCGTCGGCGGCGCGGACTTCTCGCACAACGTGTTCGATCATGCGTTGCAGGCGTATCGGCAACCGGGTTCGAGCTTCAAGCCGTTCGTCTATTCGGCCGCGCTGGAGAAAGGGATGTTCCCCGGCGTGCTGATCGACGACACGCAGCGCACGCTGTCGCGTGACGAAACCGGCGCGAACCCGTGGCGGCCGCGCAATTTCGGCAACCACTACGAAGGCTTCATTCCGGTGCGGCGCGGGCTGATGCGCTCGAAGAACCTCGTCGCGGTGAGCCTGATGCAGGTCGCGCGGCCGGATTTCGTCCAGCAGCACGCGGCGCGCTTCGGCTTCGAGCCGCTGCGCAACCCCGCGTCGCTGCCGCTCGCGCTCGGCGCGGGCTCGGCGACGCCGCTGGAGGTGGCGAGCGCCTACGGCGTGTTCGCCAACGGCGGCGTGCGCATGGAGCCGCGCCTCATCGAATCGGTGCGGCAGCGGCACGGCGGCGCGCTGTTCGACGCGCAGCTCGCGCCCGGCGTGCGCGTCATCTCGGCGCGCAACGCGTTCGTGATGGACAGCATGCTGCGCGACGTCGTCGCGCACGGCACCGCGCGCCGCGCGGTCGCGCTCAAGCGCGCGGACGCGGCGGGCAAGACCGGCACGTCGAACGGCTCGAAGGACGTGTGGTTCGCCGGCTATTCGTCGGGCGTCGTATCGGTCGTCTGGATGGGCTACGACGCGCCGCGCAGCCTCGGCCGCGCGACGGGCTCGTCGGCCGCGCTGCCCGTGTGGGTCGACTACATGAAGACCGCGGTCGACGGCCGCGGCGCGATCGAGCGCACGCCGCCCGCGGACGTCGCGCTCGTCGACGGCGATTTCGTCTATGCCGAATACGCGAACGGCGACAAGTGCGCGCCGTCGCTGCCGCCGTTCGTGCGCAGCCCGTTCGCGTGCGGCGCGGCGCGCGGTGCGCCGGCGGACGGCGGCGCGCCGGCGAGCGCGGCAGGGGCGGCGGGTGCGCCGACGCCGGCCGCCGTCGATGCGGCCGAGCGCGCGCGCGTGCTCGAGCTGTTTCGCACCGAAGACTGAGCGGGGACGGCCATGCATACGCTCTACCTGATCGCGATCGTCGCCGAGGCGATGTCGGGCGCGCTGATGGGCATGCAGCGCGGGATGGACCGGTTCGGCCTCGCGCTCGTCGGCGCGGTGACCGCGCTCGGCGGCGGCACGGTGCGCGACGTGCTGCTCGGCCGCTATCCGCTGACCTGGGTCGCGCACCCCGAATACCTGCTGCTGACGCTCGCGGCGGCGACGTTCGCATCGATGACGGCGACGCACGTCGCGCGGCTGAAGTCGCTGTTCACGGCCGTCGACGCGCTCGGGCTCGCGGCGTTCTCGATCATCGGCTGCGATGTCGCGGCGGCCGTGAACGGCAGCCCGGTCGTGATCGTGCTCGCGGGCGCGATCACCGGCGTTTGCGGCGGGATGCTGCGCGACCTGCTCTGCAACGAGATGCCGCTCGTGCTGCGCAAGGAGCTGTACGCGAGCATCGCGCTGCTGACGGGTGGGCTGTATGTCGGCATGAAGGCGATCGGTGCCGCGCAAGGTTTCGCGACCGTCGTCGCGCTGGCCGTGGGATTCGCGCTCAGGATGCTCGCCGTGCGGCGCGGCTGGCGGCTGAAGGCGTTTCAGGCGGCCGACGCCGGGTGACACGTCGCCGCGGGCGCGGCGGCCGCTCATGTGCCGCTCGCGCGTCGTTCACGCGGGCACGATGACGGGCGCGACGCCGTCGCCCGCGTCGACGAGCCGCACGCGAAAGCCGTAGCACCGCGCGATCGGCTCGGGGCGCAGCACGTCGGCGGGCGCGCCTTGCGCGACGATCGCGCCGTCCGCGAGCATCGCGATGCGATCCGCGTGGCGCGCGGCGAGATTCGGATCGTGGACGATCGTCAGCACGCCGAGGTTCCAGTCGCGCGACAGGCGTCGAACCGTGTCGAGCAATTGATGCTGATGCGCGAGGTCGAGCGCGGCGGTCGGCTCGTCGAGCAGCAGGTAGCGCGGCGGCTGCGCCGCGCCGGGCGGCGGCCAGAGCTGCGCGAGCACGCGCGCGAACTGCACGCGGGCAAGCTCGCCGCCCGAGAGCGTCGTCACGTCGCGCGCATCGAGCGCCGTTGCGCCGGCGAGCGCGAGCGCCTGCGACGCGATCTCGCCGTCCGCATGCGTGAGCGCGCCCGCGCGGCGCGCGTGCGGGTAGCGCCCGAGCAGCACGATCTCGCGCGCGCTGAACGCGAACGCGGGCCGCGACGCCTGCGGCAGCACCGCCCGCAGCCGTGCGAGGCGCGGCGCGTCGATCGCGTGAAGCGGCTCGCCGTTCAGCGCGACGCCGCCGCGCACCGTCGCGCCGCGCGCGAGGCCGCCGGCCGGCAGGTCGCCCGCGAGCACGCCGAGCAGCGTGCTCTTGCCCGCGCCGTTGCGGCCGAGCAGCGCGGTGACGCAGCCGGGCGCGATCCGGATCGACAGGTCGTTCAGGATCGCGCGGCCGTCGCGCGCGACGTGAAGATGGTCGGCATTCAGCATGGCGTTCGATGGGCTATGGGTGGACTATCGATGGGTTTTCGATGAGGCTCTCGATGGGTTCGGGTTCGGGTTCGGGTTCGATGAACTCGATGAGTCAGATGAGTTCGATGGACTTGAGACTCGAAGGACTCGAAGGACTCGAAGGACTCGAAGGACTCGAAGGACTCGAAGGACTCGAAGGATTCGAAGGACTCGAAGGACCCGAAGGACCCGAAGGACTCGATGGACTCGATGGATTCGATGAACTCGACGAACTCAACGCGAATCGACCACGCCGCTCGCGAAACGGCGCCCACGCTCGCGTTCGGCATCGCGGCGGCGAGCGTGCCGATGCGGCGGCACGCTCGCCGCGCGCGAACGTCGTCGGCCTGTCCGGCAGGTCGGCGCCGAAGGCGCGTGCGCAACGTCATCCTCCCAGCGCGCCGCGCCGCTTCCAGAGCAGCGCTAGAAAGAACGGCGCGCCGATCAGCGCGGTCAGGATGCCGAGCGGAATCTCGGCCGGCGCGGCGAGCGTGCGCGCGGCGAGATCGGCGGCCACCGCGAGCAGCGCGCCGAAAAGCGCCGCGCCCGGTATCACGATGCGCTGATCGGCGCCCGCCGCGAGCCGCACGCAATGCGGTGCGACGAGCCCGATGAAACCGATCGCGCCGGTGCACGACACGAGCGCGCCGACGCACATCGCGGTGCCGACGAGCACGCGCCGCTTCACGCGCGGCACCGGCACCCCGAGATGCATCGCTTCGGCTTCGCCGAGCTGCAGCGCGTTCAGCGCGTGTCGCTCGCGCGCGAGCAGCACGCAGCCGGCGAGCGCGAACGGCGCGACGGCGGCGATCGTGCGCCATTGCGCGCCGCCGACGCTGCCGAGGCTCCAGAACGTCAGCGACCGCAGTTGCGCATCGTCGGCGAGGTAGGTGAGAAGCCCGATCCCCGCGCCGGCGAGCGCGTTGATCGCGATGCCGGCGAGCAGCAGCAGCGGCAGCGCGAGCCGGCCGCGCGCGACGGCGAGCCGGTAGACGAGCGCCGCGACCGCGAGCGCGCCGGCGAACGCGGCGACGGGCAGCAAGCCGAGCGCGAGCCGCGCGGCGAAGAGCGGGCCGAGCACGATCAGCGCCGATGCGCCGAGCGCCGCGCCGCTCGATACGCCGATCAGGCCCGGATCGGCGAGCGGATTGCGAAAGAGCGCTTGCATCGCGGCGCCGGCCGCGCCGAAGCCCGCGCCGACGAAGAGCGCGAGCACGACGCGCGGCGCGCGGATGTCGACGAGCACCGCGCGCGCCTGGCGCAGCGCCGCGTCGCCCGCGAGCTGCGCATCGGTGGCGGTGAGCGCGCCGAGCAACTGCGCGGGCGAGAGCCGGTACGCGCCGATGCAGAGTGCGGCGATCGACGCGGCGGCGAGCGCGGCGATCAGCGTGGCGAGCGTCCATCGCGCGCGTCGCCGGCGCAGTGCGGCGAGGGCGCGCGACGCGCAGGTCGAACCGCGCTCGGCGGATATCGGGCGGGCCGAATGGCGGCGGGCGGCGAGGCTCATCGCGTGAAGTCGAACGGGAGGGGTGGCGCGCTCGAGGCGTATGCGCGGCACCCGGCCTGCGGTGCGCGCGCGGCGGCGACGGTCGCCGCGCCGCGCGCGAAGCGGCACGCCTCGCGCGCGGCGCAAGCGGCGCAAGCGGCGCAAGCGAGGCGAGCGCGCGTTGCCGTGCGCTCAGGCGTTCGAACGATTGCGCACGCGCGCGGCGCGACGCGAAGCCGCGCGGCCCGCCCCGGCGCTCGGCCGGCCAAACGCCGTCGAAGCCGCCCGTTCATGCGAGCACACTGTTCAGGCGCCGCTGCAACGCGGTGACCGCTTGCGGCAGGCGCGGCCCGAAGCCGAGCAGAAACAGCGCATCGAGCGACACGACGCGCCGCGCGCGGCCGGCCGGCGTCGCGCCGAAGCCGGGCGCGGCGAGCAGCGCATCGCGCCCGCCCGCCGCCTGCAACCCTTCGTCGGTGATCAGCACGACGTCGGGCGCCGCCGCGACGAGCGCCTCGGCGGTCAGCGGCTTGTAGCGGTCGAACCCCTGCATCGCGTTGTGCGCGCCCGCGTAGCGGATCATCGCGTCGGCGGCCGTCTGCTGGCCGGCGACGAGCGCCTGGTTGCCGGTGTGGTTCAGCACGAACAGCGCGCGCGCGGGCGTGCGCTCGCGCCCGCGCGGCGGCGCGGCGTCCGCCGCCGCGCGCGCTGCGAGCCAGTCGCGATCGAAGCGCGCGAGCAGCATGTCGCCCGTCGCCTGCAGCGACAGCGCGTTTGCGATGCCGCGAATCTTGCGGCGCACCGATTCGACATCGTGCGCCTCGTCGAACGTCGTGACGGCGACGCCCGCGCGCGCGAGCTGCGACAGCGCGGCCGCCGGGCCGGCTTCCGCCGACGCGAGCACGACATCGGGGCGCAGCGACAACAAGCCTTCCGTCGACAACGCGCGTTGGTAGCCGACCTTCGGCAGCCGTCGCGCGGCTTCCGGATACGTGCACGTGGTGTCGGTGCCGACGAGTTCGTAGCGCGCGGTTCGCGCGCCGCCGAGCGCGTAGATCGTCTCGGCGAGCGCGCCGCCGATCGCGACCACGCGCTTGGGCGGCGCGCTCGCCGGCGCGCGCGCGAACGCGCCCGGATGCGCGGCCGCGAACACGAGCGCGCCCGTGCCCGCGAGCCACGCGCGCCGGCGGGCATCGATGCGCGGCGGCTTGCTCATCGCGCGGCTCCGGCGTCGGTCGCGACGGGGACGTCGGCGGCATGCGCGACGGTCGCCGCATCCGCCGCATCCGCCGTGTCGAGCCTCGGCAGCGCGCCCGCCAGTTCGCGCCAGCCCGCGAGTTCCGGCTGTCCGGGCTTGCGCGCGCCGAACAACATCGCGATGTTGTCGCCCGCCGCGTCGAACAGCTCGACCGACGTGACGGCGCCGTCGCTCGTCGGCTTTCTCACGACCCACGCGGACGCGACGAGATCCTCGCGCAGATGCAGGTTGAAATCCTCGTCGAGCACGTTGATCCACGTGCCCATGCGGCGGATGTTCGTCACGGCGCCGGTGTGGATCTGGATCATGCCGCGGTTGCCGACGAACACCATGATCGGCAGCCGCGTCTGCGCGGCGCGCTCCAGCACGCGCCGCGCCGCGTCGGTCGCGACGCGATGCGCGCGCGACGCGCCGGCGAGCCGCAGCGCCTGCGTGCGCGACACGCCGTGGCGGCGCACGACGCCGTGGAACTGGTGCGTATCCGTCATCGCGTCCCACGCGGCGCGCAGCCCCGCGGCGTCGATCTCGCCGTCGGGCCGTTCGACATGCGCGGGCGGCGCGGGCTCGACCGCGAACGCCGGCGATTGCACGGGCATCCGCCAGCGCGACACGAACGCGTCGAACGCGGCGTGATCGCTGTGCTTGCGCAGGTAGACCTTGTGCACCGCGTCGCCCTGCGCGTCGAAGAACTGCAGGCTCTTCATCACGCCGTGCGCGGTCGGCTCGTAGACGGCGAACCCGGCCGCCCAGTTGCGGTAGAAGATGCGCAGGTCGATCGCGCCGAGCGCGAGGCCGACCGGGCCGTCGTGGCTCATCTGCTCGAACGCGCCGTCCTTCTCGTGCACGGCGGCCGCGTTGCGCGTGAGCGCCATCACGCCGCCTAAGCGCGGCATCTCCTCGAACAGCTCGACGAAGCTCGATTCGAGCCGCACGACGCGCTCGCCCGCGAAGGCGGCGAGCGCCTCGCCTTCGCTCACGCCGAGCAGTTGCGCGACGTCGCGGTTGCGCAGCTTGCGGGTTTCTTTCAGGTGCAGGAACGCGTCGCGCAGCTCGTCGGGCGCGAGCGCGCGGGCGGGCGAAGCGGCGGGGGCGGCGGTGTTCATCATGTCGGAGATCCTCGATTGCCGGGCGGTCGGGTTGGGAAAAAAGCGTGCGGGCCGCATCAGAAATCCACCTTCATGCTGACCGCGACGCTGCGGCCCGGGGCGGTGTATGCGTCGAGCACGTTCGAATCGGCGGCGATGCCGCGCACGTCCGACCAGTTCCAGTACTTGCGGTCGAACAGGTTGTGAATGCCGAGGTAGGCGCTCACGTGCTTGTTGAAGCGGTAGCCGCCGCGCAGATCGACGACGAACGACGACGGCGGCGTGAAGCAGGTCTTTTTCTGGCACGCGGCCGACGACACGTCGCGGCCGCGCTTGCCCGCCTGCCACAGCAGGTCCGCCTGCGCGAACCAGCGCTCGCTCGGCTCGTAGCGCACGCCGAACACGGCGGAGAACGGGTTGACCGTATCGAGCGGCTCGCTCGCCGCGCCGTTGTCCTGCGTCGTGCCCTTCGTGAACGCCATCGCCGTCTTCAGCGTGAAGCCATTCGGCATCACCCATTCGGCGCGTCCCTCGAAGCCGTGAATGCGCGCGTTCGCGAAGTTTACGTACTGGAACACGAGCGGATCGTTCGGCCGGCCACTGCCGCCTACCGTGCGCTGCGAGATGAAGTTGCGATAGCGGCCGGCGAACGCGGCGACGCTGTAGCGCAGCGGCCCGTAGCCGGTGCCGAGCGTGCCGCGCAGGCCCGCTTCGAGCGTGTCGCTCGTCTCGGGCTTCAGGTTCGGATTGCCGATCGATGTATAGCCATAGATCGGATTCGAGA